>JAJYTO010000109.1 GCA_021793015.1 Bacillota bacterium
GGCTGCGACATCGGAACGTTAAGAGTGGCAACACGCTGCATCATCTCAAACTCGTATTTCTTGCGGTCATACTCCAATATATCGGCAACGCGAAGCAGAAACCGCCGCCCGTCAGAGGTTTCGCTATAATACTTCTTGTCGCTCGACCAACCCTTGTTCAGCGGCTCGATTTTGGTGAAAGTGGCGGAGACGGGGATTTCGTGCAGGTAAGCCCATATTTGCGCATCTTTCAGCGTTTTTGCAATAAACTTGTGTTTTTCTTTTGTGTATTCGGGTCGATCATGCTTGTGTTTTTCCATTAAACTGAGTTTGACCGCCTCGTAATCCTTGGCAATCTGCGGACAGTTATTTAAGTAATCACGAAAGCGGACAAAGTCATACCAAGTGTCACTTTCTGATTGAACCACATGAACATGATGTGATCGTGTGCCAAGAGTAACATCGCTATAGACAAAGAAGATATCCCAAGTTTTGTTTGGGTCTGGGCGGTATAGGAATCCCGCTTCTTCCAGCGTGGGAATTAATTTCTTCACTTCTGTGGGATTATTCACGGCAACCGCGATGTCAATACATGGCTTCGCCTTTATGCCCCGAATGGACGTGCTGCCCACATGCTGAATATCCTTGGCAATCGAACCGAAGACATGCCAAAGCCGCTCGATGGTTTCGCGGGCGAGTTGTTCCCATTCAGGGTCATGGTCGGCGAGTTCAACTACGCCGCGTTTCAGTCCAATTGGCATACAAGCCTCCTGCTTTTCATCCTCAATTAGCCTGCGCTCAATCAATTCGCGCTCACGCTGAATTTCCGCTTTCAGTTCTTCCTCAGTCGGCAGGCACATTTCAACAATCCCCGTTGACCGTTCTGATATACCCATAACACAGACTTTTCTGATAGAGTCTTTATTGACTATTCCTGCCCACGACAGAGCGGCTCACCCGAAGAGTCCTCTTCGAATTAAATTCGCTGTAACAGGTTCTCTCCCAAATTCCCTTGCCCACACAGATAATTGACCGATGTGATGAATTTCGTGGGCGATAACATGGCGTAAAACCTCGCCATACCGAAATGTCTCTGCTTGACCTGTTACAGTAACTGTCACCGTCTGGCGTTCCTGCGTATCCGTCCAGTTCGAAACGAAGTCACTGACCACAGGATGAAGTTTTCTGGACAGTGAGACCACTTGGTCGAGGCTCACTTGTCGTTCAAACTTGTCCTCAATGTCAGGGTGCCCTGTCAAATCACAAATCCAACTATATTCGACCACCACAACGTGAAACAGTGTCTGCAGAATTCCACCAACCCCACCGACCCGTGCCTTGAGCAATTCTTCTTCTGAAATAGTTTTGCACCAAGAGAACCAGTCATAACGAACCTGCCAGTTATACTGAAACAGAGTCTTCATCGAATGTGCACACTCCTCTGGTATAGTGACATACAAGTTCGGCACTAACCTGTTATGTCCTCTGTCGCTAACCCGCCCATGCACGACATAACCAAGTGCCTCGCAGGGGACCCTGGGAGTATTCAATGCGCACCCAGTCTCCCCCTCAATCCCGGTCTGCGTCGCAACTCAATTACAACCGAGTCACTGTATGTGTGATAGACAAACATTTTGTCCCTGCATTGCATCAGAGTTTTGGCAGCTTCCTCCTCAGGAACGGCCCGCGCAACTGCCACATCGTCCACCAACACCCTGTCGCCTTCCACGTGCGATTGCAGGTTCCTCAACCAATACGAACTGATTGGGAAAAGGTTCACGAACCTCGGACCATTTCATCGCAAAACCGCCTCTTCGTGACGCGGCAATAACTTGACTGTATCACATTTCGTGTCTGGGGATGCCGATTTGTCCGCACGAATCCTTGGAATCATTCAGAAGCCCTGAGGTCGAGTGCAACAATCGCCTGGTGCGTGTAATCGCAGTACCAGAGCCGCTCCCCATCTGAGCACAGTCCGGTTGGATGTCCGGGCAACTCGCGGCGAAAGAATTCCCTCTGGCTGTTGATCTCCATGGCGACCAGGGCGGACGCGGGATAATCTGTATACCACAGGACATTGCCCGCGATCGCCAAACCGTGCACTGACCCCTGCGTCTGCAGAGTGCGCATCACAGCATGAGTGGTCCGGTCCCGCCGCTGGACGATTCCTGTCGTTTTCGATCCCAACCAGTACGAATGGTCATCGATTGTCAGTGCGCACACGGATTCTGCATCTTCGGGCAATTCGATCTCTCGCATCGTTCGGCCGCCGTCCGGATCGATCACGCGAATTCGCTTGGGTGTCCCCGCGATCTGCCAAAGAAACCGTCCATCGAACGCGAGACATGTGCGCACGTTGTCGCATGCGATGTCTCCGAGCACCTCGCCGCTGGAGCGATCGATCCGATAGATTCGATTGGCCGTTCCGTCCGAGTGCCACAGATGCGACCCATCCCATGCCAGTCCACAGAGATGGCCGCCGGGAGACGGAAACGTATGGAACCCATCGCTTCTTTGCATGCGGCGGACACCTCCGGCACTGTGTCAGACGGCAACTGGCCGCCACAGTCATCATCATCGTTCGAATTCTACCCGTTCGACAAATTGGCCGACCGCATGACAGCCGCCGCCAAACGGGGCAGTTCCTGCGCATCCGACCATCCCCGGCGGTACCCGTCAAAAATTCTCTGTTGCGATTCTGGAGACAGGGCGTCAAATCCCGCTTGGGTCAAAAACACGCGCGTCCCCCCGTTTTCCGGCCACAGTTCGAGCGTGATCAAAAATGGCGGCTGCTTTCCGACCGTATCCTCTTCTGCAAACGTAAAAGCGAGTTTTCGTTCCCGTTCCATCTCAGTCACATAGCCGACCAGTTGCACGCCATAGTCGGAAGCGACCACTCGGCCGCCCACGTGCGGTTCGAATTCGGCTTCTTCGGAGTACCACTGTCGCATGCCTTCCTGGCTAGTCAGGAATGGCCATACGCAATCGGGCGGAGCCGCGATCCAGACGGACTGGCGAATCACAGGCCGAGCGGCTCTTTCCGCGAGCGCGCACAAATAATCATGCCAGCCAATCTGATAATCAAAGGACAGGTGCGCAGGCCAGGCGCGGTGACGCACGAATACGAGCGTTCGCCCGCCCGCCACCGCCTCAAGCGCAAATGTCACGTCGCCGGGCGCATCCTGAATCCACTCATAGGTCGCACTGACGCCTTCGACACGCCCCAGTTCCGGTCCCATCGGCTCTGGAAACCAACTGTGACGCAGCGTTTCGTCGACTATGTACGGCCATACTCCATTCGGTTCGCGATCGATCAGAATCGCGCGCACGAGCATGTCAGAGGGATGCGCCGGATCAAATTGAAACACGGGCAGCGTCTCTGCCCTTTCAAGCCAGAACCGCAGTTGCCTGAGCCACACGTTCCAGAGAACCGTCAAATCCGATTGCACGTATGGGGTTCCCTGCACCCAATCCTCCGGCACATCGCAATGCCGAATCGTCACCTGCGTAAAATTGCCCGGCGGCATACCCTCTTCTATGGTGGACACCGCTTCGATGGCGACCGTCGTTTGCGCATGTCCCATTTCCCACACAAAAGAAAATGCTTCCCCATCGCGCCACAGGATCACTGCGCCGCCCACATCCCGACCGAACGGCCGTGCGCTGCGCCACACGCACCCATCCTTTGTCACCGTTGCGGACTCGCAGCACCAGCGGCCAAGTTCCCGTCCATCCGTCAGCGCCTGCCACACCCGCTTGGGCGAAACTTCGATCCTGCAAGTAACTTCAGCATCCATCTGCGCGCCTTCCTCCTTTGTCTCCTTCCGCATCTCGTTCCGAATGACTGTCCTGCGCATCGCAACCCTCCTGCGCTTCCACAACCTCTTTCAACTGGAGCAGCCGGTCGGACCAAAGTTCGGCGTATCGTGACAGCCAGTGATCCCAGATGGGTTGCAGCGGCGCCGCACACAGGGTATAGACAACCAGTCGCCCGCTCCGCCTCGGTTCGACCAATCCCACCGAGCGAAGGACCGCCAAATGTTGAGACACCGCCGGGCGACTCATCTCGGGAACATGTTTTGCAATCGCGCCCGCCGTCAGCGGTTGCTCCCGCAATAAATCAAGTATGCGGCGACGTGTTGGATCCGTAATCGCCGCCAGAACACCATCCATGCCAACCCCCATGCATCATTGTTCGCTTACACTCAATGCGTAAGCGTATCCTTACGCATTGAGTGTAAGCGAACCCTCCCGTCTTGTCAACGCCATGGCGGCGGTGACGCGGCATTGGAGGCGACTCCTCTCCAATTTTAAGAGAGCGACGGCCCCGAAGCGGAGATCACGGGGCCGCCATATTGATTTGTCCCCAACATAAAATCGCCGCATTTTGCATTGCGACAATGGTATTCTTGATGAGCAGGAACATTCGGATATGAGTGGTGATGGGATTGGGAATTCACAATATCGGACTCGTCGGATGGACGCTTTTGATCCTGACGCCCAATTGCCCGTCATGACCAACCGTTATCAGATGATGCTGATTGCCCCTTCCGCTTAGCGTGCGCCCATGCGTAAAAAGCGATTGACAGGACCGCGGTAAAGAAGATAGAAAACGCCGCAAACGTGGTTGAAGGGGCTGTCGCAACATTCATAAGCAAATTTAATGACCATCCAACGCAAAACGATCCTAATATTTGCAAAATGATTCCCTTGAAATTGCTTTGTCGTCCGTTTCGAATGACGTGGAACACAATCAATACCGCAGTGAGAAGATCTCCTGGAATCATGGTCGTGGCAACCACCCCCATGTTGTCGCAGACATTTGATAGTCACTCCAATCTATGCCATGCCGCTTCATTCATTCCCCTGCAACCGCTTGCGGACGGTACCAACAACAGCTTCTGCGCCCCAGCCATTATACATCTTAAGCAAATAGGCGTAGCAAGTATCATGATCTGGTGTATACTATGGTCACGGAGGTGACCACATATGAAAATGGTTAGTGTACGGGAATTTCGGGACCATGCGACGGAACATTTCCGAAGTGAGGAACCCATCATTGTGATGCGCGGGTCTAAACCAGCCGGTGTGTTCCTTCCGTGGGATGAATCCATGTTACCCGTGCAGGACATGCAGCGGCTTCTGTACGCACAGCTCGCCAAACAAATACAGGAACACATGGCGATAGCGGGTGTGACAGAGGAGGAGGTTCTGGCCGATTTTGAAACCTATCGAAAAGATCGTCATTGACGCGAATGCGTTGCTGTCGATCCTCATCGGTGGAGCGGCGGCTCGTCGGATTTTGCTGCATCCCAATGCACCGACGCTGTACGCCACTCCGGATGTACAACGCGAAGTAGAGAAGTACATTCCGGTTCTGGCCAGTCGAAAGAAGCTGGATGAATCGTTGTTGTGGTCCGTTTGGAATGCCATTCCCTTAATCAACATCATCGTTGTGCCTCATTCTGCCGCCTGGAACCAAGCCGTGGCGGTCATGGAACGGCGCGATCCGGATGATGTTCCCACCTTGGCTGCAGCTGTAGAACATGGCTGGCCGGTGTGGAGTCAAGACCGCGACTTTGAAGAAGCGCGCTCCATTTGCCAGATGTATACCACTGCGGAACTTCTTCACATTCTCGATTCCAGCGAATGAGGGGACGTTCGACATCCGCAGCTCATTTTTCGTCGTCGCCGCTTTATATGGACATGACAAGGGTTCATCGAACGTCCACGTTGACCGCATCGGCGGCCGACAGTCTCGCCCGGTATCCCGGCGCCGCTGCAATCCCCGCGACCACAAGTCCCGCCGCGCACATCGGGATGGTCATGCCGAGCATCAATGTACGCACACCGTACGCGTTCGCCAACGCCCCTCCACCAAGAATGAACGCGATGTTCAGCATCTGTTGTGGAGGTCCTGTCACATTGTTCAGGCGCCCCATATGCGAAATGGGCACCGCGTGCTGCCTGTACGTCATAAAGCCCAGATTGGCGGCGGAACCGAACAGCCCCAGGATCACGAGGCCGCCAACAGCCCACCAAAAACTGTGGGCCAAGGCATACATCACATAACCGGCCGTCTCGCACAGCATCCCGACACCCAGGAGCCATGAGGTGGCCATGCGCTTGGCGAACACGGAAAGGGCCAATGAACCCGATACAAAACCGACACCCGCCGCAACAACCATCATTCCGTATCCAAATCGGCCCAAATGCAACGCCTGTCGCGCAAACACGACTTCCTGGGAATCTGCGGTCAGTGCCAGCGTCGAGATGATGGTGGTCAAGCCAAACAACACTGTGAAGAGCGCGTTGCCCTGCAAGAATTGCAGAGCGCATCTCCAGTCCATCCGTAGAAGCAGCCACGGATTCTTGCTGTTTGATCGCGCGGTCGGAACCGGGAACTCCGGCAACAGGAAGAATGTCAGCCCAGACACCAGAAAACTGGCCGCATCCAACCATAGGGGAAGTGAGGCGTCTCCCCGCTGCAACAAAACGCCTGCGAGCGCCGGACCCACCAAAAAGGCGCTGTACCTGAACATGCTGGTCAGCGAATTGACACGCTTGCGACGTTCCTGTGGGATCAGCATCGTCTGATACGGCAGGAACGCGCTTCCAAAGAAGGTGCTGCACGCTCCCAGCAGGAACAGCACAGCGTAGATGAGAGCGATGTGGGAACAAAGCGGCAACAACCCAACAAGCAATGCGCGCGTGGTTTCAATCGCAATCAGTTGCGTTCGGCGCGGCAACCGGTCGCTGACGCTTCCAGCCCAGGGCCCCACCAGCAGCGCCGCGAATCTTGACACCACCCAGAGGCCGGCCACAGCAGCGGCGGAACGGGTCTTATCCAGCACCAATATGTTGATGGCCACGAGATACATGAAGTCGCCGATGCTCGATACACCTACGCCAGACACAAAGATCGCGGTCCACAGCTTGTCCTTTGCCTCATTCCCCTGCCTAGCCACGGCTCGGCCGCCGAATCGTTTCAATGTTCGAGCGACTTGCCGCGGGCGATGCTGAGAGTTCTCCACTGTGACCCCTTGATTTGCTTGCCGAGGTACACCATCTGTCCAACGTGTTGCGCATAGTGCGACACCTGTCGCTCTATCGCCTGAATCACAGAATGCGCCTGCGCGCGAATGTAGACTGTCTTCATCAGGTCGTCCTCAACCAAACGGTCGATGGCGTCAAACACCGCTTGCCAACCCGAATTCCAGTCTTGCAACAGTTCCTCCCTGGAACCATATCCGCCTTCGAACTCGGCGTCTCTGTTGCGATTCGGCTTCTCCCCGTCAGAGGTCAGAAAGTCAATCCAGCGGGAACGCATGTTTCCCGCCATGTGTTTGACAATAATGGCCATGCTGTTGCATTCGTCGTTCGGCGCATAGTGCAGTTCGTCATAGTCCAGTTGCTCCATGGTCCGGTCTCCAAGACGTTTGGCCCCTTCAAACGCTTCACGCGCGCACCGCAAATACTCCTCCGCCAAGCTCACGATTCACAGCCTCCTCCACTCGTATCATGCAGACTGCGGCAAATATCCTCTGCTGCGCACGGACCGCAGCACAGCAACTATGGCCGCTCTGCAAGCGCAGTCTTCATCGATAGGCCAAGCCGCTGTCTCTGCGCATCCACCTGAAGCACGCGCACCGTTACGATATCGCCGACTGACACCACATCCATCGGGTGCTTCACAAACCGGTCGGACAGTTCGGAGACATGGACCAGGCCATCATGTTTGAGCCCTACGTCGACAAATGCGCCGAAATCCACGACATTGCGAACGGTGCCGGTCAACAGTGCGCCGACTTCCAGTTCCTCCAGCTTGAGGACGTCTGTGCGCAACACTGGCGCAGGCGCATTGTCCCGCACATCCCTTCCTGGACGTTCCAGCGCATCGAGAATATCGCGCAGAGTCGGCGCCCCGACTCCCGTCTGGGCGCTGAGCGTCTCCACGGAAACGGACCGCAATTGCCGTATCCATTCCTGGCGCTCCCGAGGATCCCTGATCACTGACTTGGCGCTCCCGGTGCGCTGCAACAGACTCGCCACCGCCCCGTATGACTCCGGATGAATGGGAGTTGCATCAAGCGCCTCGTCCCCATCCGTGACACGCAGGAACCCCACGCACTGCTCGAGCGTCTTCGGGCCCAGCCGCGGCACATGCGCGAGGGCGCGGCGATTCCGGTAGCGCCCGTTTTTCTCCCGAAAGTCCACCATGTTTCTGGCGACGGTTCGATTCAGTCCAGCCACGTAAGACAGTAAGCTGGCTGATGCGGTATTGACATCCACGCCGACCCGATTGACAGCCGTTTCCACAACAGCGGCCAACGTCTCATCGAGTCTCTTTTGCGACACGTCGTGTTGATATTGTCCCACGCCGACTGCTTTGGGATCGATCTTGACCAATTCCGCCAATGGATCCTGGATGCGCCGCGCGATAGAAACGGCGCTGCGCTCCGCCACGTCCAACTCAGGAAACTCAACACCTGCCAACGGGGACGCAGAGTACACGCTCGCTCCCGCCTCTGACACCATCGCGTATGGCACCGCCTTGCCAGTCTCCTCCCGACATGCGCCCACACACTTCGCGATAAACGCCTCCGTCTCCCTGGACGCCGTTCCATTCCCAATCGCAATGAGTTCCACATCATACTGCCCCAGCAGTCGCAGGACTTCGCGCTGCGCCGCCTCCACCTTGCTTTGGGGCGGCGTGGGATAAATGACGCCCACCTCAAGCAATTTGCCAGTATCGTCGACAACCGCCAGTTTGCACCCCGTACGGTAAGCCGGGTCCACGCCGAGCACCGTCTTGCCGCGAATCGGC
The DNA here is from genome assembly GCA_021793015.1 of Bacillota bacterium. Classification (GTDB taxonomy): domain Bacteria; phylum Bacillota; class Bacilli; order Alicyclobacillales; family SLC66; genus JAKADD01. The sequence goes on from JAJYTO010000109.1 coordinate 8,807, forward strand.
GGTTGCATGAGCAGATTTGACAGGTTCTCGCCAAATATATGAATCGCGTGTTCTTCCGCCCGTTCCGTCAGGCTTGCCCTGATCTCCCGTTCAATGGCCGGGGCGAGAAGTCTCCTGTACGCGTCAGTCACCGCATCTTCCAGAAACGCGCCGACAAATGAATCGAGATGGGGCCTGCTTTTGGCGACATCGCCGGTCCAGACGCACCGTTCAGTCAAATATCGCACAAAGATGTCCTGCGAAGCAGAGATGGATACTCTGAGAAACCCCTCGCGTTCACCGCGATTCATGGCCAAAACCCGATGCGGCGGTATTTTCGCCACCCGTTCCGCATAATCGTAATAGGCTTCATACACACTCTCGGCGGCCGCCTGCACGGCGCTGCTGCGGACCACGCCGTCGCGCCAGGTCGCCATGCGGATCCAGCGCCGCGTGGGCGCGTCATCCGCCGCTTCCTCCGCGATGATGTCCGCAGCCCCTTGCAAGGCGTCCTCTTCTGTTGTCACTCCAGTGTCCTCCGACACGAACAGCGCGGCGAACGCCCATACCTGTGCTTTGTCCAATCCGCGATTGCCAGCCTGCCGCATCCAGAGCGCAAGCGGTTCAAGACCCCGATCTTTGGCTATCGATGCGCGGGTCCTCCGCTTGGGGCGATAGGGTCGATAGATGTCATCCACTTCCGCCAGTGTCCCGGCGGCCGCAATATCGCCGACCAACCGCGCCGCCGCCGCCTCATCGGCCATCACACCCTGCTCCGTAAGCAGGCGCAGGACATCCTGCTTTCGTCCATGCAGATTCCGTTCCGATTCATACAGACCCGCGATCTTGCGCAACTGGTTCTCGTCCAGTTCTCCCGTCATTTCTTTCCGATACCGGGCGATAAAAGGAATCGTATTTCCTTCATCCAGCAAGCGAATGGCCGCCCGCACCTGATTCGCTCCCACATTCAACGCTGCGGCAATTTTGCGTACATGGTCAGGTACAGGCAACTCGAACACTATAATGACTCCTTCATAAAATTCCCTTGCCATGTCTCTCCGACCGCCGCCCGCTCACAGTTCAACCATGGCCCGGTCACAGTTCAGTCGAAACTCTAAGTCGCAGCCTGTCAAAGCTTAGGTCACAACTCCAAGTCACGGCCTGGACGCTAGTGCGGACGCTGCATGTCCTGAAACGGAATGGCCCGCGTATGGACCGTATGGTGCCATCTCTGGTTATGCCGGGTGATCAGAGCAAAGAAGATGATGGGTACCCATGTGAGCATGAATATGGGGAATAGCGGGATGCCGAGCATTCCTCTCCAGTTCACCCGGTCGATCACCATGGCCAGCAGCATCTCCACCAAGACAGCGCCGTTCGCGGCGTACCACACCCAGTTCGGAACTGCATTCATGGCAGTCACCAAGGCGTCCGGTCGGCCAAACAGGCCGATCTGGATCACGATGAAAATGCTCGCCGCGAATACCAGCAGAAAACTCGCGGGTTGAAACAGATAGAGCGCCGCGTCAACCTTGGCGAGACTGCGCTCCTTGATTCCGTCGCGGAACAATGACCATATGTACTTTTCCGCACACGAAAAGTGGCCGCGCATCCATCGAAGCCTTTGTCGCAACGAGGCCACAATGGTCACCGGTTTTTCATCGTATACCCTGGCCTCGTGCGACCAGACCGGGTTGATCCCTGCAAGGACGCACTTCGCGCCAAATTCAGTGTCTTCCGCAATCGTGTCCCCGTCCCACCCGATTTGCTGCAACAGCGCCGCATCTATGCACAAGCCCGTGCCGCCCAGGGCGCATGCGAGACCCAATGTGCGACGCGCCAATTGCCACATCCGATTCGTGTACCAGTAAGAAATCGCCATCGAGATGCTGACCCAGGAATCGTATGGATTCTTGGTGTCAAGATACCCCTGCACCACTCGCTCGCCCTTGCACAGATGATCGTTCATCACCCGGAGGAAATTGGCGCTGACAAGATTGTCCGCGTCAAACATGACAATCGCATCAAATCTTTGTGAGTAATTGCCGAGATTTTTCAACATCCATCGAATGGCGTGCCCTTTCCCCCGTTCCGTCAGCGACTGTCTCTCCCATACGTTCACTCCGTACGAACGCGAGACCGCAGCGGTGTCATCGACACAATTGTCCGCTATGACAAACACATCATAGAGTTCCTGAGGATAGTCCAGCTTCTGCAGATTGGCCAGCAGGGAACCAATGACCCGCTGTTCGTTATGCGCGGGAATCAGGACGGCAAAACGACGCTTCGGCGCCTGGTACTTCTGAGCCGATCGCCTCGTAAAGCCAAATAGAGAGACGCCAAACTGATACACGCCAAACACAACGGCAATAACCTGCAACGCAACGGCTATAAATCCGATCAACAGTTGAATGCTGTTCAAACGACTTCCCTCCGGTACACAGCGTTACTTGACCATGTTATTCCCCTCACCGCATAGGACATGCAATCTGCGGGATTTGTTCAATATCTGACCAAGGGTCCGCATGGCGGAATCATGATCAAATCAACTACTTTGCCAGTATAGCAGTGTTCGACGCCGCATGCCCAAATCTGCTTTATCACTGCTACCCCTGGACCCGTGCATCGCCGCTAAAGACCATCAAACATTGGACAGACAGCATGCATCTGCATCCAATGATACCCGTCATCGCCTGTGCAACACAAGTTTCCGCAGAATCTGCTCAGAATGTCCTCCATGACTGGCCGTCAAGCGCCGCTCGCATGGGGCCGCCGCTTACGTCGCATCGTGGCTCCTCTTCCATGAGGGGCTTCTCTCCAGCCGCCACGTCAGCAAGGCGACCAAAATGCCCTCCAGGATCATCAGGACAACCCGTAGATCAATGATTCGCCGCATGATCATAACGGCAACAAACGCAACGACCGTAGGGATGAGCGGCTCTCCGAAGGCGCGCCGCCAATCGACAGCCAGTCCATCCCGCACGAGAAACCACAGGAGGGACACCGCAGACAGCGTCCATCCCAGCGCATATACCCAACACCCGAGAAGCGGATCATGCGCTATCGCCAAGGGAGCCAAGAACAGGACCGGGGCGCCTGACACGATCATCGTCCAGAAATTGGCTCGCGGACGGCCGATGCCGCTGAGCAGCGTACCGCCAAGCCGGCTGATCGAAGACATCAGCACACCCAGCGCCGTCACGGCCAAGAAGGCCACCGACTCCGGCGTCATGTAACGAGGGCCAAACAGAGAGAGCGTGATGAAATGAGGAAACAACAGAATCAACAGCGTCAGCGGGAAGAGCACAAAATTGTTGTAGCGAAAGCACAATGTGGCTCGGGCGCTGGCCTCATGGGGCACATTGGCCACCTCTGAGAGAAACGGAAGGGCGACGATGTTGAAGGCCCATGTCACAATATTTAGGAAGCCAACGATTTTCATGGCGTTGTTCAGGTAGCCTGCGGCGACGACAGATGCGGCGCCTGTAACCACGATGAGAAACGACTGCTGAAACGATTTTGCAATATTGCCGGCCCAGATTGGAATCCCATATTTCAACAGCGATTTGAGCGTCCGCGTGCGAATGCGCACAAAGAGCGGCGCGCAGTAATCCCGATGAATCCAGGCGAGCACAATCGCCACCGTCAATAGATCGGTCGCGCACATGCCCGCGCTCACGTAGAGGGGTACGGAAGTCTGCCCTGGCGCGAGGACTGCGCCGACAATCATTCCGACGGTGGAGAAAAACGTAATGACCACCATCAGCAGCGATTGCACGATAAACCGGCGCGCGCCGGAAAACAGCGCGACTCCCACA
>JAJYTO010000110.1 GCA_021793015.1 Bacillota bacterium
CGCCAATCAGCGTGCGCAAGAGCGTCGACTTGCCGATTCCGTTGCAGCCGATCAGAGCCAGTTTGCTGCCGCGTTCCACTTCCAGTTCAAGAGGCGGCAAGAGAGAATGGGAATAGCCGATCTCCAAGGTCGTGGCCCGAATCACAAAGCGCGCCGGCGCGCCGGCGAGAGGAAACGTGAAATGCGGCGGCGCCGCTGTCCCCGGAGGCGGGATGCGGTCAATCTTCTCCAGTTGCTTGCGGCGGCTCTGGGCGCGTTTGGTGGTGGACGCTCTGGCGATATTCTTTTGCACGAAATCCTCCATGCGTTTGATCTCGTCCTGTTGCCTGGAGTAGGCGCTGGCGTGCTGGAGCGCCCGCTGTTCCGCATAGGCGAGAAACGCTTTGTAGGGTCCATTGAATCTGGTCAGGGAGAAATTTTCCAGTTGCCAGATGACCGTCGCCACCTCTGCCACAAAATCAGCATCGTGGGACACGACGATAAACGCAAACGGGTAGTTTTTCAGGAAGTCAGTCAGCCATGCGACATGCAGAACGTCAAGAAAATTGGTCGGCTCGTCGAGCAGCAGCACATCCGGCTGTTCCAGGAGCAGCTTGGCGAGCAGCACCTTGGTTCGCTGGCCGCCGCTGAGATCTGTCACCGGTCGATCCAGACCCAGTTCGAGCAGGCCGAGCCCGGAGGCGACTGTGTCGATGCGCGCTCCCAGTTCATAGATTCCGGCGTGTTCGAGTTCCGCCTGAATCCGCGCGTAACGGGCCAGCAGCCGTTCCAGTTCATCGCCTTCGGCGTGCGCCAGGTCTTCTGCGGTCGTTTGCAATGCGCGTTCCTTGGCAAACAGGTCGGCGAACGCTTCCTGCAGCGCCGAGCGCACCGTTGTGAATCGGGATAGATCCGCAAGCTGCGTCAGGTATCCGATTTTCACGCCGGGAGTCCACGTGATGTGGCCGCTGTCATGCGGTATGTGATCCGCCAGAATCTGCAACAGCGTCGATTTTCCAACGCCATTTCTCCCAATAAGTGCAACGTGTTCCCTGGGGAGAAGATTCACGTCAACGTTCTGCCATAACGTTCTCTCTCCAAAACCGTGATTTAATCCGGAAATCTCCACAATACTCATCGACATCAGAACCTTTCTGGCCCCGATGGAGAGCGAAACGGGAAACGCCGCCGTTTTTCCAAAGGCATTCCCTCACGGGCATAGAAAAAGGAATCGTTGCCGCCGCAGTTCTCCATCGGTGTTCGGATTGTGTAAAAAGGACAGACTGATCCCTTTTCAGCTCGCCGACACCATGAGAACGACGCGTTGGCACATGATTCCTGCCACCTTCCAATGAACGAATTGTCTCCAGTCTAGCATGGATTGCCGATCGCCGCAACTCGGATTGACTCCATGGAAATAGCCTGTGTACAATGTGAACATGCCTGTATATTAAACAGTTGCTCAAATCGCGGTCTACATAGCTGCCCACATGATCGGTCGAAGACAGGTTGTCGGCGCTTGCCCGTCACCTTTTACTCAAAAATGGTCGGAGGTCGTGGCCTTGACAGACTATACGGAACATGATGCGGTGTATCGAATCGAGGCGCTGTTGCGCAAGGTTTCGTCGACTGTGAGGAAACAGGGGCGGGCGATCCTGGGCGATGTCGGCGTCACGCCGGCGCAGTTCGACGCATTGGTTCTCGCGAGTGACGGGAGCAACCTGACCATCGGCGACTTGAGCGCCAAATTGGGCCTGGCCTACAGCACCACGACGGATTTGGTCGATCGGCTGGAAAGGCGCAATTTGGTGGAGCGTTCGCGGGATCAGGAGGATCGACGGGTGGTCCGGCTCTGTGTCCTTGGGGAGGGTCACGCAGTGATCAACCGTGTTTTGCAGGCCCGCAGGGAATATTTGGAGCGCGTTCTTTCCCGTAGCAGTTCTTCGGAGCAGGATATGCTGATGATGGCGCTGACGACGCTGGAGCAACATCTGGGCGACGTATGATCTCCGAAAGCGGCGATGCTCGAATGGCGGGGCTGACGCTTTTTTTGTTTGGGAATATGGTGTGGGTATACGGGAAAGGAGCGGGCATGTGCGCAATCAGCCGATTGGAGTCATGGATTCAGGCGTCGGCGGGCTCACTGTGGTGTCTGAGATCTGGCGTCAATTGCCGCGTGAGGAAATCCTGTTTTACGGCGATTCGGCGCGTTGTCCCTACGGGGATCGGCCGGCTGCGGAGATTGCCGAGTTTACCTTTCGAGCCTTGGATTTTCTGGTGGAGCAGAGGGTAAAGATGCTTGTGATCGCCTGCAACACGGCCACCGCTGTGTGTTTGGACTGGGCGCGGGAACGGTATGACATTCCCGTGCTGGGGGTGATTGCCCCCGGCGCACGCGCAGCCATCGCGGCTACGACGAACCAGCGCGTGGGGATCATTGGAACGCATGCCACGATCTCCTCCAACAGCTATCCTCGGGCGCTGCATTTGACACATCGCGGTATTGCAACAGTTCCAGTGGCGTGTCCACGCTTTGTGTCCATAGTCGAACAGGGGCTCACGGCGTCCGCGGAAGTTCTTCCCGTCGTAGCGGATTCTTTGCGGGAATTTTCTGATGCGAACATCGATACGCTTATTCTTGGCTGTACGCATTACCCGCTGCTCGCGAGCGCCATAGGGCAGGTGATGGGCCCTTCTGTCACCCTGATCAACTCGGCGGAGGAAACGGCCCGCGATATCAGTTTTGTATTGGCGGATCAGCAGATGACGCGCACGCACATGACGGAACCCAACCATGTCTTCCTGACCAGCGGGGATGCGGGGGCGTTCGCGGACATAGGCGCTCGGTGGCTGGGGCGCGCCATCGCGGTCAGCCGCCATGATGTATGGGAGTGCGGCGAATGTTTCGATGCGGCGGGAGGCTAGGGGACATGTGATAAACCCAATTTTGGCAGGCGCACTGCGGTACATATAGTGTTTGATTAGAGCCTCAAACACTATATGCGGGATCATAGCGCCTGCTGTGCGGACTTTATCACATGTCCTCTAGACCGCAGCGGACGGCGGGAACACTGGCGGTCTTCAGTCCGTGGCCGCGGCGGGAGTTTGGGTGCGGCGCTGACGCAGCAATGCGCCGGGGAGTTCTGACCCCTTTTTGAACAACCTCTAAAAGAATGACGGCAGGAGCTATGCTGTGGAAATGGGGGTGGATGGCGAGTGCGGATGGACGGACGACGGCCCGACGATCTGCGGCCGGTGCTGATTGAACGGGGCTACATCAAACACGCTGAGGGTTCAGCCCTCATCAGTGTTGGCGACACGCGTGTAATCTGCACAGCGACCGTGGAGGACAAAGTGCCGCCGTTTCTGCGCGGTACGGCAAAAGGATGGATAACGGCGGAATATGCGATGTTGCCACGCGCCACAGAGCAACGGTCGCAACGTGAGTCGACGCGCGGCAAGGTTGGCGGACGCACGATGGAGATTCAGCGGTTGATCGGACGCGCCCTGCGAGCGGTGATCGACATGAAGGCGCTGGGAGAAAAAACCCTGTGGATCGATTGTGATGTGATACAGGCTGACGGCGGTACGCGAACGGCCGCCATTACCGGAGCATTCGTAGCGATCGTGGAGGCGCTGGGCGCAATGCGTCAGCGCGGCGTGTTTGCGAAGCTGCCTGTATGCGACTATCTGGCTGCGACGAGCGTGGGGATCGTAAACCAGGAGATGTTGCTGGATCTGCGCTACAGCGAGGATTCGACGGCGAGCGTCGACATGAACGTAGTGATGACGGGAAGCGGGCAATTGGTGGAGGTTCAGGGCACCGGAGAAACGACGACGTTTTCGCGTGCTGAACTCTCGTCGCTGTTGGACTTCGCGGAACTTGGGGTTCAGCAGTTGATCGAGATGCAGCGTCAGGTCCTGGGAGAATTGGGCCGAGATATCGGCCGGACACTGTGAGACGCCGGGGAGTTCTGACCCCATTTTGAACAACCTCTACATGTGTGGTGCTCGGAGCGCAAGGCGGACGGGAGAATATGGCCGTGACGGCCACCTTCTTTGCATGCCAGCGTGAGGTCGGTCACAGGGATCGGGTGCAATGCGTATGCTGGAACGTCTGATGATTGCGACGCACAGCGCAGGGAAGTTTACCGAATTTGCGAACTCGCTGGGCGGAATGGCGGCCTTCATTGAGCCCCTGCCCACGGACGCCGAGGGTCCAGAGGAGACGGGAGCCAGTTTTCTCGAAAACGCCCTGATCAAGGCCCGTTTTGCAGCGGCAAAGTGGCGCGTGCCGGTGCTTGCGGACGATTCCGGTCTCGTCGTCGATGCTCTGAACGGTGCGCCAGGCGTATACTCTGCCCGCTTTGCCGGATCGCAAGCCAGCGATCTGGATCGGCAGGCGCTGTTGCTGGAACGGCTGCGGGGAGTGCCGCCCTGTGAACGCAGGGCTCGCTTCGTGGCGGCGCTGGTCCTGCTGGCGCCAGGACGGGGCGAATGGACCGCGATGGGAACCTGTGAGGGACGGATCGCCATGGAGCCCGCGGGCGCGGGAGGGTTTGGATACGATCCGCTCTTTTACTATCCTCCCTCCGGGAAGACGTTTGGCCAAATGAGCTCCGATGAAAAACAGCGGATCAGTCACCGAACGGCCGCTCTCAGGGAGTTGATTCGACGCTTCCGGGCCGGGCCGTGATTGCGCGCGATCGGCGTGACCGGAGCTGCGCCGCCGCGCGTGTCGTGTTTTGGGCTTTACACGCGATAGACGGATCATTATAATAATACTGTTTTACATGAGGTGGACACTGCGTCTCAGTAGCTCAGCTGGATAGAGCAACAGCCTTCTAAGCTGTGGGTCGGGGGTTCGAATCCCTCCTGAGACGCCATTTGCGGAGTGGAGGACGTTTTGATGGCCGTGAAGTGGGAAAAGACGGAGCCGAACGCAGGCGTACTGGAGATTGAAGTTGAAGAGGAACGGGTGGCGTCCGCGTTGGACCGCGCGTTCAGGAAAGTGGTTCAGCGGGTGAACGTACCGGGATTTCGCAAAGGCAAGGTGCCCCGGCGCATCTTTGAAGCGCGTTTTGGACTGGAAACGCTGTATCAGGATGCGCTTGACATCTTGCTGCCGGAGGCGTATTCCACGGCTGTGCAGGAAGCAAAACTCAGCCCGGTTGAGCGCCCTGTCATCGATGTTGTTCAGATGGAAGCGGGCAAACCTTTGCTGTTCAAGGCGACGGTCATCGTGAAGCCCGAGGTGATTCTGGGCGAATACAAGGGCATTACATACGAGGACAAGGAATTTGCGGTCACGGAGGAAGTCATTGCGCAGGAGCTTGAAAATCTTCGCAAAGGGCATGCCGAACTGCGGGTGCTTGAAGATGGGCAGGCAGAGGCGGGCGATCTTCTGGTCATGGACTTTGCCGGTTATGTCGACGGAGAACCGTTCGAAGGCGGCGAAGCGGAAAATTACCAGTTGGAGCTTGGTTCGGGTACATTCGTTCCCGGTTTTGAAGATCAACTGATCGGCGTCCAAGCTGGTTTTGACAGGGAAATCGCCATCACTTTCCCCGAAGGTTACCATGTCAAGTCATTGGCGGGCAAAGAAGCGAAGTTTAAAGTGCACGTTCACGATATCAAGCGCAAGGCGCTGCCCGAACTGGACGACGAGTTTGCCATGGACATCAGTGAGTTTGAAACATTTGAAGAATTGAAAGCGGATCTGGTGCGCAATCTGGAGCGCCAGAAGGAGTACGAACACGACCATTATGTGGAAAATGAAGTGCTTGATAAAGTGGTGGCCGCCGCTGAGATCGATATTCCCGCGCCGATGATTGATCATGAGATTGACGTTCAGGTCAAGGAATTCGAATCGCGTCTCGAATCTCAGGGAATTCCGCTCGACGCTTATCAGGAGTTTACCGGAACATCCATGGAGGAGATCCGCAATCAGTTCCGCGATGAGGCGAAAAAACGAGTCAAAACGGGTTTGGTGCTTGAAGCGGTGGCAATCGCTGAACACATCGAAGTCTCTGAATCTGAGTTCGATCTGGAAGTGCAAAAGATCGCCGATTCTGCGCGCATGGAATTTGTTCAGGTCAAGCGGATGCTCATGGAAAACGATGCTGACCTGTTGGGGATCAAGTCGCAGATTCAGTCGCGCATGGTCATGGAGTTTCTGGTAAGCCATAGCGTTCACGCTTGAGATTGTGTAAAATGAGATCAAGGAACGATTAGGCATTCAAGTGTTTGGGGCGTGTCAAGAGCGCCTGGTTCCTTCCTTGACGAACCAAACTAATGAACCGACGTTGTCAAGAGTTGGCGTCACCGTGGGATATAGGAGGGGTAGTGTATGAATTTGGTTCCGATGGTTATTGAACAGACAAGCCGCGGCGAACGGGCATACGACATTTATTCCCGGTTGTTGAAAGACAGAATCATCTTTATCGGCACCCCCATCGATGATTATGTCGCCAATTCTGTCGTGGCCCAACTGCTCTTTCTGGCCTCCGAAGACGCGGAAAAGGATATCAGCCTGTACATCAACAGTCCCGGAGGATCAATCACTGCGGGTATGGCGATATTTGATACGATGCAGTTCATCAAGCCGCAGGTGTCCACGATGTGCGTTGGACTCGCCGCGAGCATGGGCTCGCTGTTGTTGACGGCAGGCGGCAAAGGGAAGCGATTTGCGCTGCCCAACAGCGAGATCATGATCCATCAACCGCTGGGCGGCGTCAGGGGACAGGCGTCGGACATCAAGATTCATGCTGAGTGGATTTTGAAGACGCGCCATAAGCTGAATCTCATTTATGCGGAACGCACCGGCCAGCCGCTTGCGAAAATCGAGGAAGACACAGATCGCGACAACTGGATGAGCGCTGAAGAAGCGAAGGTTTATGGTCTGATTGATGAGGTGGTTTTGCGCCCGGACCTTAAGTGAGGAGGGATTATCCATGTTCAAATTCAACGACGACAAAGGGCAACTGAAATGCTCGTTCTGTGGAAAAACCCAGGATCAGGTCCGCAAGCTCGTAGCCGGTCCAGGCGTGTATATTTGTGATGAGTGCATTGAACTCTGCAATGAAATCGTCGAGGAGGAACTCGGCGACGAGGAAGAGTTTGAACTCAAGGATGTACCCAAGCCGACAGAGATCAAAGACATTCTGGATTCGTACGTGATCGGTCAGGAGCGCGCGAAAAAGTCGCTTGCGGTGGCTGTGTACAATCACTATAAACGGATCAATACAAGCGCCAAGAACGAGGATGTGGAACTGTCAAAGAGCAACATTCTGCTGATCGGTCCCACCGGCTCTGGTAAGACGCTGTTGGCTCAAACGCTCGCGCGGATTTTGAATGTTCCCTTCGCCATCGCCGACGCCACGTCTCTGACAGAGGCCGGGTACGTGGGGGAAGACGTGGAGAATATCCTTCTCAAGCTCATTCAGTCCGCTGACTACGATGTGGAGAAGGCCGAGAAAGGGATCATCTACATCGATGAGATCGACAAGATCGCGCGCAAGTCGGAAAATCCGTCGATTACTCGCGATGTTTCGGGGGAGGGCGTCCAGCAGGCGCTGTTGAAGATTCTGGAGGGTACTGTGGCCAGTGTGCCTCCCCAGGGGGGGCGCAAGCATCCTCACCAGGAGTTCATTCAAATCGACACCAGCCATATCCTGTTCATCTGCGGCGGCGCGTTTGACGGCATGGAACCGATCATCAAACGCAGGCTGGGCAAAAAGGTGATTGGGTTTGGCACCAGTGAAGAGGGGCGGGCACAGGTGCAGGAGGCGGAGATTCTGGCCAAGGTCCTTCCGGAGGATTTGCTGCGCTATGGACTGATCCCGGAGTTCGTGGGCCGGCTGCCTGTCATTACCACGCTTGAGGCGCTTGACGAAGCCGCTCTCAAGCAGATTTTGACCGAGCCCAAGAATGCGCTCGTCAAACAGTATCAACGGCTGCTTGACATGGATTCCGTGGAACTGGAATTCGCTGATGAGGCGCTGTCGGAAATCGCAAAGGAAGCGATCAAGCGCAACACGGGCGCACGGGGATTGCGGGCCATCATCGAGGGCATCATGCTTGAGGTGATGTACGAACTGCCCGCGCGTTCCGATGTGAAACGTTGTATTGTGACGCGAGAAACGGTCGTCAACAAGGAGGAACCGATGCTTGTCGTCGATTCCGGACCTGCGACTGACGGCCGCAAGAAGAAGAAAAAGGAAGAGACTGCGTGACGTATGAGCTCTTGCGGTCCGCCTGACTGCCGGGAACTTCCCGGCAGTCTTTTTGTCGTCGCTCACAAGGAACCGCGGCGAAGCTTGGAATCATCGTTTAACTTCTCGCATCCTTGGCCATACTTAGTAAAACATGTGAGCTTCAGAGGGGGATGCGAATGAACTACAGCCTGCTTGTACTGGCGATTGTGCAGGTCATATTTGCGGGGATTGTGGGTCTCTACTTTCTGAACATGATGCGCGCCCAGCAACACAACAGGGTGACAGTGGACAGGGAATCTACGAGAGAATTGGAACGATTGCGCAAGATGCGGGCCGTGTCACTCTCTGAACCGTTGTCAGAGAGAACGCGTCCGTCGTGCATCGGGGACATCGTCGGACAGGAGGATGGATTGCGCACGCTGCGGGCGGCCCTGTGCGGCCCCAATCCACAACACGTGATCATCTATGGACCGCCGGGCGTGGGAAAAACGGCCGCCGCCCGCGTGATTCTGGAAGAGGCCAAGCGGACGTCCGGTTCGCCGTTCTTGGCAAACGCGGTCTTCTGCGAGCTCGATGGCGCGACGGCACGCTTTGATGAGCGGGGGATCGCCGATCCGCTGATCGGATCGGTGCACGATCCGATCTACCAGGGAGCGGGCGCCATGGGCGTGGCGGGCATTCCGCAGCCGAAGCAGGGAGCGGTGACAAAGGCGCACGGCGGTGTGCTGTTCATCGACGAGATCGGCGAGTTGCATCCCATTCAGATGAACAAACTCTTGAAGGTGCTGGAGGATCGCCGCGTGTTTTTCGAGAGCGCCTACTACAATCAGGATGACGCAAATATACCGCTGCACATTCACGACATGTTCCAAAATGGACTGCCGGCGGATTTTCGCCTTGTTGGAGCCACCACGCGCAGTCCGCAGGAGATTCCCCCGGCCGTTCGGTCCCGTTGTCTGGAGATTTTTTTCCGCCCTCTAAATGGGGAGGAAATCGCTGTGATTGCACTGCGAGCCTCTGAGAAGATTCACTTCCCGATGGCTTCCGCCGCGCTTGACGTCGTGACAAGACACGCCACAAACGGCCGGGAAGCGGTCAACATTGTGCAGATTGCGGCCGGCATTGCGCGCGCGGAGAAGCGGACAGAGATCACGCGGGAGGATGTGGAGTGGGTGGTGCACAGCAGTCAGATTGCTCCGCGGCCTGAGCATAAGGTGCCGGAACAACCGCGTGTGGGAGTGGTTAACGGGCTTGCCGTGTACGGTCCATCCTCCGGCATGCTGCTGGAGGTGGAGGCGACAGCGGCGATGGCCCGAATTCCCGGGCATGGCGCCATATCCGTCACGGGAGTGATCGACGAAGAGGAACTGAGCGGCGGCGGGCGCGTGTTGCGGCGCAGAAGCACCGCCCGCAGTTCGATTGACAATGTCACGACAGCGTTGCGCCGCTGTCTGCCGGTGAATCTCGCCGACTATGACATTCATGTGAATTTCCCCGGCGGCACACCTGTCGACGGTCCGTCGGCCGGGGTCAGCATGGCCGTTGCCATCTATTCTGCAGTGACTGGAATCCCCGTGGACAATAGGGTGGCCATGACAGGCGAGGTCTCCATTTATGGATCCGTGCGGCCCGTTGGCGGAGTCCCCGCCAAAGTGGAGGCCGCTCGACTTGCGGGGGCGCGCAGGGTCGTGATTCCAGTCGACAACGATCAGGAACGGTTGCACCGGTGGAATGACGTCGACATTGTATTGGCTTCGCGACTTGAGGATGCGCTGTCCTGCTCCCTGCTGCGCGATGCGGTCGCGGAACCTGTCGGCTTTGCGCACGCGCCCGCCATACCACTGCAGACATCCGCGGCGGCCCAGGGCAGCGTCTGAATTTCTCTCCCCCACAGATCGATGCTGTGACTGTATGCCGCTATGGCAAACGGTCATGGCGTCGCTTTGCGTTAGACAAAGGAATGCAAGTTCGCTAAAATGCACAGTGATGAGAATGTGGGGGTGCAGACATTGGGTCAGGGAGATTTGACTACGGAACGCGTATTGCCGCTGCTCCCGCTTCGCGGCTTGCTTGTGTACCCGGCCATGGTTCTGCACTTGGACGTTGGCAGGGAGAAATCGGTGCGCGCGCTGGATAAGGCGATGGTTGAGGACCATCTGATTTTACTGGCGACACAGATGGATACGCAGGTCGATGATCCGAATCAGGATGAGATTTACGCGATTGGAACACTCGCTCGCGTCAAACAGATGATGAAACTGCCCAATGGTACGATTCGGGTTCTCGTCGAGGGATTGAAGCGCGCCCGTATTTTAGAATTTGTGGCTGACAGCGATTTGTTTGAGGTAAAGGTGGCGTTGCTCGATGCTGCGGAACGGCGGAATCCCGAAGTGGATGCGTTGGTGCGCGCGTTGATACAACAGTTTGAACAATTCTTGAAACTGTCCAAGAAGCACAGCCCGGAAATCCACGCAGCGGTGGCGGATATTGAGGACCCCGGTCGCCTGGCGGACGCCATCGCATCGAATCTTTCCTTGAAGATGAAAGACAAGCAGGCCATTCTTGAAGCGGTTGATGTGATGGAGAGGCTGGAAACCCTGCTGCAAATCCTGTCGGATGAACGGGAGATTCTGGAGCTTGAGAAGAAGATCAGTCAGCGAGTGCGCAAGCAGATGGAGCGGACACAAAAGGAATATTATCTGCGCGAACAGATGAAGGCGATCCAGAAAGAATTGGGCGACAAGGAGGGGCGCCTGAGCGAAGTCGAGGAACTGCGGGAACAGCTCGAATCCCGGGTTCTCCCCGATATCGTGAAGGAACGCGTGGAAAAGGAAATCGAGCGCCTTGAGAAGATGCCGCCGTCATCGGCGGAAGGTTCGGTCGTTCGCACGTATCTGGACTGGTTGCTCGCGCTTCCCTGGGGTCCCGCCGAGGCCATCCCGATCAACATCGTGCGCGCAAAAGGGATACTGGACGAAGATCATTATGGACTTGAGAAGGTCAAAGAGCGCATTGTCGAATATCTGGCTGTGCAACAGCTTGTCGGCGAGCACCGGGGCCCCATCCTGTGCCTTGTGGGTCCGCCGGGAGTGGGGAAGACCTCACTGGCCAAATCGGTGGCGCGGGCTCTGGACCGCGCATTTGTGCGCGTGTCGCTGGGCGGCGTGCGCGATGAAGCGGAAATTCGCGGGCATCGAAGGACATACGTGGGCGCGTTGCCGGGGCGGGTTATTCAGGGCATGAAAACAGCGGGCAGACTGAACCCTGTCTTCCTGCTTGACGAGGTCGACAAGATGGCGTCGGATTTTCGCGGCGATCCTGCCGCGGCGATGCTGGAAGTGCTGGATCCGGAGCAGAACAACACCTTTAGCGATCACTATATCGAACTGCCGTATGATTTGTCGAAGGTGATGTTCATCACCACCGCGAATACGGTGCACAGCATCCCCCAGCCGCTCTTGGACCGTATGGAGACGATCTACGTGTCGGGTTACACGGAACTGGAGAAACTGCGCATCGCCATCGATTTTCTGCTTCCCAAGCAACGCAGGTCGCACGGCCTTGGCAAGGACAAGCTGGCGATCAATGAAGAGACCATGCTGCGGATCATCAGAGAGTACACGCGTGAGGCGGGCGTTCGCAACCTGGAACGGCAGATAGCCGCGCTATGCCGCAAGGCGGCGAAAATGATCGTGGCGGGAGAACGCAAGCGAGTGACCGTGACGGTGAAGAATCTGCCGTCGTTTCTCGGCGCGTATCGATATCGCCATGGTTTGGCCGAGACGGAGGATCAGGTGGGCGTGGCCACTGGGCTGGCATGGACTGAGGCGGGAGGCGACACGCTGGCCATCGAGGTGTCCTCGGTGGCGGGGAAAGGGAAGCTCACCTTGACCGGCCAGTTGGGCGACGTGATGAAGGAGTCAGCGCAGGCTGCGCTCTCGTACGTTCGCTCGCGAGCGGGCGAACTGGACATTCCTCAGGATTTTACTGAGACGCATGACATCCATATCCACGTTCCTGAAGGCGCCATTCCCAAAGACGGCCCCTCTGCCGGCATCACGATCGCCACGGCCCTGGCCTCCGCACTGACGGGGCGCGCCGTCAGCAGAGGAGTCGCCATGACGGGAGAAATCACGCTGCGCGGGCGGGTGCTGCCGATCGGCGGAGTGAAAGAGAAGTGTCTCAGCGCCCACCGCGCGGGCATTCGCAAGATTCTGCTGCCATTTGACAATCAGAAAGACATCGAGGACATTCCACAGAGTGTGCGCAATGACCTCGAATTCGTGTTTGTACAGCACATGGACGCGGTGCTGAGAAACGCGCTTGTATTGT
>JAJYTO010000111.1 GCA_021793015.1 Bacillota bacterium
CTGCCCTGCCGCGCCTTTGCCCAGGTTGTCAAGCGCGGCCACCGCGAGGATGGTCCGCGTCCTGTCATCCACGAAGAGTCCGATCTGGCAAAGATTTGTGCCCGTCACGTTGCGCAGTTCGGGTAGCTGTCCGGGCGGCAGGACATCGACAAACGGCTCATTTTCATAGCGATTCCTGTAGAGTTCATAGAGATCGTCCGTATTCATGTCCGGAGGCGCAGGCGCATACGCCGTTGCATAAATGCCCCTGGTCACCGGCATCAATTGCGTCGTCAGCAGGATCTTCACGGCGCCGTCGTCCTGTCCGTCCGTCGCCGCCGCGTCCATCGTCCTTGCCATGGTCGCTCCGGACAGCGCCGCCGCACCGGCGTTCGTCCGCCTTCGCCTTCGCGAAGCCTGCGACAGTGTCTGCTCGATTTCCGGCGTGTGCTGGTGCTGTCCGACTCTGTAGGCGGTAAAGTTGCCGCCGATTTCAACAAAATGCGTCGTCAATTGCGGGCTCCTGCCCGCCCCGGACACCCCTGATTTGGCGTCGACTGCGATCCGCTCTCCGTCGAGCCACCCCAACTCCGCCAGGGGGAGCAACGCCAATTCCGCAGCGGTCGCATAACACCCTGGATTGGCGACCAGTCTGGCGGAGCGGATATCGTCTCGAAACATCTCGGGCAAACCATACACGGCAGGAGTTTCGGCCGCTGCCGCGGGTCTCTTGTACCACTGTTCATAGAGGGCGGGCGGCAGCCGATAATCGCCGCTAAAATCCACCACGCGCACGCCCTTGGCCAGCAGACCGGACATATGGCGGTGCGCTTCTCCATGCGGCAACGCGAGCAGCGCCACGTCTGCGTCAGGCGGTTCTTCCAGCGTGCGCATGGCCGAATAACGCAGCGCCGCGATGGACGTGCCCCGAAACTGGGCGCACACTTCGGCGAGCGAATGATCCGCATGCGTGTCAGAACCAATCCAGACGATTTCCAGGTCCGTTCGCTGAAGCATGATCCTCAACGCTTCCATGCCCGCGTATCCCGTCGCGCCATACAACGCGATTCTCATGCCATCAGCCCCTTGTTACGAATCATTATACATCTACGTGTATAAAGTTGCAATTATGCGCAAAAAAATTTGCCCTCTCGGCAGGGCATCATAGGGAGCCATCCGCGCGGCTACCACGCCCGCTCCCAGTTTAGCAACCGATTGCTGGTAAATTGATACGTCGGGACGAGCCAATTGGCGCCCCGCGCAATGCCAAAGGCGCCCTGGCCGTTGACGTCGATTACCGACACCCGGTAGCCACTGCGGCATGTGACCAACCACCACGCGGTCGCGCTAAAAGATGTTCCGCTTGCAACATATGGAACGAACGAAGCGACCG
This sequence comes from Bacillota bacterium, assembly GCA_021793015.1. Lineage (GTDB taxonomy): Bacteria > Bacillota > Bacilli > Alicyclobacillales > SLC66 > JAKADD01. The sequence goes on from JAJYTO010000111.1 coordinate 1,373, forward strand.
TATGGATGTCACTGACCAAGACCGGTATCGCCGCAGCAGGGAGCGGTTGGGTCCCTCCAGCACGAATTGATTGGATGTTCTGCACCGTCATTTGGCGCTGGAATTGACGCCAACTCGCGGCCGCAACGCCACTGTGACGGACCGCTTGAAAGGTCGCGGACACGATGATAGCCATGCCGATCACCGATAATACGGCCCCTCCGACGCGAGACACCAGCATAAATGCCGCGCTTGGCGATGCGTTCTTCAATTTCCACCCGATGGAGAGAAACCAAGAGACGCGCGGGACCGCCACATGCCCGATACCGATGACCAACAACACCAGAGCGAGACCCATCACCGCGAGTCATCTCCCTTGCGCAATACAGATTGCCGACCGTCCTGACGACGATCATTATAACTCAACTTTCGCAGGTCAAAAGTGACAGGTAGCCCTTGATATAGCTGGACAGAGAGGCGATCCAGTCCTGGAGTGGACACTGCACATGACGCAGACTGATCACGACTCCCTGTATATTCGGTTCTACGATCGACCAGAGAACATTACGTGGCGCCGTGCGCCAGTCACGACCAGTCAGTTCGTCGCACATCAAATAGAACAGACCACCCAGGTTCTCGGGTCTGTCGCCTTGCGCGATTCTCAAGACAGCATGATGTACCGAGTAAACACAATGGTCGTGTGTGTCACCATCATGTCGTACGAGCGGCCCCGAAATTCCTTGCCCAGCCGGAGCAGCGATTTGCATGCCTTGAAAAAGGCCCCGACATCCCACCGCATGCCATAGATTCGGATGATCTCCTCCTCCGAATCTGACGAGGCGGCCAGAACACAGCAGAGTGGATTGAGCGTGCCTGCTACGGGAACAGGATCCACGGTAAAGCACAAAATGGTATGGAGGCACATCTTGTGACGCGATTGGACACCGCCGTTACGAACTCCAGGGATCTTTTTTTTTGTGGTTGAATGTTGTAGTGTGCAGAGCATTTCGGTTCTGCACACTACAACATATTACGTTTCTCACTTCGCGACTTAGTGGCGAGTTCGGATGAGTCGAATGACGGCAAATACGGCAATTATGGCGGCTAGAAATGCTGCAAATAGTCCCAACTCATGCCACGGTGTGCCTTGGGCAATCAAGTAGGAGCTTGGTGCCAGCACTACCAACGACCAGAATAGGCGCCACCATGCATTTTTACGAGCCTTAGGATCTTTCGGCTGATTCACGCTCACACCATCCTGTGATTGAGTAGTCACGAGATCATTGCGGACTCACAGCTACATAGGTGGGTGGTTCGTATAGAATGATTACTCCTTTATTACCTCCAATAATATTTTCTTGGTTAACGTACCATGCCCCCAATCCAAGCAATCCCGCCACAATAGCTGCCCCCGCTCCAAAGGTAGAAACTCCGAGCAGCGCAGCAACAATCCCGAAAGCGGCCCAGCCACCATTTAAATCATTTACTAACAACTCGGTCTGTTGATTATTAAGCACATCAAAGTAATTTCCGTTTATCCAAACAGATTTGCTCTTTGAATTCCCAACTGGATAACACCGTAGTCTGCTGTGGAAAGGACTGACTTGGCCTGTTGGCTGAGTGATAAGCTGCCGTTGGCGTCTAGGGAAATCAGCCCAGTCAACTTATGAGCCAGCGCCAACGCTCTATTAATTATCGTGGTCGTCGCATGACTCTGTGAAGACGTAGTCACAGAATTGCTATTGGAGGCCGCATATGCCATCGGTGACCCAGAGACAAGCAGACACATCGTGATTACACCGACGGTTTTGAGTGTTTTTCCCTTTTTCATTTTGCTACCTCCAAATCGTAATTATTCAGGGGACTCGCAACGACTAGTCCAAATGCAGCAATTGTTCATTCCTCTACCCATTCACTTGCATCACCCCCTCTTGCTCAAATTCACAGTATCCACAAGAGGAATTTTACCGCCTTCTTCAGGTAAATAGAGATATAATCGTATGTAAGTTCCACTTCCCTAACCTCTGGTTATCGCCTGCTCACTACCATCTTGAAGGGAGACCCCATGAACATCGGGCAAAAGATCCGCGACGCACGTACGCAACGGGGCATGACCCAGCGCGAGCTCGCCGGTTCCGATTTCACCCGCGAGCTCATCAGTCAGATCGAGAGCGGCCGTTGTCAGCCGTCTCTCAAAACCCTGACCATACTCGCGCAGCGTCTCGGTCAAACCATTCAAGACTTCATTCCCGCCTCGGATTCGGAGAATCACATCGATGTGCAGGCCCTCCTTTCCGTAGTCGATCAATGTCTGCAGGCCAACCTGGTGGACGCCGCGATTCTCTGCGCCAAGGAAGCCCTTCGCGCTTGCGCGACGGAAACCGACGAACTGACCATTGCCCAAGCCGGGTTCTTCCTAGCGCGATCGCATCTCGCCCTTCGTGACTGGATTCCCGCCTGCACCCTGTTCGAACGCAGCCTGAGTGAATTCGCCCGACTGGGCCAAAAGAAATGGGTCATAGAAACCCATTTCTATCTCGGCCACGCCACATATGGCCATCAAGATTACCGCAGGGCCGTGTCCCATTACGAGTCGGCCTGCGAATTCAGCGCCGATCATAAGTCTTATCAAACCATTGCACTCAGGTCTTGGCTCTATTTGGGAACTTCTCGCTTTTACACAGGGGCTATTGAAGGGTCACTGGTGGCGTTTCAAAAAGCCGAGAACCTCGCACAGCAACTCGGCGACAGCCACACAAGAGGGGATGCGTTGCTCGGGCTCGGATGGAGTCTGCATGTTCTTGGAAACACGCAGGAGGCTCTGGAGATAACCAATCGGGCGCTGCAGATGAAACCGGTTCCTACCCCGTCCTTGCGCACGGACCTACAACACAACAAAGGAATTTATCTCGCGGATCTCGGCCGTTGGCACGACGCATTCGCGCTCTGGACAGCATGCGTCGAATACTATAGGCAGACGGGTCAAACGACAGAGATGGCTTCAATCTGCGGCGACATCGCGCTATTTTGGATTCACCAACGCGAATTCGACAGGGCAGAAGCGATGTTTGAAGAAGCGCTTGGCCTGTTGGGTGAAAACGACGCGGCGGTGATTCGGGGGCATTTGTATCGCGGACTCGGGTATTTGGCGCACATTCAGGAGCGATCTGGACGCGCCGGGGAACTCTACGACATGAGTATGGGGTTTTTCCGCTTGGCAGGCGCGACAGAAGAGATTGCAAACACACGAATCATCATGACCGGTTCACATGAGCTGAACCTGCTCCTTCGGTAGCAATGAATTTCTTGCGGAAGCAGAACTTCCCATCAATTCCTCTTCACTACCGAGGTAAATGAATTACAATGCTAACAGAAATCGCATGATGGCAACGCTCGTCGTGGAGGGGGATTACGCTCGTGAGATCCTTGGTTAAGGCCGTATTCCTTAGTTTGCTTCTTGCATTCATCATCCTGTCCGCAACCGCTGCAATACCCAATTCAAGCCAATCGGCGACAGGCAGTCTGCCCCAGCCTATATCACCGCTGGTCAAAGTCATGTCAGGAACCATCACTCTATAGCATCGTGTAGCGGGGAGACATTCTCCCCAAACCGCCTTTCCCCTCCATGACGATCTGGAGACATCCGTTTGGTTGCGCACATTTTCCCATTCCGAGAGCGGTGGAGCACCCGAATCCCCTGTTTGCGCGTGAAAGGTTCGCGTGAAAGGTTGCGGAGGATTCGATTCCCGGCATGCGCTTGCTTGACCTCAAAGTGTTCGGCATATGCGATATGAGAAATGGTGACGCCGTCCATTGCGGACAAAGGCATGGATCACACCAGACGGTTGGCGAAATAGACGCCCAGGATGAGCAGGACTGTGGCCAGAAAATAGCCGATCAGTTGCTTTTGCGGGGAATTTTTCTCACGCACCAGCACATGCGCGACCGCGGCTGCGGCTATCATGGTGATAGGATGCAGGATAAACAGCCCCCAGATCGGATGGATGGCAAACGCTATGATCCCCAGCAGGATCTGCAGGTCAAGCAGACCGATCAGCACGCGGCCAAAGCCCGGCGTCCGCCATTTGCCGCTGATGCGCAGGGTATTCCAGAGAAGCAGCAGCACGGCAATGACAACAATCGGCAATCCGAGTACTGTGTGAAGCGCGCCCACAAACACGTTCCCCTTTCGTCTCGCCATACCGCCATAGCAACTGAACAGCTCTCCGTTTGCACCGCACTAACCATACCCTGCCAGCGACGAGGAGTCAACAACTGGGGATCACTCGACCATCAGCAAACAAAAATTGGCGTCGACCGTGTCCTTCGCGTACACAGTACCCGTTCGGGGAGGAGTCATAGATTGCGCCCGTCGCGAGTTTAGCGACAGCGGTGGACTCCCGCCAGGAAGAATCATGCATGCCGCTGCAGCGAGTATTAGCGGCCTTTAGGCCGCGGCTGTCTGAGCGGCGGCGGCATGCATGATTCGTCCTGACAAGCAGGGACCACCGTATTTTCGGAATAGACGGAGACTGCGGCAATGGCCGTCCCAAGTACCGTATTGCCCTTGCGCCATCGCAGGCGTACTATGGAGAAAACGCATACAGTTTTAAGAAACAAGGGAGGAACAACGATGGATGCGCAGAGTGAAGTCGAATTTATTCAGAAAAGCAAGACGCTCCTTCCGGCCCCGTCCTATGTCGAACGGTCCTACATCACTAGCGCTGACATGTACAGCGAGAAGTACCGCGCATCTATCGAGGACCCCACGACATTCTGGAACGAAGTCGCCGACGAACTCGATTGGATTCGCCGCGAACAGGCGGTCATGGAGGGGAGCATGCCCGATTTTCGCTTCTTCCCCGGAAGCCAGATCAACGTATGCCTGAACTGTGTGGATCGCCACGCAAACAATCCGTTGCGCCGCAACAAAGTGGCCCTTTTCTTTGAGGGGGAGAACGGAGAAACACGGTCATTGACCTATCTGCAACTGCACCGCAACGTGCAAAAGTTTGCAAATGTCCTCCATGACTTTGGCCTTGCGAAGGGCGACGTCGTCAGTGTCTACATGCAAAACCTCCCGGAAACGTATATCGTTCTGCTGGCGTGCTTTCGCATGGGTATTATTTATAATACTGTGTTCGCGGGATTTTCACCCGAAGCTCTGCGGGAGCGCATAGTCACTTCAAACGCAAAGGCTGTCATTTGCTCGAATGGCAGTTATCGCAGGGGGAAAGTGCTGCCTCTGAAGGAAACTGTGGATGCCGCCCTCCAGGGTGAACACATGGTCAGGCAGGTCATCGTGTTTAACAGAATCGCCGATCTGCCCACGCCCATGACGCTGGGCAGGGACTATGACTATACGGAACTGATGCGGGGGGCCCCCGCGACATGCGACGCTGTGCCGCTGGACTGCAACGACCCCGGGCTGCTCATCTTCACAAGCGGAACCAGCGGCAAGCCGAAAGGGATCGTTCATGCCGGCGGAGGATTTCTGCTGGGGACATACGCCTATTCCAAATATCAACTCGACCTGCGCGACGAGGACGTGTATTGGAATACGGCCGACATCGGCTGGCTGACTGCCCATATATTTGTCCTTGTGGGCGGATTGGCGCTCGGCGTCACGAACGTTGTCTATGAAGGGGCCATCGACCATCCGCATCAGGGCCGCCTGTACGAAATGGTGGAACGCTACCAGATCAACAAACTGTTCTCTGCGCCGACGGCATTCCGCATGCTCATGAAGTATGGGGAGGCACTCGCCCAAACGTACGATCTGTCTTCCATCCGTCTGCTTGCCTCAGTCGGCGAACCGCTGAATCCGGAAGCCTGGAACTGGTTGTACCGGGTTGTCGGAGGGGGGCGCGCCGTCATCAACAATACCTGGGGACAGACGGAGACCGGCGGCACGCCGCTGGCCTCGCTGCCCGGCGCAACAGCGATGAAACCCGGATCGTGCGGCGTTCCATTTTTCGGGCACAGCCTTGACGTCGTGGATCATGAAGGCCGTCCCGTCGCGGACGGAACGCCTGGTTTTCTGATCATCCGAACGCCGTTTCCCACTTTGGCGCGCGATGTGTTTGGCGACCGCAACCGTTATTTGCAAAACTACTTTGAGCAAATACCCGGCGCCTACTTCACCGGCGACAGCGCCGTACGCGACGGCGACGGACACTACTGGGTGCTGGGGAGGGTGGACGATGTCATCAACGTCGCCGGACATCGCATCAGCACCATGGAGATGGAGAGTTCCCTCATTCAACACGAATCCGTCGTCGAAGCCGCCGTTGTGGCTCAACCTGACGCCATAAAGGGGACGGTGCCCGTTGCGTTTGTCACGATCGACAAACTGTTTTCGCCGGATGATGCGCTGGCCAGGGCATTGCAACAGAAAGTCATTGCCGATATCGGTTCGTTCGCCAAACCGGAACGCATCCATTTTGTCAGTGTGATGCCTAAGACGCGATCCGGGAAAATCATCCGCAGAATGCTGCGCGAGGTTCTTGAGGGCGGCGTTATTCGGGGCGATATCACGGGACTCGAAGACAGCGACGCGCTCACCATGCTCATCTCGGAAGTGCGAGACTCGTAAATCTCGCCGCGATAAGGAAATTATGGACGTGCGCATGAGGGAGGCAACGACAACTTGAATTGGCGTGTGGAAACGTACCAACTCGGTTCAGAGGCGGCGGTTCGCGAGGAAATTCTCCACACTTGCGATCGCGCCAACGCCGGCGAGATCCTGATCTTTCCGGAATATGCGGCATACACGGCCGAGGAGGCCGAACGCACCCTCGACACACTCTTGAAAAAGGCGCAGGACAGGCGCGTGACGATTGTTACGACGCTGAACCTGGATGGTTCCCTGCTGCCGCACAGCAAGCCGGGCGATCGTTACAACGCGCTCACACTCGTCACCCCGCGGGGCGAGCTGCATGTGCCTGCGGCCAAGACGACGCCGCAGTCATTTGAAATGGTGCAGTATTCCGAGCGCTTTCCCAAAATCAATGTCACACCATACGACTATATACGCCGCGTTACCCTGATTCAAGGCGATGAGGCAAGATCCTGTGTGTTCTCCATCTGTTCGGATCTGTACGTGCTGCTTTTCGGGGGACCCGACTACAATGACTTGCGGGCGGACATCGGAATCTTTCCTGGCAATTTCGGCCGGGGAGCGGAACGCGCCGCGCGCCGCGTCATCGAACGCCTGCGGACCGCGGGCGTCTTTGCCGAAACGATCTTCTCCAATCCACTGCAATTGACAAAGAAGCCGGACCAGTTGCCGGTCGTCTTGCCGGCAAGGGATCACGACACGCGGACCACGGCGGCGATCCCGCTCACGGACGCCGAACGCATCAAGCTCTTTCGGGAAAACGTCCTCTTTTACGTCGATGAAACGGTGGAGCACTTTGTGGCCATGGCCGCCTTGACCCCGATGCATAACGGCCGCTTCACGATGCCGATGAGCCTAATCGACGCGTCGCCCACGCTGGAGTACGCGGACACGCCGATCGATCTCAATCCATAGGGCGGCAGTCCGAGCGAGCGTGGAAAGTGCGATCCACGGATTTTTATTCCGTCGATGGCGCTGAACAGCGGCATGAGGGTCTATTATGGCGTGCCGTATTGACGTTTTTCCTGCTCCCGCTTCTTCTCGCGAATCAGTTCGTCTTTGGGTTTCCCTTCCGCCTGGCTTTTGGATTCCAGCGGCGACAGGTGCATCGTAGACGGTTCATCCGCTTTGGGGCTGGTTTTCTTGTCCATAAGACCTGACCTCCTCTTGTCAAATGTGCGCTCGTATTTCCGCATACGCTTTCGATTGCCGACTGCCGTGTCCGCGACGATGCTTTATAAATACGCGGTACTGGCGACCGTCGGGCAACTGTGCATTAGTATGAGTCAGAGGAACGATTTGCATCCCACAGCCTTCAGGTCACGCCGCGAGACTGAAAACGCCGGTTGTTCAGGGTAACCATTTCGTGTTCCAAACGTCTGTTTAGTCGAACCGGATCTATCACAGGAGGTGTACACATTGTGGCAAAAAGCGGAGGGCGTCATCTCATTCAGGCCAGGCTCACACTGTACTTGGTTACGGTTGTCTGTCTCTTCGCAACTGGAGTGAATCCGGTTGCTGCCGCAGGCGCAGGACACCGGGCGAAGCAGGGTGTTGCAGGCGCCCATGCTGAGTCTACTCCGTTACGGGTGGCTCCGGATGTTCACCAGACTGGGTTGTTTCCCTCCGTGACGCCTGACGGACGCTACCTGCTGGTCCGTGGTCGCAAACAACAATGGCTTGAAACCATGAACGGACGCAAGTATGCTGTTTTTGGAGGAACGGGCGCCGGCATTTACGGTTCCACGCCCGGCGGAGGCGTGATCATGCGCCGTGTCGCAGGTGGCGCCCCCCTGTGGTACGCTGTTCGACCGGGTGCGGGAATCGTCCAGTGGCTCCCTGGACGCCATGACCCATTTGCCAAATCGTCGTTTGCAGCCAGCGAAAACTCCCAGGGCCAATGGGCGATGGGCGTCACAAACATTAGCGGAACGGAGCCGCTAATGCCTTCGTGGGTGGATATTGGCACTCGTTCTGTGCCCATTCTTCAGGATGTCCGAACCGTGCTCTGGTCCCCGGACGGCAAGGCGCTTGGCGTGCTGGCCGTTTCTGCGGGAACGGCATGGCTGGAAACCTACGATCCGCAAACATTGACCCGCACCCTTGGCCAGTATGTTCCGGCGGCTCAAGGAACACCCAGCAATGCCGTCGCTTCTTTGGCGTGGTCCCCCACAGGCAGGTTCCTGGCGACAGCTCAGGGAAACCGCCTCGCCATTTACGACACGATCAGCAGACGCGGCGGTCTGTTGACCATACCCCGTTCGACGAGTGCGTGGGGATTTTCCGGCGCCGCCCGTCTGTTCACCATCGCACCGGAAAGCAATGGCAGCACGGAAGTGGCGTACTACGGCTTGCCCGTCCGCCCTTCCCCCGCAAATCAGTCCGCAACAGGACAGAACGGCGCCATCAGCCGCATGGCGAATTCTGCTGAGAGCGCCCCCCTATCCGGCCGGGCGTCAATACCCGGCCGGGTTGCGGCAACCGTCACGCTGCCCGCCGGCGACATCCTGGCGCAGACCATGAGCGGCGCCATATTTCTCGTCGAGGGAACCACCGTCAGAACCGTGGTCAGCGGCGCAGATTCCTGGTGGTATGATCGGGCCAACGGCTACCTGTACTATGGACTGAAATCCCAACTGCGATCCGGCACGGAACCGGTTTGGCGCCTGCGCATCGTCACATAGGACGACGGCAGCGCAGCGGTCTGGCTGCATGGCTGCAATGATTCAGACGGTCCCCCTCCGTTCTACAGGTGCGCGCCGTGCGTCTCCACGGTCGTCAGCTTTTCATAGAACTCCAGGTATTTGTCCTTGTCCGCGCCCGCCCGCAGCGCCATCGCCGTGCGCGGGTGTTCGTCCAGCAGGCCCGTGATCGCGTAGGGAATCGTGTAGCCCCACTCCACCCTGTCGCGCAGGGGAACAAACTGCCGTTCAATGACGTCGAGCAACGGCCGGACATCGTACCGCGGACTGTGCAGACGGCCGATGAGCAACTCCGTCGGACAGTTGCCCGCAGCCCGTCCCATGCCAAAAACCGACGCATCAAGATACAGGACGCCTTTGTCCCAGCCGGTGAGAGTGTTGGCAAACGCCATTTGCAGGTTATTGTGCATGTGAATGCCCAACGTCTTGTTGGGCGCAAACTTCTGGAACTTGGCCACCAGGTACTCGATATCCTTGCCAAAGAGGCTTCCGAAAGAGTCGACCACATACACGATGTCCACTGGACTGTCGTTCAATTGTTCGAGGGCCTCATTCAGGTCATTCTCCCGCGCATGGGACACCGCCATGATGTTCAGGCTGGTTTCGTAACCAAGGCTGTGAAACTTCCCGGCCAATTCAATTCCCTTGTCCACGTCCTTGATGTAGCAGGCCACGCGGATCAGATCAAGGAAACTCTCGTCGCGCGGAGCGATATCCCGCTCATCCACCCGGCCGATATCGACCAACGCGGACAGTTTCGTCGCCGTCTTCTCGCCAATCGTCGCCCGAATCAGTTCTTCGGTCAAATAGGCCCATGGCCCTGCACTCGGCAGATGGTGCAACAGGGGCGAATTTTTGTACCCAATCTCCATGTAATCCACGCCGGCGCGACTGAGCGCCTGATAGAGCGCGCCCACAAATTCTGCGGAAAAGTCCCAGCCGTTGACCAGTCCGCCGTCCCGAATCGTGCAATCCAGTATTTTCGCTTCCCGCTGCTTCCCCGTCATTGCCGTCTCCTCCGCTTCGGATCTCTGTGCGATACAATACAAAAAGCCCCGTCCCTCCAGGGACGAGGCGCGCTCGCGGTACCACCCTGGTAGAGGGTGTACTCCCTCCACCTTCGTTGCGATAACGGCAGCGTCCTGCGCCGCCGGCCTGGGCTACTGACGCCGTTAGCGCGTTCGCCCAGGCAGCTCCGGAGTGTATTTCGCGCGTTCGCGCAGACCGATTCACAGCAACCACCGGCTCTCTGCACTGCACAAACGCCTACTCTCTCCATCCCCGCCCGTCACATGTAAAATTGCGAGCATCGTAGCACATGCACAGGCGTAACGTCAAATCGACCAAAATATCACACAGGCCATGTACACTCCAAACGCCATGACAACGCCTGAAATTGTCCATACCGTATACTTATAGACACCCTTCATACGCCAGGAAACCGGCAGAACTCTGGCCTCCAGCAAGAGCAGAAAGCCCAGCACAATCGGCAGCAGCAGCGCGTTCATTACCTCCACATCGACCGAGAGCGCGACGAGATTCACACTAAAGATGACAAGCAGCGCACCGCCAATGTGAGCGAAAGAATAGATCGCCTGAACCCTCTCCCATGGATGAATCCAGGGGGTTCTAAGAGCCTATACCGCTGCACTCTCGTCGGCTCTCGCGCTGGCTTTCGCCCTCGCTACAACATCCGTCGCCTCATGCGTGGGCAGGCTCTCTTGTTCGGACGACCCGCTCTGACTCCGATAGGTTCCGAAGGAGGAAGGCATCCGCCTTCCACTCGCAGGTTGGTTTATGGTCGCCTGTCCCCAAGCCGTCCGCAGGAGCGGTTCCGCACCTGACCAAGAC
>JAJYTO010000112.1 GCA_021793015.1 Bacillota bacterium
AGCACCGTCGCCATATCAATTCCTCCTTACTTCCGTCGCGACGCCATCCTCACTGGGCGCCATTCATGAAGACGTACAGCACCATCATCGAAACGCCGATCGCAACCAACCCAACAGCCCAAACCATGTACAGTAGACCCAGGCGCCCGCCTCTTCCGTCAAAGTCGCGACCTACCACTTTCAGGGCCGAATAGAGACTCGCCAACGTGCCGATCCCGACCACGATCAGTTGGCTGGTCACCACGCCCGAATTGGACAACAGATGGACGTTATACAGGGACGAGTGGGCCGTGCCAAACAGGTTCCAGCCCAGTCCCAACGGATTTGAGATCGCCGGAACGATCCTCAGGGCATGATCCCAAAACTTCGGTAGTTGGCGTGCCAGGTAGTCGCTTGCCATCACAGGCGCCACCGTATACGCGAGCCCGGCGAAGGCCGTCAGACCTTTTCCCGCCCGTGCGGTCGGAGTCAAGGCGACAGAGGTTGGCGACGGGGAGAAGACCTTGACCAAGGCCCATATGGCTCCGGCGACAACCAGTGCCACCGCCACAATGATGATCAGATAGTCGATCGGATTAGGATAACCCGGAAACTGAGTGACGCGATTGAGCCAGGCGTCGACAGTCGAATAAATCGGAAGCGCGTTCAACTGTTGGAAAAGCACCAGGCCCAACAGCAGAAGAATCCCCCAGGCCACATCGACCCGGCGATTGACCGTGGCCACCACGGACGTCAGCGGCGGCTGGACGTAAAGACCGATATTGTCGTACGGACAATTTTTATAGCATTCGGCGCAGAGGCCGCAGGTCAGATTGGACGACGCGCTGCCCGGCCATTCGTACCAAGGGCAACCATATCCATCCTCGCTGCCGCGCATGCAGTCTTTGGTCGGACAAGTCAAACAGCGGTTGCGGTCGCGGGTGCGGAAACCAGCCACACCACCGGTGGCTCCCACGCTGCCGATCAAGGCGGTCAGGGGGCAGAGATAGCGACAGAACGTGCGCCGTTCAAACAGCAGGAAGGTCAGCAGGGCGAAAGCAATGATGAAGACAACCAAATAGCTGGTGTACGCCGGAACGCCAGGGGCGGCAATGTTGAAGTACTCTTCAAACCAGGTCAATGCTATGAAGACCCAGACCGATGGCAGCAACCCCCATCGGGCCAGTTGTTTGGGCCACTTCCATCCAACCGACAGAGACACCGGACGCCGCTTCCAAAACGACAGCCGCTGCACCCATTCCGCCAACCCGCCGAACGGGCACATGACGCACCAGCCCCGCCCGACGCCCACCATCAACAGGAAGACCACGCAGAACCAGATGTACCAGGTGATGACGGAAGCAAAGTTGCGGGTGGGCAGCGCCGCTCCCAATATTCCGGTGGCCATGACCACCCAAAAGATGATCTGGTTAGGAAGTATAAGAAAAAATTGGAACATTCGACTGCGCAACACTCGGTCGATCACCGGATGGCGCGCGATATCGATGCGAGGATCGGTTGGATCAAAATGCTCATTCATCCCTTCATGCTGGGGCGGGTGAAGGTGAGTTGCCACTGGGTGCACCCCCTGAACATCATGTCCGGCCATTTTGCCGTCACCCTGATCCTACCGGGAATGCGCTTACACCAACAGTGACAACTGACCCCCTCTTTCCGGCGCCAATGGCAGGACATTTGTCCTGATCCGACTTTGGAGTGATTTCTGTGGCCAGCCATCCGGCTAACTCCCCGAGCTCGCATATCTTCTGATGCCGGCGCGCCACACAAAGGCCGCCGCGCTGATGGAAACGAGCGCCACCATCGGCGGCAAAAACCGAAGCCAGGTTTCATCGTTTGCTTTTCCGAGCAGAACGAGGGATGGATAGTAATTCAAAAAGGAAATCGGAATAACAGTAACGACAACCTGAAACCACGTTCCAAAAATATCAATCGGGTATTGTTGCACGAGCAGGTTGAAGCGGTTCATAATGTTCGCCAGCGACAGGGATCTGCCCGACCAAAACGCGGTAGAAGCAATCATCCAGCGGATCGACATTTCGATCATCGTACCCGAAAGGATGGCGACAGTGAAAAAAAGCCATTGCCAGGCTTGCCAATGCAGCCCCTTGTTGCTGTAAGCCAAACTGAACGCGGCGACTCCCACCAATATATCGCCGACGCCGATGTACTGGATTTCCCGACCGAGAAATTGGATCAGCGGGCTGATTGGCCGGATGAGAAACTGATCAAACGTTCCCTGCGCGATATAGGTATCCATCATGTTGAAGTGCCAAAACAGCAGACTGTACAGACTGTGGCTCAGCACGAACATGCTGTACAGAAACACCAGATCCCAGATTGTCCAGCCGTGCAGTTGCGAAAAACGGTGAACCAGGATCCCGATCAGTCCGAGATTGACGGCGTTCAACACGAGTACGCTGATGATGCCGGTGATAAAATCAGCTCGGTACTGCAACCGGCTTCGCATGGAGATGCGAATCAGCTTCACATAAATCCGCAATTCTTCCATGCCGATCAACCTCCCTGCACCACAAGCCGGGTATGGACGCCGTTCCATGCGAGTCTCCCGACGATGAAAAGCGCGACAACCCATACGCTTTGGAAAATGAGCGCTTCAAGGGCGGCGCTCCCGTTTAGCTTTCCAATATAGATTGAGATCGGGATCGCGTAGATGCTCCGAAACGGCAATACATTTGCGAGAGCGCCGAGAAATCCCGGAAACAGCCAAAGGGGGACCATCTGCCCCGAAAAAAACCGGACAAGTGAATTGTAGGTCCAGGAGATGCTGCGAATGTCAAGGGTGACGACCGCCAACATGCCGAGCAGGAAATTCAGCGCGAAAAGGACCAGGTAGCCGAGTAGGAGGCTCACTGCGAACAGCCCCGCAGCAACTGGGGACGCAGGAAACTGCAAGCCCAGGAATGCGCCGCTGATCAACGCCGAGGGGAGAACGAGCGTTCCGAACCGAAACAGGATTTCCCCAAAGTTTCTTGCCAGCATATGAAGGTGAAAATCCAACGGTTTAGCGAGGTCGGTGTCAATCCCGCCCGTTTTCAGTTGCGTGGCAATGTACATCTGCGGTCCTTGGCCGGGATTGAAAATGGCCTCCAGCGCCATGCCCAGGATGCCATATGTAACCATCTGCGCGACATTCACTCCAAACGCTGCAGGGTGTTGACTGTAGAGACTGGTCCATATCCAATGCACGCTGTACATCATGAGAAAGACGGAAACCAACTGCAGCCAGTAGTCAAACCGATAGATGGCCGTATTTTGAAACGCTTGCCGTGCGAACGACCAAAATATCCTCACTCTCTAAGCCTCCTTCCCTCTGGCTTCGCTTCCTCCATAGATCGCGCGCACCATATCTTCGATATCTGGCTCCTCCACCGCCAGATCGACGATCGGATATCGCGCGCTGATATAAGCGATCAATTCGGAGGGCGTGGTTGCGAGGCGGTCAAACCGGAACCACAGCTTTCCGCCTTCGGATTTGAGGCACTCCGCGTTTGGCGCTGAAAATTCTGGAATCTCGCGCTCAAATTGCACGACCAACGTGCGATGGCGTCCGTATTTTTCCCGGATCTGCTCCACGCTTCCATCGTAGATCATCTGTCCATGATCGATGATCATCATGCGCGTACAGAGTTTTTCAATGTCCCTCATGTCATGGGTGGTGAGCAGCACCGTCACTTTCCGTTCCCGGTTGATTTCCTTGATGAAGTTGCGCAGGCGCTCCTTTGCGACGACATCCACGCCGATCGTTGGTTCATCCAAAAACAGGATGCGCGGGGTATGGATCAGCGCGCCTGCCAGATCGGCGCGCATCCTCTGGCCGAGGCTGAGTTGCCGCACAGGCGTGAGTTGGAACTCGTGGAGATCGAGAAGACCGGAAAAGAGCTCCATATTGCGCTTGAATTCGGCGTCCGACACCTTGTAGATGTCTTTTAGCAAACGCAGACTGTCAATGACGGGAACATCCCACCACAACTGCGTCTTCTGCCCGAAGACCACGCCGATCTGGCGGGTATACTCTTTTCGCTGCTTATGCGGCGTCAGCCCATTGACCTCGATGCGGCCGCTGGTCGGAACGAGGATGCCCGTGAGCATCTTGATCGACGTTGATTTGCCGGCGCCGTTGGGACCGATGTATCCGACCAACTCCCCAGGCTCGATGTGAAAGGAGATGTCGTCCACCGCTCGCTTCACCGCAAAGTCTCTGCTGAGCAGCGTGCGAATGCCGGACCATGGGCCCTCTTTTCGCACAGGACGCCTGTATTCCTTGACCAAGTTATCTACATGGATCAACTATTGGATCACCGCTCTTCGATTTTACGTGCTGACGCTTTTCTCTCTCACGATAGTCAACTTTTTTTCGGAACCGTGAGACCAGGGATGGTTTCAATGTGCGCCCAACCAGTGCCCAATGCTGGAACAGACTTCGCCAAAGAAATCATTTTTTCGGTTCCATGATTACTCCAGTATAAAAATAACATAGAGAATGGACGTCGTCAGCGCATATTCAGTGTGTTTGTGCCGTGAAACGCATGTTTTTCAAGTTTATAGTAGATCGAAGAACAGCCGGATTGCCTGTGCTATACTGTTATCAATTCGGGTTGCGCGATTGTAGGTATCATAGCAGATGATGATACTATAGGGGAGGCATCCAGTAATGAACGCGGTGGTTGTCACTGAATTTGGTTCTCCTGAAGTTTTGAAATACATGACAGTTGACATTCCGTCCATGGGCGCCAGTCAGGTGTTGATCCGAGTTCAGGCAACGAGTGTAAACTTTGCGGACATTAAATCGCGTTACGGCAGATATCATGGCGCAACAAAGCCTCCCTTCATTCCCGGATTGGATGCGGCTGGTATTATTGAAGCGGTTGGTTCTGATGTTTTGCATTTGAGGGCAGGGCAGCGTGTGATCGCTTTTCCCAGTACGGGCTCGTACGCTGAATACATAGTTGCAGACGAGTCTCTTACCTTTGTGCTTCCCGACAATGTCGACTTTGACACAGCGGCGGCTTGTCCCATTGTATCCTTTACTTCATACAAGTTACTTGCTGATGTTTCCAGACTGAGTGCTGGTGAGACGGTTCTCATTCATGCCGCCGCCGGCGGCATTGGCACGACGGCGATTCAATTGGCGAAAATTTTAGGCGCTGGCTGCGTGATCGGTACAGTCGGAAACGAGACCAAGGTTGCGGCAGGCTTGGAAGCAGGCGCCGATCATGTTATTTGTTATGAGGAAGTTGACTTCGCTGAAAAGGTAAAAGAACTGACTGGCGGGCGAGGGGCTGATGTGATTCTGGATTCCGTCTCCGGATGGGTATCGGAAAAAAGCCTTGAATGCTTGGCCACGTTTGGCAGACTGGTGCACTTCGGCAATTCCAGCGGCGAGGTTGGGCAATTCAAAACAAAGGATTTGCATGCAAGCTGCCGGTCTGTTCTCGGCTTCAGTTTAGGAACGACCAGGAAAGAACGCCCCCATCTCTTGCGTGACGCCGCTGATCGTGTGCTGGCTTATTTGGCGGAGGATCGTTTGAAAATGAAAATTGGGAAACGATTTGCGCTCCAAGAAGCGGCAGACGCCCATCGTTGGGTGGAAAGCAGAAAGAGTACAGGAAAAGTTTTGCTGTCTATGGGAGAGTAATTTTTCATCATCAATGCATGGGGTCATGCTCTACGCTGACCCCGTCACTTCAACCTCGCCAACCAATCTGGATCCCACTGGAACGTCGTTAGCTCGCCAGGACCGCTCTGAAACACCTCCCGTGGGTAGGCCAGCCCGAGATCCGGCATGCTGTCGGGTGAAAAATACCGAAGTTCCACAGACTCGTCATCCATCGGCTGCAATTGTCCGCTCAGTCGCTCACATTCGAACAGCAGCACCGTATATTCCACCTGATCGCCATTCGGATAGTGCGCTCGAAAATCGGCGCCGCCAAAGACGCCAAGCAGCGTCCGCGGAAGCACATGCAGTCCCGTCTCCTCCCAGACTTCCCGAACGAGCGCCTCGGCCGGAGCCTCACCCGGTTCCATCGATCCGGCTGGCAGACTCCACTCTCCGTTGTCGCTCCGCCTCTGCAACAGGACCCGCTCTTCGTCATCCCGCACCACAGCGGCCACCGCTGGCATCAAGAGCAGGGAGCAGCCCACCTGTTGGCGGAGTTCGCGCAAATACGTCGATACCGGCATTTTCCAGTTCCCCTCGCATGATTGGCACCATTATACCGCATACCGCAGAACGGAGCCGAGTGAATCGCGGATGCTCGCCATTTCCGAACAGTAGGAATTTCACAGAAGAAGTCCCTCCCTGCCGCCACAACCGTGTAACCGGGAGGCCCTCCGTTTCGTCTGTAACAGAAGGAACGGGCAGGCTGGAAATAGTCCCGAGTCCAGGAACAAAAGGAGGTCATCGTATGACAAAAATGAGTGCCGCGGGGCGAAGAAGCCGTGCGGCGCGAGTCTCCCTGCTCGCCGCAGCGGGCGCCATCGCCCTCACGTGTGCGCCCTTTGCCGCATCCGCAAGCGCGATGGGTTTGCCGCAAAACGGCGGGATGGATCTGTTGCTGCCAAATACCGTGACGGTGGAGGGAGCGGCCACGCAGGTCGTCAGCAATCCTGTGTCCGAGGTGTCGTACTCATTCAATATTCAGGACGGTTCATTTCACGCCGTGACTCACGACTGGGCGGTTATGGAGGCGCACATCAGAAAAGGCTTGCATCGACTTGGAATTCCGGCGGGCGATATCCTGACCACCACCCCGTCGTCCTACAACTCGAATCAAAACAGCGGCCCGTCTGCGTCTGAGCAAGTCAATGTGGTGGTGACGAAACCTGGGCAGGTTCCCGCAGTGCTGAACGCGCTCAGCGCCTATTCACCCAACTATGTTCAGAATAGTTATTCAAACGTGCAGATTCTTCCGCTCAATCCGGCCGTGCTGTGGAAACCTCTCTTCCATGCGGCCATGGAAAGCGCGCGCGCGCAGGCGCAGGCGCTGGCGGCGGAAGCGAACAAAAGCCTGGGGGGTGTTGTCAGCATTTCGACCGTGCCCGCGCAGGGGTACGTGCAGTCCGTTTCCGGTCCTTATCCGACAAGCCAGACTGTATCGGGGATGCAAATGAATGGCTACGGGAATCAGGTGGCTCCAGAAGTCTCGACGCAAATCTTCGTGACGTTCGCATTGGTGCCCAAGAGCTCTTCGTGAATCTGTGAATGCGGGCGTCCGGGAGTTCCTCATGAATCCGCGAATGCGGACGCCCAGGACTTCTTCGTGAACCTACAAATGTCGGCGCCCGAAGGCCTTCCGTGATACCGTGGCAATGTGCGTCAGAGAAGGGGCCGGGCGGCAACTCAGCGCGGTTCCCTTTCTGACTCCTTGATAATTATACAATTATGCTCCAAACTCTGTTGCCGGGTGTCATCGAACCTCACGGACACTGCGAAGCGACGATGCACACGCAGCCAAGGCAAGGAATAGCACACTTACGACTACATAAATTTGAGGAATCGAAAGATAGCGTCCCAACGCTCCGCTCATAACTTGAGAGACCGGAAGCGCTGCCCCCAGAGTGGTCAGCAGGATGCTGAATACGCGTCCCTGCATGGTGGGCGGGGTTTCCTGTGAAACTATGGTGAACATTGAAATCGTTACCCACATGTTGAACCAGCCAAACAGCCAGAATGCTGCCAGAGCCGTCCAAAGATCGGTGGATAACGCCGCCAGCAGCATGGATAACCCCATCCCCCAGACACCGGCCAAGGTGATGATGCCTTTGCGCAACCGGGATCCCAACAAGCCGGTAAATATCGCGCTCAGCAGCATTCCGAGCCCCATGGCGCCTTCGATGTAGCCGAGCGCCGCTGCACCGTGGGAACTCAACCTTTCCACATAGAACGGCAGTAGCACGGGAACTGGACCGAACAAGAAGTTGCCGACAATCGCCAGGAAGAACACCCACTTGAGCAATCTGTGACGAATCATCGTAGAGAACCCTTCTCCAATTTCCTTCAGAAAGGAAAGTTTGGTCCCCGAAGTCAGATCAGCCGGTTGTGAACGCATGAATGGCTGAGGCTGCATAAGGGAAATCGAAGCAATGGATACCGCGTACGAAGCTGAATCGATCCAAAATGACGGAGCGATTCCCCAATATGATACACTGACGCCTGCCAATGCCGGGCCAAAAACCATGCTCACCTGCCGGGAGACCATGGCAAATGAATTTGCCGAAGAAAGCTCTGAACTCTCAACCGTGCGCGTCATAACGCTTTGGCGTGCGGGACTGAACATGGCTGTTCCAATTCCCATCAAAGCGGCGAACAAGACAATGAGCCAAGGACGAAGCAGACGGGCGCTGTACAGTAGCACAAATAACGCGACAATGACGGCCCGGCCGGCATCCGATACGATGAGTATCAAGCGCTTATTGGATCGGTCGACGACAGCACCCGCTATCAGGCCTGCCAGAACCGCCGTTCCAGCCTCGACGGCCAGAACCAGCCCCATTAGCAGCGTGGAGCTGGTAAGGATTTTTACCAGCCACGCAAGAGCCAAACTATTAAACGTATTACCGAGATTGCTAACGAGTTGCCCGATAAAAAGCAACGTATAATCCTTGTGGCAGAATACTGACAAGAGTCCCGACAACTGGACGCGCAGGCGCTTGGAGAGTTTCTGGATACCTTCCACCTATAAGCCTCCTCGACGCCTGGTATTCCATAGTATGGTCAATGCTGTGCGTAGATCGATTATAGACGCGGCAGTATGACACAGTGGAAGAAATGACATGCAAAGAGAGTTGGACCTATATCAAGAGGCGCTCCGGGTGGGGCGCCCCTGGTACGTCAAGTCGCGAGCGTTTGACGCAGCGCGCGATAGAATCGCCTGGATATCTGCATCGGGGTCGATACCCGCTCCACATTCACCTATTCCGTATGAGGGAAGGTGACCAACTTCGAGACGGGCGAGAGTCGGCGAGAGCGCAACGGTACAGGCTTTTGGACTCCCCTGGCGCAAGCCTTTGCGGAGTGGGGTCCGTCTACTACTCTACCGTTACGCTCAGTTCCTTGATCAAGAGCGAAGGGGAGCCGATGCAGCCAGACGCGGCCGTCGGATGAGAAAACTCCAGATCGGATCCGACATCCTGGATGGAGTGCAGGACGTCATAGAAATTGCCGGCTATGGTCATCTGGTTGACGGGGAACTGGATTTGCCCTTTTTCCACATAGTAGCCCCTGGCGGCAAGGGAAAAATTCCCTGAAATCGTGTTGGCCCCCGAATGCAGACCGGCGAGATGCGTAATAATCACGCCTTCATCCATGGAAGAAACGAGTTCTTCGTAACTCTTGTCCGCCGGCTCCACGTAAAGATTCGACGGTGCGACGGTCACAGATCCCTTGTACGATGATTTGTGCGCATGTCCGGTCGATTCCGTGTTGTCTTTTTTGGCTGTCTTGCGGTTGTGAAGCAGGGAAAGGAGCGTTCCGTTTTCTACGATCTGCAGTCTCTGTGTCGCGAACCCTTCTCCGTCGAAATTACGGCTGCAGACGCCGTCGGGCAAGTTCGGATCGTCGACGATGTTTAAAGCGGATGCGCCAATGGAGGCGCCGACTTTGTCCCGCAGCAGCGAATGTCCTCTTTGTGTATTTTCCGCCGAAAAAACCGGAGAAAATGTCTGAATGAGCGCCGCGGCCATATCGTTTCGCAACAACACAGGGTAGGCCCTGCTTCGGATCGATCGCGAACCCAGCTGCCGCAAGGCTTCTTCTGCTGCCTGTCTGGCAATATCCTCTGGATGCAAAGAGTGAAAATCCTTCGTGATCTTGATATACGTTCCTGTTTTCGTCTGACCCTCACTCTTGACAATCACGGAAATATAAAGCGTCAGCGAGTTTTGCAAATCCTTAAGATCAAGGCCTTTGCTGTTCAGGATGGTCCGTTCCTTTTCGGAGCTTTCCAACATGCAGCGATTGGTTCCTGTCACTCGTGCATCGTAGGCAAGGATGAGGCGCTCAATGTCGAGCAAGAGACGGACCTGATCCTGAATGGACACCTGTTGCAGTTCGCTGGAGTAATACGTCTGCTCGCGGTAGCGCTCGCTCCCGGAGAAAATGTCCTCTGCTTCCTCGTCCTCGATGATCTGTGCGTTTTCTTTGGCATTTTCCAGGAGAAAAGGGATCGAATCCTCCGCGATTTTTTCTGTGAAGGCGTAGCCCATTTTGCCTTCAAAGACGCCCCGGAAGGAAACGCCAGACACCTCGGAGGACTCGTACTTGTCGATTTCACTCTGAAAGATCTGGCAGCCAAATGTTTTGACTCGCTCATAGTACAGTTCCATATCCGCATAGCCAAATCGCTTCCCGGCTTCCAATAACTTGTGCGAAAAAGATTCCACGTTCATGTCACTCATCCCCCTTTGTGCCGCCCACGGTCATTTCGCTGACGCGCAGCATGGGCTGCCCGACATTGACGGGAATGCTGCCGCTGAGAGAACCGCACATGCCTGCGCCGTGGGCCAGGTTATTGCCGATCATGTCGACGAGTTGGAGCGTTTTCGGTCCATTGCCGATCAGTGTCGCTCCTTTGATGGGAGCGCCGATTTTCCCATTCTCAATGAGATACCCTTCCTTAACGGCAAAGTTGTAGTCGCCAGTTGTGGTATTAACCTGGCCGCCTCCCATGTACTTTGCGTAAATACCGTATTCGGTGCTGCCAAGGATTTCTTCGGGAGTCGACTCGCCCGGAGCGATAAAGGTGTTTGTCATTCTTGAGGTGGGAGCGAAACGGTAAGACTGTCGGCGACTCGAACCCGTGGGGGCCATCCCCATGCGCCGGCTGTTGAACCTGTCAATCAAGTATCCTTTGAGAATGCCCTGTTCGATCAGCACGTTTCTTCGTGTTTTTTCTCCTTCATCGTCAATGGTGATGGAGCCCCACTCATTTTGAAGTGTTCCGTCGTCGATGTAGGTCACGAGATCGGGCGCCACTTTTTCTCCGATGCGGTCGGAGAATACAGAGTTATGCTTTGCTACGGAGGTGGCTTCAAGTCCATGCCCACACGCCTCATGGAAAATAACGCCGCCAAATTCATTGTCGATTACCACCGGAAACTTGCCGCTGGGGCATGGCGCAGCACCCAGCATGGTCACGGCGATGCGTGACGCTTCCCCTGCATAGTGCCGCAAGTCCAGGTGTTTCATGAACTCGAAGCCCTTGTGGGCGCCCGGTCCATAAGATCCACTCTCGACTTTATGACCGTCTGTCGCGGTGGAGTGAATCATCAGACGGCTTCTCACTCTTTGGTCCTCGATCCATTTGCCTTCAGAATTGGCGATGAAGACATTTTGTTCTTCGTCGAAGTAGTAGACCATCACCTGCTGAATCGCCGCATGATAGTTTTTGGCGATTTCATAAGCCTGTTTCATGACCCCGACTTTGTCGGACTTGGCAACCTGCGTGGGATACCATCGAATGGCGTGCAAAGGAGAAATGGGTTCGGCCGCAAAGGGCTGAGGTCGAACCGAAGGGGAGCCGCTCATTGCTTCTGCGGCATTTCTGGCCGCCTTTAGCAAACCTTCTCGCGAAGAATCCGTGGTGTATGTATAAGTGCTGGTGAAACCTTTGAATACACGGACGCCGACTCCAAAATCCCTTCCTGACAGGCTCTTTTCAACCCGGCCGCTTTCCAGCGTGATGTTGTTCGTGCGACGGTCTTCCGCAAATATTTCCGAGAAATCTCCGCCAGACGACAACGCCAGACCAAGAACTTCTTCGACTATGGATTTTTCTAGCATGAGGCACCTCCCTGACTTAATGCAGAGCAGTCTGGATTTACCGTCCGCGTCCGCGCCGACAGGCGCTGCGCGCGGGATTTGCTGCGGCGTCGACTTCTCCTTACGGCGCAGCTTTCATTTCCTCAATCTGGGCCACGTGGCGCAACTCGTGCAGGGGAACGAGTTCGTACCACTGCTGCACGCTCATCGGGCCGAAGGCCGGATGGGGGAATCCATGCGTGTGCAGGACGCCGGCGTTCCGGGCTACCGCAACGGCCGCCTCAAGGCGGTCTCGCGAAGAAGAAAGCAGTTCCCTGGCCTCCTGAACTGTCGCGACGGCGCCCTTCGGACGGCTGGATTCCGGCGCGTTAACCTTATAGCTTCGATCCAGAAGTCGCGCCTCCAATGACTCAGTCGACTGCGCGTTTTCCATGGGCGGATATTTCACGGCGCCCATGATGGCCCCGGCGACGCGCATCTCCACCAGATGCAGATGTTCCAACACATGCAAAATGGTCCAGCCATCCGCATTCGGCCTGCGCAA
>JAJYTO010000113.1 GCA_021793015.1 Bacillota bacterium
TCAAGGATCAATCCCGCCGCTAAGCAAAACTTGTTGCGCCGCTGCGCCGTGTTGCTCGCACACTCGCGGCGTCCGCGGCCCGTCTCCGGTTCGCGGCGACAAAACGTAATATAGCACAGCCCACCAAGCGGTGTCAATCGAAATAGGACATTTTTTGTCGGCCGTTTTTGGCTTGAGCGACTTATCAGACCTTTATATGCAAGATCATCCTCTCATAAGAAACCGCTGTACTCATCTTAAAATCACGCAGCGCTGAAATCGCACGACTCACAGTATATATTCTTTCATCGCCAAGGTCGAACTTCCTCGAAAGACCGAGCCCTGGTTACTCACGGTCAATCGCCGCCAAGCATACTGTACGGTGAGCCCATCGGTGAGCGCAACTAAAGGGATACAGTACAGTGCGCCGCCTGGCGGGCTCACCTGTTTCGCCTCAACCCCCGAACGAATCCCAGCACATGCCGGCCTTCGCAACCGGAGTTCCTGCTTCAAGGACATTTTCCATGCGCCGGGAAACAGCCCCCGGCTAGTACGCCGGGAAACAGCCCCCGGCTAGTGATGCACGCGCTGTCTGTACGTTGATCTCGCAAACTCACACAGACCCTGCATCCCAAAAAATGCTGCTGGCACTTGCATCCCAGGCGCTTCGGTTGCAAGTGTCAGCAGCATTTTTCATGAACGATCGAAAGTCTTCAGTACGCCTCATTGCCCAAGCTACTCCAGAACGAGATATTACTGCGCTTTCAGATCAGGGTTCTGCCGGTCACCCGGTTTTCTGACAATCCGATCAGTCTTTCTCGTTGTGACGAGTGTATTCTCGCGTGCCGACAGTCTTGTCATCCGACAAACCTGACTTCACCGAAGACGGCGCCTGAGGCGGCTCCGAATCGATTCCCGACATGGTGTGGAGACTGTTTATCCATGAGCGTTCCTCAGAGGTTAACTCAGCCTTCTCCAGAAGATCCGGACGCTTGGTCTTAGTTCGCATGATGGACTGCCTGCGTCGCCAAGCCGCCATATCCTTATGATGCCCAGAAAGAAGAACGTCGGGCACAGTCAACCCGCGGAACTCCCGAGGACGCGTATACTGGGGGAACTCCAGCAACGAACCGGCAAAAGAATCCGCAGCCGCGCTTTCGTCATTGCCCAGCACCCCCGGCAGAAGACGCACCACTGCATCAATGACAACCAGAGCCGCGAGTTCCCCGGCGGTAAGAATATAGTCCCCAATCGAAATCTCATCATCCGCCAAATAACTCCTGACCCGCTCGTCAAAGCCCTCATAATGACCGCAAACAAGGATCAAATGGCTGTACTGGGTCAATTCGCGGGCAACAGCCTGCGTAAACGGCCTTCCCTGCGGCGACATGAGAACTACTCTGGACGCCTGCGATTCAGCGACGGCAATCGATTCTACGGCTCGAAACAGAGGCTCGGGTTTCAACACCATTCCCGCGCCCCCGCCAAATGGGTAATCATCGACTGTACGATGCCTGTCTGTGGCGAAGCTCCGAAAGTCAGTCAGTTGGATGTCCACAAGACCCTGCGCCTGAGCACGGCCCAGAATGCTGGCCGACAGCGCACCTGTCATCATCTCGGGGAAAAGAGTCAGCACATGTATCCTCATCCGTTGACACGCTCATTTCAACCTGCCCTGCACCTTTGAGCCGGTCTGGTTTCGTCGCATGATCGCCGTCTCGATCCACCCGCCGATCCACGCTTCCCTGTTTCGCGGATGACGGCCATCATGCGGACCTGCCCTGCACCTTTGAGCCGGTCTGGTTTCGTCGCATGATCGCCGTCTCGATCCACCCGCCGATCCACGCTTCCCCGTTTCGCGGATGACGGCCATCATGCGGACCTGCCCTGCACCCTCGAGCCGGTCCTAATCCAGCAAACCAGGCATCAAATGCGCGTCAATTCGTTTGCTTTCGATGTCGACGCGCAAAATACAGTCCGGGATTGCAGGCAGAAGGATATCTTTGCCACTCTCGGTTTTGACCACATAAACGTCATTGGCGCCGGGTGTGAGCACATCCACCAGAACGCCAAGCCTATCTGTATCGTCAGTATAGACGGCACAGCCAATCAAATCATGGATATAATACTCCCCTGGAGACAGCGCGGCCAACTGTGACTGGGCAACCTTCAGCTCACAGCCGCGAAATGCCTGCACTTCGTCGATCGATGCGTACCCGACAAACGACACGATATAGAGACGGTTCTGTTTACGCGCAGACAATACCTCCAGAGCGATGACGGTCTGATCAGAGCGCATGAGCAGCAACTGAGATCCGGCCGTAAATCGCAGTTCCGGAAAGTCTGTGCGGGGAAAGACGCGCACATCGCCCTTTAGTCCATGCGTGCCGATCACGACGCCAACCGTGAATGTGGGCTCCATCTTCAATCAGCCGACCACCCCTGCATCAGTAACATGCCTGTATGCCAGGCATGCGCTTCACTCGAGAGCCTGTCCATTGCGGCGAATTTCAACCACCACGCCATCCTTGACGACGATTTCGCCGCCAAGCAAAACGGCGTCCCAGGAATCCCCAACCTGAACATCCACAGTCGTCTCCACCGTGCCATTGGGAACCTCCGCGTTCAGATCCATTTGCTGAATTTGCGATAACTGTGCGATGAGTTGCTCGCGCCGTTGCACACGTTGCATACGTTCCATTTCAATCTGCTCCTCGGTCGCCTTGACCGCAGCATCCCCCTGCTTTTCGGCCTCTCTGAGCATTTGTTTGGAACGAAACTC
Organism: Bacillota bacterium; assembly: GCA_021793015.1. Lineage (GTDB taxonomy): Bacteria > Bacillota > Bacilli > Alicyclobacillales > SLC66 > JAKADD01. The sequence goes on from JAJYTO010000113.1 coordinate 2,762, forward strand.
GAGTTCCTCCAGTTCCGCAATAGTGCCATTTATGAGCCTGCGCAATTCCGCTAGCCAATTCTGCTTTGTCTCCTCCGTCAAGATCATCTTGACGGTAACCGGTTGGCGAATGGTCAACAAATGAAACACTCCTTCAGACAATGTGCACTTCTGGATACTCCGAAAAGGGAAATCGGGGCCGTGACGTCACCGCCCGCCCCGCACTTACAAAATCTCGATGCTTACCCGGCGATTGTCTTGAAGGGAAGCCGCCGAAACCACTGTCCGCATCGACTTCACGATGCGGCCGCCCTTGCCGATCACCTTACCTACATCTGAAGGAGCGACGGAGATCTGGTACACAAGCCCCTTCTCGCCCTGGACCTCATGGACGCGCACTCGATCAGGTTCATCGACAAGTCCTCGCGTTATGAGTTCCACCAGTTCTCTCACAGAGATCGCCTCCGGTCTGCAAACTCACGAATAGACATCCATGCCTGAGTTTTGCGAAGCAAAATCTCACTCGCGCAGCACCAACAACCGGGAAGAAAATGCGCCTGCGGCGATTTTCCGGGATGGACATCCATGGCGCTGACGCGCCACCAACAACCGGGAAGAAAATGCGCCTGCGGCGATTTTCCGGGATCAAAACCTGTTACAGATGACTCTCCGTTTGTTTTCCCTGCCGCAGTTCATGAATTTTCTTCATAATTCCAACCTGGCTCAGCAGATGCCTGGCTGAATCCGACGGTTGCGCACCCGTCTGCAACCAGTAGATGGCCCGGTCTTCCTTGATCGCTATCTGAGCTGGTTCCGTCAAAGGATTGTACGTGCCAATCTCCTCTACGAAGCGGCCATCCCGCGGCGACCTGGAGTCTGACACCACAACCCGGTAAAACGGGGATTTCTTTGCGCCCATGCGTTTCAGGCGAATTTTCACTGCCATTTGTCTCACCTCCTTACAAAGTAAACGGGAATCGGCTGAATCAAACTATCGCCTGCGTTTCCCCTTTCCGCCTCCCGGTTGTCCGAATGAGCTTCTGCCCCTTGCCTGTCCGGCCAAACTGCTGAGCGCCCGATTCGAATGTTTGCCCACGCCGGAAAACTGCTTCATGAGTTTGCGCATCTCGTCAAAGCGCCGGAGCAACTGATTCACGTCTCTCACTTCAGTGCCGCTGCCCCTGGCAATGCGCACACGGCGACCGGAACTCTTCATCACCAGTTCAGGATTTTGCCGCTCTTTGAAAGACATTGAAAGAATAATGGCTTCGATCTTCCGGAACTGACCTTCATCGACAGAGTTGCCCTGCATGCTTTTATTAAGCTTTCCCATCCCCGGAATCATGCCCAAAAGCTGGTCCAGCGGTCCCAGTTTACGCATCTGTTGCAGTTGCGTCAAGAAGTCTTCCAGTGTAAATTCGTTGCGCCTGAACTTCGCCTCCAGCGCGCGCGCGTCGTCCTCGTTGATCGTGGCCTGCGCCTTCTCGATCAGGGTCAGCACGTCCCCCATTCCGAGAATCCTTGACGCCATGCGGTCCGGGTGGAACGGTTCCAGAGCGTCCGGCTTCTCGCCTGTCCCCACGAACTTGATCGGACATCCCGTTACGTGCCGCACGGTGAGAGCCGCGCCGCCGCGCGTGTCGCCGTCCAGTTTGGTCAGTATCGTTCCTGTGATCCCTATCTGCTCATGAAACCGCTTCGCGACATTGACCGCGTCCTGACCCGTCATGGCGTCAATCACCAACAGCACCTCGTCTGGCTCCGCGGTCGCCTGTACCCGGCGAAGCTCGTCCATCAGTTCCTCATCAATGTGCAGACGCCCAGCCGTGTCAATAAGAACATAATCATAGCCGCCGCGCCGCGCCTCGTCCAATGCGCGCCTCGCGATCTCTGGAGGCGGCACATCGGAACCGGGAGCAAGCACGGGAACATCGATCTGCGAGCCAAGCACCTGCAACTGCTCGATGGCGGCCGGACGGTAAATATCCGCAGCCACGAGCAACGGGCGTCGATGCTCCGACAGCGCGAGATAACGCGCCAGCTTGGCGGCGGCAGTCGTCTTGCCCGCACCCTGAAGACCCACGAGCAGAATCACCGTCGAGGGCTTCGAAGCGTTCGCCAGTTTGGCCTGGCCTCCGCCCATGAGGGCTGTGAGTTCGTCATTGACAATCTTGACAACCTGCTGCGCGGCGGACAGACTCTGCAAAATATCCTGACCCACCGCCTTTTCGCGAATGCGGTCCGTCAGTTCTTTGGCCACGGAATGATTGACATCCGCCTCAAGCAATGCCCTGCGGATCTCCCGCAACGCTTCCTTCACGTCGTCTTCCGTTAAGCGTCCTTTGCCCCGCAAACGCTGAAACGCCGATTGCAGGCGGTTCGTCAACGTGTCAAACAACCCGCTCCACCCCCTTGCGCATCCGTCTCGTTCCCCTCCACGATAGCCTGCAGACGGCCGAGAAGATCTTCCCCCACCGCATACTCCGACCGCAGTCGCTCCGCAACCTCAAGAATACGCTTGCGACGGTCCGCAGCAGCCGCGAGGAATCCGAGTCTTTCCTCATACCCGGTCAATTGCGCCAAGGTTCGCCGCACGACATCGTGAACCGCCTGACGACTGATCCCAAGCTCCTCCGCTATCTCAGCCAAAGACCAATCCTCAAAAAAACGCAACTCCACTGTCTTGCGCTGACGCGGAGTAAGCAACGCCCCATAATAATCATATAACAGATGAGCTTCGATTGTCTTGTCAAACACGCCACAACCGCCCGTCTCTTCATTGGACGCTGAGTGCCTTTCCTATACCTTACACAGTTCACGGCAACCTGTCAAGGGAATATACTTGTCACCCATGCATTCAAGTGATCACAACATCCGTCCTTTGGCGTACTCAAGGGCGATGCGCGCGGCGATACGCGCGTTATGCCGAACCAAAGCCACGTTCGCCGTCAAACTCGCTCCGCCAGTTAACTCTTCCACCCGTTCGAGCAGGTACGGAGTCACCGCTTTGCCGCGTACGCCCGCGGCCGCCATCTGCTCCAACGCATCAGCGATAGCGCGATCGATGAACTCGTCGGACAGCGCGAAAGCCTCTTCAATGGGATTCATGATCACGATGCCCTGCGCGAAACCCAAGTCGTCGAAGGCCGTTCGCAAAACGTCCGCCGCTTCGCCTTCGGTTTCAACGCGAGCGTCGACCGGCAGTTCCGTATGACTTTTGAAAAATGCAGGCCAATCATCTGTCCGGAGGCCGAGAACGGGCACCCCTTTGGTTTCGAGATACTCTTGCGTCAAGACCAAATCAAGCACTGATTTCACGCCGGCGCATACGACGGCGACCGGGGTTCGAGCCAATTCTTCCAAGTCGGCCGAGATGTCGAACGTCTGCTGCGCATTGCGATGTACGCCGCCGATCCCGCCAGTGGCAAATACCCGTACACCAGCCATATGCGCGCAAATCATGGTCGCCGCGACCGTCGTGCCTCCCGTGCCGCGTCTTGCAATGAGAGCCGCCAAATCTCTCCTGCTCGCCTTCACGACCGTCTTATCACATGCCAAACGCTCAATTTCATCTGTTGTCATGCCCACTTTCAGGCGTCCGTCAAGCACCGCGATCGTGGCTGGCGTCGCTCCGAGGCTGCGCACCTCCGCCTCAACGGCCATCGCTGTCTCCACATTTGTTGGATACGGCATTCCGTGAGAAATAATCGTCGATTCCAGCGCGACAATCGCACGGCCACGCTCCAAAGCCGTCTGTACTTCCGCAGACCGATCCATACACGAGATCACCAACCACCCAACTCCCGTCTCGAAATTGTCATTCACTCTTCTCTGGGAAACGCCGCCCCTAGATATTGAACCCGTTTCGCCTCCAAGAGTTTCCGTGAAAGGGTGCTCACGACCGCGCCTTCATGCCCTACAGTCAACCCGGCGAGCGCCATTCCGTATGGCATGGCCGCCGCCAATGAACGACCTTCCAGGAACCCGTGCAAAACTCCGGCTGTCAGCGCGTCGCCGGCTCCGGTCACATCCTGCACGTTGGTCTTTTGCGCAGGAAACCACAATGGGTCTTCATCCCTCGCAACCAGACAAGCGCCGGCCGCGCCACAAGTGACGATGACAGCAGCGCAACCGCGCTGGCACAGTCTGGCGGCGCTATTCTCGATTACCGTCCGCGCCTGCAGCGGCTCCAACTCCATCCACTTTGCCAAGGGTGTGTTCAGGCCTTCTCCGAGCAAGGCAGCCAGTTCGTCCACGTTCGGAGTCAGCACATCAATGTACGGCAGGCTTCCAACCACGCGCTTCGACTTAGAGACTGACACGGGTTCGACAAATGTGGTTACACCCTGTTCCCGGCACGCTGAGAGCAGGAACGAAACAGTGGAGGCGCGCAGGTTGGCGTCGATCATGGCGACGTCCCCAGACCGCATGTCCCGCAAGGCGTCGAGCGGCCTATCGGCCTGTTCCAAAGCAGCCATGTCTGCCACTGCGCCGATGAGTTCTCCATCGCCCGCCAATAGGGCGATGTATCGCCCCGTTGCCGCTCCCTCCACGCGATCCACATACCGGATGTCGATTCCCGCCGCGATAGCATGCGCCAAAAGGGTCTCCCCTTCTCCGTCTACTCCGACGGTCGAAACCAGCAACGGTCGCCAGCCGAGGCGGCCCAGATTTTCTGCCACGTTGCGAGCCACGCCTCCAAAAGCGTAGTGGACGCTTCCCGGGTTGCTCGTGCCGACGACAAAAGTTGCGGCCGACCGCGCCTTGATGTCCGCATTGGCCCCGCCGATCACCCATACCGCCGTCGATCGTGAACTCACTCGCTCGCGCACTCCGCTACTTTGTCGCCACATACGGCAACCCGTCTGCCGCAGGCGGCCTGCTGCGGCCGATAAGCCCGGTCAACGCAATGATTGTCAGCGCGTACGGCAAGATCCCGACCAGGTTCGCGGACACCCCGGAACCCTGCAAAGCGATGCTGAGCGCCGTAGCAAACCCGAACAGCAGCGCGGCGCCGAATGCGCCAAACGGCGTCCACTTGCCAAAAATCATGGCCGCCAGCGCGATGAATCCGCGCCCGTTGGTCATATTGACCTCAAAGGAACTCAGCATGCCCAAGGACAGGTAGACCCCCGCGAGGCCGGACAGCATCCCGCCGATCGTAACGCCCAGGTAACGAATCTTGACGACGCTGATCCCCACTGTTTCCGCCGCCTCCGGGTGTTCCCCCACGGCTCGCATGCGCAGCCCCAGGTTCGTGTGAAACAGCGTGAAGTGAGCGAGAATCACAAACAGAAACATCAGGTAGACCACAACATCGTGCTGGCCAATTACCTGTCCGATGAAAGGGATATGCGAAATCCAGGGGAGGGTGACGATCGGCAGTGACGGCGTACTGGTCGGTGTGCCGTTATAGCCATACACCGTATTGAGCAAGAAGGCGGTCAGTCCGCCTGCGAAAACATTTAACGCCATGCCGACAATGACCTGATCCGATTGCAGGCGGATGGCGGGCCATGCGAGAGCGAGCGCCATCAGACCGCCTGCAATGACCCCGCCAAACATCCCCAGCCACGCTGAATGGGTGGCCGCCGCCACCATGACGCCAAAGAACGCCCCCACGAGCATAATTCCTTCCATGGCGATATTCACGACCCCTGTGCGTTCCGAGAAGGTGCCGCCGACCGCCGCGAGCGCTATGGGCGTAGCCATCGCCAGAGTCGCCGCGTACAGTTCTGGATTGGCGAATATTTGCACCCAAAAGTTCATTGCGGGCTCTCCCCTTTCCCTGAAATAATCGCAGCGGTAGACGATGGGCGGTGCGGACGCATCTTCTGTGACCAATATCCGTACAATCGATCCGTAGCGACAAAGAAAATAATAATTCCCGTGATCACATCAGTCATATTGGCGGAAACCCCCGCGTTGATCTGCATGATCTGGCTCCCGGCGGACAGCGCCGCAAAAAAGACGGACGCAAAAAAGATTCCGATGGGATTGTTGCGAGCGAGGAGCGCAACCACGATCGCCGTATATCCGTACCCGGACTGGAATGTGTCCGTGAGTTGAAAATCGACGCCAAGCAACTGCACGCCTCCCGCCAACCCCGCCAATACTCCACTGACGCCAAGCGCCAGAACGGTATACAGCGGCACATTCATTCCCGCGTAGCGGGCGGCGCGCGCATTGAACCCAACTGCGCGCAACTTGTAGCCAAGCGTCGTATGAAACAGCACAATGTGAACAACCACTATGGCGGCTACAGCGATAAAAAATGCGTCCGACAAGTTCGAATTCAGAAAAACAGTAGGCAGGATCGGCGGCAGTGTCGCGCTTGCGGCAACCGTCGGTGACTGCGGCACATACCCGGGAGCCATCATCGGGCCGTTCTCAACCATAAAGTGAGCGATCAATATGGCGATATAGCTCATCATCATCGTCGTGATCACTTCATGAGCGCCCACAAAAGCCTTGGCGAGTCCAGGGATGACACCGCCCCAAATCCCGCCCGCCAACATCGCGGCGCCAAGCGCCAAGGGCACGTGCACGATCCAAGGCATCGTGGGAAAGTGATAGCCAACCCACACCGCCGCCATCGCTCCAACCCAATACTGCCCTTCAGCGCCGATGTTAAACAGCCCCGTTCGAAATGCCACCGCGATTCCAAGACCCGCCAAGATCAGGGGCACCGCCCCGGCGAGCGTGTTGCCGATCGCCGTCGGACTGCCAAAAGCGCCTGAAAAAAGCGCGGCATAAGCGGCAAATGGATTGTACTTGGCGATCGCCATGATCACACCGCCAAGAATGAGCCCTGTTAACACCGCATACAAAGGCATGAGCAAAGGACTCCATCGTTGGGTCATGAGATCGCTTCCTTTTCAGACCATTTCCCTGTCATCGCCAATCCAAGCGATTCTCTTGTTACATTCTGATTGTCCATGACCGCTGCCATCTCGCCTGCGTGCATCACGCCGATGCGATCTGCCAGGCTCAATATCTCGTCCAGTTCCAGAGAGACGAGCAGGATCGCCCGTCCTTCTGCGCGCAGTTGCAACAGATAACGGTGGATGCCCTCGATCGCGCCGACGTCGAGTCCGCGTGTCGGTTGGACTGCAACCAGCAGTTCCGGATTGCGCGACATTTCCCGGGCCAGAATCACCTTTTGCTGATTCCCGCCCGACAGACTGCCTGCCGAAGCGTCAATGACAGGCGGTCGCACATCGAACTCCTCGACCAGTTGTTGCGCCCGTTTGCGCGCCGCTGCCCTTGTCAGCCATCCACGCCGGGAAAATGGCGCCTTTGACACTTCCCGCAATTGAAGGTTTTCCGCAATCGAAAAGGACAGGATCAAACCGTCCTGTTGCCGATCCTGCGGAACATACGCTATCCCGCGTGCGATCCGCTCACCCACACTCATGTGGCCGATGTCCCGATCAAGCAGATGCACCGAGCCTCCGTTCACCTTTCGCAAGCCGACAATCGCCTCCACCAACTCCGTCTGACCGTTGCCGTCGATGCCCGCCACGCCGAAAATTTCACCGCGGCGCACCGAAAATGAAACGCCTCTCACCTTCTCTGTCTTACGGTCATCGCTCGCGCGCAAGTTTTTGACTTCCAGCACGCTGTCACCCACTGCCACTTCTTCCTTGCGGCTCTGCAATATAACGTCCCGACCGACCATCCAGTTCGCCAGTTGCGCTGCCGTCGCATCCGCGACAGGCGCGGTGCGGACCGTTTTGCCTGCGCGCATGACCGTCACCGTACTTGCGACCGCGCGCACTTCGTCTAACTTGTGGGAGATAAAAATGACAGGGATTCCATCCTGGTTCAGCTTCCGGATGACAGCGAACAGTTCCTCAGTCTCCTGTGGCGTCAGTACGGCGGTCGGCTCGTCCAGTATGAGGACGCGCGCGCGGCGATACAACGCCTTCACGATCTCTACGCGTTGTTGCATGCCCACTGACAGCGTCTCCACTTTCGCCCAGGGGTCAATCGGCAATCCAAGACTCTCGGACAACTCCTGCACGCTCGCAGCGGCGCGCTTGCGATTAAACAGCAGGCGTGATTGACGGAGTGTCGCCGCATCGCCTTGCCGCTCTGTGCCAAGCACGATGTTTTCCGCCACAGTCATGGCGGGGATGAGCATGAAGTGCTGGTGGACCACCCCGATTCCCGCGAGAATCGCGTCCCTGGGGCTGGCAAAGTGTTGTACAGCGCCGTCCAGCGCGATCTCACCGCTATCGGGACGATACAACCCGCTGATCATCTTGATCAAGGTGGATTTTCCCGCCCCGTTTTCCCCCAAAATGGCGTGCGTCGTTCCTGCCTCCACATCCAGATAGACATCCGCGTTGGCGACCACATGGGCAAACGACTTGCAAAGACCGCGAATCTCCAATAATGCCAAGCACGACATCTCCTCTCTATCCCGGAAAATCGATGGTCCCTGCCGGTCGGAGTCATATATTGCGCCCCTGCTCAGACACCGCTGTCGCTGAACTCGCGACGGGCTCAATATATGACTCCTCCCTGAGCGGGCTTTGCGTCCGTGAAAGACTTCGCGGCGCCATTTTCTTCCCGGTTGTTGGTGCTGCGCAAGTGAGATTTTGCTTCGCAAAACTCAGGCATGCCGCTGCCGCTCAGACAGCCGCGGCCTCCCGGCCGCTAATACTCGCTGCAGCGGCATGCATGATCCGTCCTGGCGGGAGTCCATCGCTGTCGCTAAACTCGCGACGGGCGCAATATATGACTCCTCCCCAAGCGGGCTTCGTACCAGTGAAAAACTCGCGGCGCCTTTTCCTCCTGCTGATGGTGGCGCGCAAGCGCCATGAATGTCTATCCCGGAAAATCGATCGTTCCTGCCGACCGGATTCATCTGCTGATAGCGCCGCGCAGCGTACTCATCTTTATAAAGAACGCATCGCCAACGACCTGGCGATGCGCTTATAATCAACTGACAATGTCAAGCCGTCTGCCCAGTGTTACGAGAGCGAGGACGGCGGCTTGATCTTGCCGGAATTGAGAAGTGGGATAAAGGAATCCACTTTCTTCAGAACTGATTTTGGAACAGCCGCAATCGGCGGTGCAAAACCGACGCCTTTGTTCTTCAGATCAAAGAAATTCAATCCGGCCTTGAAGTGGTTGTGCAGCGCATCGCCGATCGCGATCTCTGTCGCAATGTTAACTCCCTTCAACGCGGAAGTCATGACGGTTTTCGGAGCCAGATAGTTTTGGTTCGCGTCCACGCCAATCGCAAAAACATGTTTCTCCTTGGCAGCGGCAATTGCTCCGTCCCCCGTTCCGCCGGCGACCGGAAAAATAATGTCCGCACCTTTGGAGATGAGTGAAAGCGCGTCTTCTTTGCCAAGCCCGGGATCAGTGAATGAATTCGTCCAGTCGATGAGCACTTTCGCTTTCGGATTGACCTTGTGCACACCTGCAATAAATCCGGCCATATAGCTTGTCACAGGAGGAATATTCATGCCGCCGATGAGCCCGATCACATTCTTGCCGTTGATTTGCGGAATGTGTTTCTGCTCATTCATGAGTCCGGACATTACGCCGACCAGATA
>JAJYTO010000114.1 GCA_021793015.1 Bacillota bacterium
GAGCCATTGAAGGGGACTGGCGCCGGTAGTCGCCCGAAACTCGCGGGTAAAGTTTCTTCGGCTATAATTGGCGCGTTTGGCCAACTGGTCGATATTCAGCGCGTTGTCCAGATGGGCTCGCATCCAGACCATCACTTCTTCGATGGGGGTTGACGCGTCCGTGTTCCCCATGGGTCTTTCGATTAACTGGGCTTGAGATCCTGAACGATGGGGAGAGACCACCAACCGGCGGGCGACACGGGTCGCGACTTGTGTGCCGTAGTCCTGTCGCACAAGATGCAGACAACAGTCGAGGGCTGCCGCGGTCCCCGCGGATGTCACCACATCTCCATGGTCCACCCAGAGGACATCGGGATCGACTTGGATGTTTGGGTAACGGTGGGCAAGATCCGCAGCGCAGCGCCAGCAGATGGAACGGACTGATTCCGTCGAAGGCGATCACAGCCACCCGTTTCTTGATCATGGCCCGATTCTATCGAATGATGTCTTGTTCGTCAATGGTTTGAAACCTATGTGCAGCCTACAATGAGGCATAGGTCAGGGTCGTTTCATGCACATCGAAGGAGGTCCAAATATTGAACAACAAATCTGTATCCCCGCGCCTTACGGTCCAGTCCGTCGGGGGCCCCACTGCAGTTATCGAAATCGGGGGCCTGCGCCTGGTGACCGATCCGACCTTTGATCCGCCCGGAGTCTACGACCTCGGTGGGCGGGTGCTGACCAAGACCACTGCGCCGGCCTTGTCCCCCGCAGAAATCGGACCCGTGGACGCCGTCTTGCTCTCGCACGACCAGCACGTCGACAATCTGGACCGCACTGGTCGACGGTGGCTTGAAACAGTGCCGATCGTTTTGACCACCTTGGCAGCTTCGCAGCGCCTTCATGGCACGACAGCGCTGCGAAGCTGGAGCCATACAGACCTGGAGAGGCCAGACGGCGGGTCGTTGCGCATCACTGGTGTGCCCGCGCAACACGGGCCGGACAACACTGAGCATCTGGTTGGAGAGGTGACTGGCTTCGTTCTGACCAGCGACAATCTGCCGACAGTCTATATTAGTGGTGACAATGCATCCCTGGAGGTTGTCGAGGATATTGCCAGGCAGATGCCCGCAATTGACGTTGCCATTATTTTTGCGGGAGCCGCGCGGACGCCGCTGTTGGGTGAGCAGAACCTGACCCTGGGCAGTGAACAGACCGCCATGGCCGCTGAAATTCTCGGCGCCAACGCGGTGATTCCAATCCATTTTGAGGGTTGGGAACATTTTACCGAAGGGGCAGATCCTCTGCGGTCGGCGTTTACGCGTGCAGGACTCCTTAGCCGTTTGCGCCTTCTGTATCCTGGAGAACGTTTGAGCATTTGAGTGAAGAAAAAAGTTGGACTGCGTCCCATCCGGCGACCTGACGATGAACCGTGCGTCCGCAGCCATGTTGGTGATGCGGCTGGATTTCAAGATTGTCACATTGTTTCCGGTCGTGACTGTCAGGTAGTAGAATTACTGCCATTGGCGCCGGGGCGCACGGTTTCTGGGCATGCGCCAAATTGCAGGCGGGCATGGCAGGCGTTGAAGTCCTTCCAAATTGACCGCATACACTGCAGTAGGGGTGATCGCGTTGGGCAAACCAAGCATAAAGCAACCTTACTCAGTATACGGTTATGGAGAAATTGTGTATGGAGAGAACGTCTTTGTCGCCGAGCATGCCTGGTTCTCCTTGCCGGCTCCAGGTTCGCGCATCACGATTGGGGATAATACACAACTGGGACGTTTTTTCGGCTCATCGTGCGCGCAAAGCATTGCGATCGGACACAGTTGTCTCATTGGCGAGCGTGTATTTATCGCAGATGTAGGGCACATGTACGACGATCCCTTCAAGCCAATCCTCATCTCAGGTTTGACTGAACCGAGACCAGTGACAATCGGGGACGATGTATTGGTGGGAGTGGGAACCTTTATCGGTCCTGGCGTCACGATTGGGAATCACGTCATGATCGGGGCCAACTCGGTGGTTTTGAAAGATGTGCCAAGCTACAGTGTCGTGGCGGGAAGCCCCGCTCAAATTGTGAAGATTTTCGATTTCACGGCGGGCAAGTGGACATCCGTATCATGAATGAGCCAATGTTTCATTTTTGGCTGCTCTATAAAGACAGCACTGCAATCGACGTCCCGGGCCACAGAGAGGTGGCTGGGAAAACAATCGACGACGCCGTTTGCTTCTTTTCCATGGCCTATGATTTGCTTACGGATGATCTGGCGACCGGACGAAGAAGACAGGAATGGATTGTTTGGTACACGACAAAGACGGGGGATTACGTCCAATATGTGGTGCGATGCATGTCCAAGGGCGGGGAAGAGGAGAGAATGGGTTGGGATGAAAAGGCGTGAAGGGTGCAGACACCAGGCCGCATGATAGCAGGATCTATGGTCCATGCCCCATGAACCGCTGGGGGGACTGGTTGTACAGTGAGTCCGTGATCGGCGATCTTGACACGGTAGACTGAAACAGAGTACAATGCACGATGTTGAGCACATGGCGGCTACGCCGGTCTGCGATTCGAGCAGGCCATTCCATTCGGAGGGGTACCAAAGCGGCCAACTGGGGCGGACTGTAAATCCGTTGCGAAAGCTTCGTAGGTTCGAATCCTACCCCCTCCACCATTCTGCATCGACGAAAACGGTTCTGTTCCAGCCATGGACACATCGGCTGGAACAGAACCGTTTTCAGCACAGAACAGCAAATCTGCAACAAACGATCCTGTGAGCGGGGAAGCATGTCCCATGGACAGGATCGTTTGTTGCGCGCTGGTCGAATGGCGCCAAGTTCAATGATTCCAAACCACTATGGCAATGGAAATGATGGAGAAGCCGAGCGCGGCCAGATACATGACACTCACCGTTTGAATCTGTGTGAGTCCCGCAGCCATCAGTCGGTAATGACCATGGCTGCGGTCAGCCTTGTAAACGGGACGTTTCTCTTTCATGCGCTTCAATACGACATAAATGGCGTCGAAGATCGGTACCCCGAGGGCCAGAACAGGAACGAAAATAGAAATCACCGTTGCCGATTTGAAGGCGCCGGTGATGGCGATGGTGGCGAGCACAAAACCCAGGAACGTGGATCCTGCGTCGCCCATGATAATGCGCGCCGGGTAGAAATTGAAACGCAGAAAGGCGAGCGTTACGCCGATCAGGGCTGCCGCCAGCACGGCCGACGACCAATCTCCCTTCAAAGTGGAGATGACGAGCAGCGTGGTGGCCGACATCGCAGCGATGCCCCCCGCCAATCCGTCCAGACCATCGAGGAAGTTGAAGACATTGATAATGCCGACCACCCATAAAATCGTCAGAAGATCCGAAACCCAGGAGGCAAATGCGATATAGGACCCTGGTTGAAACGGATTCTGAACGCCTTTGATCGTTGCGCCGCAATAAATGAGAATGGAGGCGGCGATCATCTGGGCAATGAATTTTGGCCATGCGGGAAACTCCCGTTTGCGGGTTTTGGCGTAGTCATCAATCATTCCCACGATGAACATGACAACGGAGCCGATGATGAGACCCAAGAAGGGCTTGTCCGTTTTTGGGAACGTGTTGATCAGAAAATGATGGAGCGTCACCGTCACCAGCGTGAAGCCGATCATCATGGCGGCGCCGCCAAGCATCGGAAGCGGCGCTTTGTGCGCTTTGCGGTCGGTCGGTAAATCGACGAATCCGGTGCGCAGAGCGACCTTGCGCATCAAGGGCACCAGCGCGTAAACAATAAGGAATGACAGGACCAAGGTGACGAGATCAATAAGCAAAGGTGCGCCCCCTATGTTGGTGCTGAAACGATATTCAACCATCCCAATTATAGAAAGATTCTACCGACAACGTCAATCATTTCATTTGTGTAACATCTGCGATGCGGAGTGCCCTCCTAAATGCCTTCTTGGGTGTCGCCATGTGTGGTCCGCTGAGTTCCCTCCCGAATGGTCCCGCGTTCTGAGCGGATTGCAAATGGGTTGATTCCCGTGCGGAATCCGGTCAGAACACGGGAGTTTTGCTTGACTTTCGCACAAACGCCAATGTATACTCAGAGAGCGCTGTTTCTGACGTTCCGGGGCAGCATATAGGGGTGTAGTTCAGCTGGTAGAACGGCGGTCTCCAAAACCGCATGTCGTGGGTTCGAATCCTGCCACCCCTGCCAGGTTTTTATTTTTGTGATGCCATGGTGGGCGTGGCGAAGTGGTTAACGCACCGGATTGTGGCTCCGGCACTCGTGGGTTCGATCCCCATCGCTCACCCCATAGTTGGGGAGTCGCCAAGTGGTAAGGCAACGGACTTTGACTCCGTCACTCGTAGGTTCGATCCCTACCTCCCCAGCCACTTTGAGCCATTAGCTCAGTTGGTAGAGCACCTGACTTTTAATCAGGGTGTCGCTGGTTCGAGCCCAGCATGGCTCACCACCTATAAAGCGCGTTGTGTAAGGGAAATCGGATGGCAGACTGGAAACAGTCTGCCATCCGATTTTGCGTTTGTATGCGAATCGTGCGCATGGGCGTCGATCATCAGTGCGGACAGGAGGAAGTGGACAAGTCAACGCGAGTCTTGGGGACGTGCGCGCGGTGCATATGGGCTTGTGCTCCAGGGAACACTGCCGACACTGCACTCCCTGCAATGGTTGCAGTTGGGCAGCAAAAACGCTGTCGCGCCGCGCTTCACGGCCGCCGCTGCGCCCGCAAGGATTGCGATCCAAGGCAGTCTCTTGCGCTGGAGGCGTTCGTTTCGCGAGATCCCAGGGAAGAAGTGATCTTTTCATGCGTCGCATTGCGCCATCCGTCCTTTTTGTGGCGATCGTCGAAGCGGCCGTGCTGTTCGCTCCGGTCGGGGCGCCCACATTCGCAGATGCCAGGGAAGTGAGCCCGTCATATTCCTCCCCGGCCAAAAATCCCGTTTCAGCGCAATCTTTCGAGTCCACGGTCGAGTTTCGCGTGGCTGACCCCAGCCTGAAACCCATTCCCGGCGCCCGGGTAGCGATCGTTGGGCAGAGTGGAGAAGTATTGGGCACCGGGCTTACAAACAGCGTCGGCATGTGGAAGGCCAAAATTACCGTCAAGCCTGATCCAAGGTTTGTCAGCAGCGGCAAGTTGGGAACGGTGACGGCGCTTGTGACGGCGACCGGCTTCAACGAAATGCTGTTGTTCGAGGTGCCGGTGGATCAGGGGCAGGTGCAGCCCGTCATTCTCAATTCCATTCAGACGGGACAGCGCAATGAACCGGTCGCGGCGCTCGGGAATATCCACCGCCATGCGTACATGAGACTCATTGACGATTACGCGCAACGGATAAAACTCGTCAGACAACCGGCGATCAAGGGGGAACAGGGTTATGCGCCATGGGACTCCAAAATTCGTTGATGAACGGACATCCGTTCCTGACGCGGGCAGGAGGTCCATGTTTGCAGAAGTAATCCATGCCTGCCGCGCCGCCCGACTTCTTGTGATTCCATGCGTCGCCGCAGCCATGGTCGCCATCGCTGGAACGCCTGTGAACGCCCAGACCATGAGCACAGTCTACAATGTGAAACTTCCCTCGGTCATCCGTGTGGCGATACGCGTGGGCAACAACCCGCGCGGCGCCATTCAATGGGTGCAGACCATCGGGTTTCAGCAATACTGCGCTGATGTACTCCCGAATGAGTGGATGCCTTCCTGGGATCCGCAAGCGCTTCAAGCCGGGGCCATGGCCGTAAAAATGTTTGCCTGGTATCACACCCTGCATCCCGTCACCATCGGCGGATTTACATTTGATGTGGACAACACCGTCAATTTTCAGGAGTTCCGCCCTCTGAGCGGGCGTATCGAGACAGACCGCGCACTGACCGCGACGTGGCCATATGCGTACACTGATTCGAACGGAGTGATCGCCGCGCTCGATTATCGGGCCGGAATTCCCGACAACCCCAACTGGGCGTTTGTGGGATCTCAAAAGATGGCGCAATGGGGCTCGCAATTCTGGGCGCTGACTGGGTTGCCCTATCTGCGCATTCTAAACCTCTATTTTACAGGACGAACGCTGATTCCTATTCCTTAGGCGACGTGCGCGGCGTGGTGAAACAAAGCCAATCGAGGGACTCCAATGGAACGCGGACGCCTGAAGCCAGGAAACCCTGCTCGCGAAGTTGGCAAGCGGGGTTTTTAGGGACGACTGAACACGTCAGCCGAGGTCCGCAACGAAGTTGGCGACGTTGATCGATCCCACCCGGTCACATTATCATACACGGGTCCGGTTGAATAGCAGCCATTATTTCGGTGAAGGGGAGAGTCGTTGTAGGCGGTTTCGATCTGCGCCGGAGTGCCCGGGTGGCGCAGAAAAAGCTCCTTTTGCAAACGGCTTGTATTCTTCATCAGGTTCGTGTACAGTGGCATCAATCAACGTAGAGTGGCAATAACTTCATATTGGAACAACGTCAGTCGAACGACGGGTGCAGCGCTTCGAGAGACGCCGGGGAAGTGCGGCTGACGACCCGAATTGGGCAACGGCGGTCCGAATTCGAGAGAAACGGAAGTGAAGGGAATGTCCGAAAGTGAGAGGAAACAGGTGCTGGCAGCGAAGGACGGCCAGCAAGTATTTGTGCGCCACTGGCCGTCCGCTGGTCCGGCGGCCATCGTGGCGGCCCATGGAAACGGCTCGCACAGCGGTGCCTATGGGCCGATGGCGTCGTATGTGGCCGGGTCCGACGTCTACGCCTTTGACCTGCGCGGCTATGGCTCTTCGCCGACGCGACCTGCCGATGTGACAGACTGGCAGGTCTGGGCCGACGACATGGCGGTTGTGGCTGCAGCCGCCGCCGCCGAGGGCAAGCAGGTCTTTCTTTTGGGACACTCTCTCGGCAGCCTCGTCGCGCTCGCCGCGGCGCCGCGGGTCGCCGGGCTTGCCGGTGTCATCCTGATCTCGCCCAGCCCATCCAGCCGGGCGATGACCCCCGAGTGGGTCGGCGGTGTCATGGGGCTGCTCCAGACTCAGGGGCCTGCGGCTGAAGTGCTCCTGCCATGGGGTCCGGAGGAACTGGTGCGCAGCGCAGAGACGCGGGCTGCGATCACCAACGATCCATTGGCGCTGCGTCCGGTGACCACCGGTATGCTGGTGCAGATCGTTGGCTTGGTCGAGGCGGCGCAAAAAGCCGGTTCGGCCATCATGGCCCCCGCATTACTCCTGTTGCCGGGAGAGGACCTGCTCGTGGAACGTTCTGAGGCTTTGCGCATGTTCGATTGGCTCGCGAGCGATGACAAACAGCGCGTGGAGTTTCCCGGCTGTTACCACGACCTGCCCCAGGATGCCCCGCAGCAGGTAGCCGCGGCCATCGTCAGTTGGCTGAATCACCTCGCACTTTAGGTGTCGCGGTCTGTGGACGCCTTCTCTGGCCAGACTTGTCGGTACCTGTCACCTACACGCGTCGGCTGCGCTCGTCACTGCCAGACAAGGCGGCCTAAAGATCAGGCGAGAGAATGTGCCCAAAGCGGCGCTCAACTTTTTGATCGCGAAGGGCGCATTTAACGAGAATGCGTATCGAAAAAGCGATTAGACCGCATGGAACCAAGCACAGAAAGTCATCGAAGAAACCTTGCAAGAGAAAGGAGGCAACCTGGTTTCGCGGTTGGGATTCCGTAAAGCGTTACTGGGCCAATGAGGAACGCCTGTCGCATACACGAGGCGAAAGGTGCGGCGGGATATCTTGATGCGACCGGGTAACACCAGGGAAGAGGGCAACACCTGGGAAGAGGGCAACACAGACGGGACATAGGGAAAGGCGACTTGCCCATTCTCCTGTCCGGCTCCTCTTCGGTGGTGCGAAAGCAGCCTCCATGCGGATGAATCCGGTAAGACCGCGGACTCGCAAGGGTCGAAAAAATCTATCGAGATAATCGTAGGTTTTTTGAACCAGGAAGCGATGAAGACCCCAAGGAGGCACAGAAAAAAAGAGAAGGTGCGCGTTCGCAAGGAAATTCACGAGCGCTGGCTGCTCACCTACAGCGATCTCATCACACTGTTGCTGGCGTTTTTTATCATCATGTATTCGGTCGCCAGTCTAAACCAGGGCAAGTTTCGGCAACTGGCCCAGTCGCTTCACATGGCGTTCATCGGTTCCAGCGCGCCCATCCAGTTTTCAAGTTCAAGCGGCGGCAAAAGTGTGTTGCACCATTCCTCCCTGCTGCATCAGACACCTGCGCCGTCCATTTCGCACACGTCCAGCGGCAACCATGCGCTGCAGCAGATTTCAGTCACGCCGACGCAGGCGGGACAAGTGCATGCGATGCTGCATGAGGACAGGGTGTTTTCCAACCTGTTTGCGCGACTGCAAACATACATCCGATCCCACAACCTGCAGGCCAGCGTGACGGCGGTCAACCAATCGCGGGGCATACAGATCGCCATCCACGCAGACATCCTGTTTGATACGGGTTCCGACCAGTTGCGAACGACAGCGCAACGCATTCTTCATGGACTGGTGCCATTTCTTGACGCGGTGCACAACCGCATTCAGGTCAACGGGTATACTGACAGCGCGCCAATTCATACGACGCAATTCCCCAGCAACTGGTTTCTCTCTGTGGATCGGGCGGCAGGCGTCGTACAGTTTCTCGTGGGCCACGGGGTCAGTCCAACACGGTGCTCGGCGCAGGGGTTCAGCAAGTATCATCCGGTTGCCAGCAACGCCACCGCACAGGGGATGCGGCAGAATCGGAGGGTGGACATCGTGATTCTGCATTCCTGGGCCTGAGCCGTTCCCGCCCGATGCGGGGATGGTCAGGGAGGTTCGTGGCGGGCGCCGATCGGCAAGGCGTGCGCAATTGAGATGCCGGGGAGCCACAGGACGGAACGGCTTGCCTTGACGAACTAAATATATTAGTTTATAGTTAATCCATATTAATGTGTTTCGGACAACCTCTATTAGCAAATGGAGAAGGTGCACATTGCCGATGAAGTTGCCGCAGCGCGGACGCATGTACGGTTCATGGATCGCGTAGCCGGGCGGCTGCAAGACGAAAGTTGTCAGGAGTGATGGAACGTGCCTTCGCGACCCGGGTTGGACAGGGCGTCAATTGTTGAAGCTGCGGGCAGGCTTGCGGACGAAGCTGGTCTGGACCGGTTGACCTTGTCCGGGCTCGCCGGTCGCCTCGGCGTCCGGACGCCCTCGCTGTACAATCATATTGACGGACTTGACGGGTTGCGACGCGAACTCGCCTTGTCTGGAATTCAGGAACTGAACAGGCATCTTCAAAGAGCGGCGATCGGGAAGGAGTCAGACAAGGCCCTGGAATCCATGTTGCACGCATATCGTGTCTTTGCCCATGAACGGCCAGGGGTTTACGAGGCGATACTCCGAGCGCCCAACCCGGATTCCATGAGGATGCAGGAGGCTTCAAACGCGATTCTGGATACTGTTTTGACTGTCTTGGAACCGTACGGGCTCACTCGGGAAGATTCGATTCATACCGTTCGCGCCTTTCGGGCAATCGGTCACGGATTCGTGTCGCTTGAGGCCTCTGGCGTATTTGTTGGAATGGATTTGGCTACTGACGACAGTTTCCGCAGACTGATTTTCGTTTTTCTGCGAGGGCTCAAATCACTGAACAAAATAGAACTCACATGACGGCAATGCGGGCCAAGCGCTGGTTTCGGGCATGAGCGCACCTCTGCGGAGAGTCACTGTGGAACCCCTGTAGCGCCAATGCGACGCAGACGCGAGTGTGAAAGGAGACGGAGAGTCTTGGAGATAGCACCGGGCGTTCATCTGCTTGAGGAGACCAAGGGCAGCTATGTGTACGTGGTTATGGGCCAGGAACCAGTTCTTGTCGATACATGCGCCCCCGGAAAAAGCGGGCAGGTCACAGCCGGACTCGAACGGATTGGACTGCGACCGGATGATATCGCGCACATTCTGCTCACCCACAGCGACGTGGACCATGTGGGCAACGCCAAACGTCTGCAGGAACTGTCGGGCGCAAAACTGTGGGCGCCGCGCGAAGAGTTGCCGTTGATCCACGGCGTACAGAAAGACAGCGGATTGCGCCGCGTCATCAAGGCTATGATCAAGGTGGATGCGCCCGCCATCGACGCCGTCTACGAGGCGGGGATGCGAATCGGCGGTCTGGAAGTGATCCCGTCGCCGGGGCACACGCGCGGTCACGTGTCCCTGCTGTATGGCGATGTCTTGCTGGCGGGCGATCTGGTGACGACCCGAAAAGGCAGGCTGAGGCCAGCGCCGGGATTATTGACCTGGAATAAAGAGGCGCTGAGAAAATCGATTCGCGAGGTTGGAGCGCTGCCGTTCGCATGGGTCTGCCCGGCGCATGGCGAACCCGTTCGCCGGGGCGCCCTCTGGGAGGACCTTCTCAACATCTGAGCCTCACCGGCGATACAGCACGGGGTTTTACCCTGAAGATGTTCCGAGAGCGAGAAATTCCGGCTTGGTATATCATGAAACTGAAATCGTAACTTAAAGGGGCTCGTGGAGGCAGTTGCTATGTCAGAGTGGACGTTTCTCACCAATCACGCTCAGGTCCTGCTGTGCATTGTTCGCAGCGGCCGTTTGACGGCCAGGGAGATTGCTGAGATCGTGGGCGTCACGGAGCGGGCGGTGCAACGTATTCTTGACGATCTCGAGAATGCAGGATACATCAGCCGCTTTCGGGACGGACGGAAGAACCGTTATGAAATTCACCCGGAACTGCCCATGCGTCACCCCGCGCAGCGCGGACGCGCCATCAGGGACCTCCTTGAATTGCTCGCCATGCCGGATTGGTAAATAATCATTACGAAAATTGTCTATCCATCGTTCACCTGTCGAGAGGGTGGCATGGATAGACGTGTCTTGACATACGACACAAATATCATGATAATAAAGTCGTGAAAAATGTGCTGCGAAAAACACGACTGTGGATAGTCGGACTGACGGCTGTACATGGGAGGGTTCGCGTGCATGGACGCGACTTGACGCCTTCTCGAGGAGGGCCGTAACTTCTCCCCGCGAGACGACAAAAAAGAAGGGAAGCTTCGGGATATGAGCGGACAACAGAAAACTCCGCATCCCTATCAAGGGCGAAAGGCAGCGCTAGCCACCAAACACCAGAAGGAACGGGTGCTCGGGCAGCCTCTGCGGGCTGCTGTTGGCCTTGAGGTGTATGTTCCCGCTGACCTGAATACAGATCTCCTTGGAACGTTCAGCGGTGAGGTTGACCGTCAGGGCACTCCGCGGGAAGTGGCCCTGCGCAAGGCGCGTCTGGGAATGAACGCCGCCGGTCTGACTTTGGGTCTGGCGAGCGAGGGCAGCTTCGGTCCTGACCCGCAGTTGCTGTTCGTTTCCGCAGATCATGAGCTTTTAGGGTTCGTCGATGACGGTTTGGGTATTGAGGTTGTGGAACAGATTCTCAGCCCCAAGACTAACTTTGCTCACGATGCGGCCAGAACGTTCGAAGACCTGAAGGATTTCCTCGCGCGGGCGCGCTTTCCCTCGCACGGGTTGATTGTCAGACCGAACTCCGGACTGCAACCGGGACTCTTGTTCAAGGGGATTACAAAAACAGCAGCGCTGAAGGAAGCCTTGGAGCGATGCGCCTCAGCCTCGGAGGATGGCCTTGCGCATGTGGAGACGGACATGCGCGCACATATGAACCCGACGCGACGGCAGGTGCTTCTTGAGGTCGCGGTGGGACTCGGTCGCCGGCTTGCCACCCTCTGTCCAGAATGCCTGACGCCAGGGTGGGGGTTGGTTGACGTGGTCAGGGGTCTGCCATGCGAGTGGTGTGGCGGAGAAACGGAATTGGTGAGCGCTGAGATTCATGGCTGCCCCCTTTGCGAGTACCGCGAGAGCAACCCCAGGAGCGACGGCCTGCGCGTCGCACCTCCCGGAGAGTGCTCCTGGTGCAACCCATAGGTGTGCGCGTCCAGCGGCAAGCTCCTCGCAGCTTGTGCGGCTTGTGCAGTTGAACCTTTCGTTGCGCCGTTGGGCAGTTTTGTCGGCCGCCAACTCGGTTGGATGGAGATCGGTGACTGCGATGGCTGTCCAAGAAGAAGGAGGAGACAGCGACGAATTATACGGAAGCTGTCATCTATCTGCGCTCGTTGGGTCGTCTTGGTATCCGGCCTGGGCTGGAGCGTACGGTCGAGTTGTTGCGCCGCCTGGGGAATCCGCATCAAG
>JAJYTO010000115.1 GCA_021793015.1 Bacillota bacterium
CGCGGAATTCGTGCTCGGCATGGTCGCCAATCTGTATACCCAGTTTCCCGACACGATCGCAAACGGCGACGCGTGGAACTGGTCAATGGCCCACAGCCCCGTGGTTCTCGGTCATGTCATCCTCGGAGCGGGGCTCGTACTGTTGGCCTTGACGGCCGTCGTCCTGTCGATCGTGGTCCGTCGCGCATCCGGCATCGTGTATTCCTGTCTTGGTTTTGCGTTGATCCTGTTTGCCTGGCGGGCTGGCGTCGCCTTTCTGACCCACGGGCAGCAAAACGGCAGTTCACTCGGCATGGCTGTCGGATTTATCGGTGCATCCGTCGTGTATGTTCTCGCGTACCACAGGGTGCGAAACAGCGTGAAATTATCATAGCAGGACATCTTCGCCATCTCGCGGCAGGGGGAGGATCCGGCATACAAGCAAAAGTGTTATGCGCAATCAAGTGCAAACGATTGCGCATAACACACCGAAAGCAGCCCGTATTTATTCATGGAATCTGTGGCTCTGGCCATACCAACCTCAGAGTCTGGCCGGGGCCGCCTACAACTTCACTGGAACAGACTCCTTTGGGGCGGTGGCCACCGCGCAGGTTCCCGGAAACAACACGCAAGTGGGCGTGATCGTTCGACAGGGCAACTGGGCGGCCGAGGATATATCGTCCAATCGCTATATCAATGTGACCAATGGCACAGCGCAAGTCTGGCTGGTGCAGGGCGATCCCACCATCTACTACACAGCTGCGGCGGCCGAAACGGCGATGCAGCCGGGCGTCACAGCCGCTTTCCTGGATGGGGCGCATACCATCTACGCCAGCCTTGATACTCCCGTTACGATCGGGGGAGGCACGACATTCGCGCTGACCGACACAACCGCCAACACATCCATTCCCGTGACATCTGTGCAGGACGGCGTCCAGTTGCAGGCCGTCGTCGCCAGCGATTTTCAGACTCAGGCGGGCGGTCAGAGCAACTGGAATCCAGCGTCGCAGACCACCGCGATGACCGAGGTCAATCCTGATCTGTACCAGTACACCGCCACCCTGAATACGGGGAGCTATCAGTACAAAATCGCGATCGGCGGGTCCTGGAATGTGTCCTATCCGAGCAACAACGTGACGCTGAATGTGCCGTCAGCGGGAACCAAGGTGACATTCTCCTATGTGCCTTCAAGCAACAGCGTCTACGACTCGATCAATAACCCCGGTCAGACTCTTCCCACCTCGTCAAATGGGATGTCGACAAGTCTCGTCAAGCTCACGCTTGCGAGCGCCCCGAATGTGACGCATACCCTGACGCTCGGCGCGACAGGTTTCAAATCCGTGCAGGTCATTCCCCGCAAAGTCCTGAATCTGCCGCAGTACTATTATGGGGGAACGCTCGGCAACATGTGGACGTCGACGCAGACGTCGTTTCGCGTGTGGGCGCCGACAGCAAGCAGCATGAACCTGCAACTGTTTTCTTCGGCCACCGGACCGATGACCCAGCAAATTCCCATGCAACCGGGGTCAGGTGGAACCTGGAAGGCGCAGGTTCCGGGCAATTTGAACGGTTGGTATTACCTCTACAGCGTCACGATCGACGGCCAGACCAAAACCGCCGTCGATCCGTACGCCACCGCCCTTGCGCCCGGCGCCGCGCGCGGTATGGTCATCGATCTCGCGGCCACCAATCCGGAGGGTTGGAACGGCGATCACTTCCAGGGTGTGCCGAACCCTGTGGACGCCGTGATCTACGAGGTGAGCGTGCGTGACTTTTCGATCGACCCCAATGGCGGATTCAAATATCCCGGACAGTATCTCGCTTTTACGGAGTATGGCACGCACGGTCCCGGCAACGTCAAGACAGGGGTTTCCAGCCTGAAGCAACTGGGCGTGAACTATGTGCAGATCATGCCGATGCAGGAGTTTCCCGATCCGGGGTACACCTACAATTGGGGATACGACACCCGCAACTTCAACGTTCCGGAAGGCATGTACGCAACCACTCCCGTGGGAACGGCGCGTATCACGCAAGCGAAACAGATGATTCAGAGTCTGCATCAGGCGCACATCGGCGTGATCATGGATGTGGTGTACAATCATACGTTTGCCGTGCAGGGATCGGCGCTCAACCGGTTGGTTCCCGGCTATTACTGGCGAACCGATTACCAGGGGAACTACTACAACGGTTCCGGCGTCGGCAATGAAGTGGCCAGCGAACGGCCAATGGTTCAGAAGTTCATTCTCGATTCCCTCAAATACTGGGTCACACAGTATCACGTCAACGGCTTTCGTTTTGACCTGATGGCCCTGCTAGGCGTCAACACCATGAAAAAAGTATCGCAGGAACTGCATGCCATCGATCCGAACATCATCCTGTGCGGCGAACCGTGGACCGGCGGCGCGTCGGGTCTCACGCCGAGCCAACTGCTCGTCAAGGGTCGACAGCAGGGGCTTGGCGTAGGAGTCTTCAACGATAATCTGCGCAACGCCATCGAGGGCAACGTCTTTCAGCCCACAGCGCAGGGATACGCCATGGGAGGACAGGGCTACGTTCCGGCGATCGAAAACGGCGTTGTCGGCAGCATTCCCTACAACAGTTCGATTCACGATTTCGCGGCGGCGCCGTCTGAGACGATCAACTACGTTACCAGCCACGACAACTACACGCTCTGGGATAAACTCCAACTCAGCAATCCCACAGCGTCCAAGGCGACGCGCATACAGATGGACGAACTCGCGCAGGCGATCGTCATGACATCGCAGGGCGTGGCCTTCATGCAGGGCGGCGAAGAGATGCTGCGCACCAAGGGCGGCAACGGCAACAGCTACAACGCCGGCGACGCGGTCAACGAATTCAACTGGGCGCGCAAGGTCGAATACTTGAGTGTATTCAACTATTACGCCGGTCTGATTCACTTGCGCGAGGATCATCCGGCCTTTCGCATGACAACGGCCGAGCAGATTCGACAGAACCTCTCGTTTCTTCCGAGTCCGGCCAACACGGTGGAGTTCGAGCTGCAGCACCACGCCAACGGAGACAAATGGAAAAATATTGTCGTTATCTACAACCCAGGCGGTCAGACGACGTTCAACTTACCTGCTGGAAAGTGGAAGATTGCGGGCACGGCCGGACAGATCGGGCAGGAGGCGATCGGGAAAGCGACGGGAACGGTCGACGTTCCCGCGATCACCTGTGAGATTCTCTATCAACCATAGCGCCACGACGGTTCGCCGTTAACCCTGGCGCCCATGGGGCCGGATCGTCGATCCGGCCCTGGTCGCCTGCGAGTGAACAAGAGAAATAAAGTACGCCTTCAAATCCACCGAGCGACTCAAGCTCCTGGGAGCCTGTTTTGCCCCGACGACGATGATTGGCGCCAGAACGTCTTCTTTGAGCAGGGAACTCTGTTGCGCGCCGCCATCGTGTTCTGGCGACTGGTCGTCGCCAAATTGATACCCTTTTTTGGCTGTCACGACGAGATACCTTCCTTTATGGGAATGGAGCGAGCTCCATAGCTGCCTCAGCACATCCGGATACCGTCCGTACTGAAGACGGCCGTCTCCTCCCATGCGAAGATCAAGGATTTTGCCGTTTCCACTCAGTGTCCAGGACTGTCCATATTGATCCTTCGTTTTTCCATTTTTATAAAAGATGAATTGACTGGACCGATGTTCTGGAGTCGCTGCGAAAACGGCGTTCCCGTGCAGGCCCGCAACGATATCAATCCGCCGCTCTGCCGTCAATCGTCTTATCATGTCTGGATATTGGATGTTGTGATTCAATGCGTACACATACGCCATTCTGGAATTGACGGCAAAACCGACATCGTCCTTGTCGGTAAGGTGGGCGCCCCATCGATAAACGGAGTAGCCTCGAAAAAGATTCTTCAGCATAATGGTTGGACGCGATTGTGCAGGCAAGACAGGAGTAACGCCGCTATCCCCCATCACGATCAGGGTCACATGGCCGAGCGTGCGACTCCACTCCCCGAAGGCGCCCAGAACCTGCTGCAGATGTTTTTCTACTTTCATCACACCCTTCATCTGGTCAACGCCGTATTTATGGACATAACTGTCATTGTCGGGCAAGTAAACCATCGTAAAGTCAGGCAGTTGGCCGTGCTTCATGATGTGCACAAGCGACTCAACGGAAAAATCGTCGCGCAGGCCGAAGCGATGAAATATCCCGTCTTTTCCGTCAGCGAAGCTTTGCTCAGCAAGTGTCCCAACGACCAATACATCAGGCCCCTGAACGTGATAAGATCCGCGCTGCAAAAGCGGACGAACGTAGATCGGCAGTGACAATCGATGCGAGGTTCGGCCCCGATAGACGAGCATATTGATCGCCCCGGTGCTGTATCCGGCGTCCTGTAGATCCTCGAAAACCGTATGCACCCCTTTCGAGAGGTGAGTCTGATTCAGATGATAGAGCGTATTCTCCAAGACTGGCCGTACTCCCAACCGCATCGTTTGTCTGAGATTGTTTCCGTAATTCACAACCTCTCCGCGATCCACATCGATCCATACCAACCCAGGAATGTGATGATCCTCCGGATAGGATCCAGTCAACACAGTGCTGATGTCAGAAACCGTCATGGATGGGAAGGAAGAAATTATATTGGGGACGTACTGCCCACGTGTGATCAGGTACCGGAGAGCGGGAAAATCTGAGCGTCGCAGCGCTTGTTGCAGCGCCTGGTTTGTCAAGGAATCGACAACGATCACAACGATTTTGCGCCCCGCAGGGCGAATTGGCTGCGCGCCTTGTGGATGAATCGTACAACCGGCGATCAGGGTGACCGCAGCGCTGGCAATTAACAATCCTTTGATGGCTCGATTGGTCTTCGTCTTCAGACAACCACGCTCCAATGAATTGGACCTTCGTGTATTCAGCCGTATGTGACGTACAGGATGATTCGCGATAAGCAACAGCAAAAGCAGGTTCAGAACAAGCAACGCGGTGTACAGTATGCGCATATCGTACGGTTCACCCCTCGCACCTTGTTCGTCGCCCAGCGCCGGCAGTTTTTTGGGACAGAGCGCCATGCCCTTGCGCGGCGCCAAACAACCGGGAAAAATGCGCCTGAAGTTTTTGCCTGTTTGCCTGGTCTGAAGAGCCCGCTCGGGGAGGAGTCATATATTGTGCCCGTCGCGAGTTGTGCGAAGCGCTGGCCTCCCGCCAGGACGGATCATGCATGCCGCTGCAGCGAGTATTAGCGGCCGGGAGGCCGCGGCTGTCTGAGCGGCGGCGGCATGCATGATCCGTCCTGACAGGCAGGGACCACCGTATTTCGGGACAGACTTTCATGGCGCTTGCGCGCCACCAACAACCGGGAAGAAAAATACGCCTGCGGCGATTTTTCGGGACAGACCGCCGCATGGTTTCCCGGGTAGCATGGTGGAATCCATCGTCAACTATGCAGCGCGCGCATGCCAATATGTTCCGGAATGTTCCGGGCGAATAAGTTTGACAAGCATGTACATCATAACTGGCTGTGAACGTCAAAAATATTCGACCGTCCTAATCTACGTTAAAGGCTTGGAGTGATTTCGTGAGAACCCGTTTGGAGAACCGACATCGAGAATCCGTGATCATCGGAATCGATGTCGGATCTACGACCATCAAGGCGACGGCAGTAGATCCGGACAGTCAGAAGATCCTTTGGAAAAACTATCAGCGTCACCACACCAAACAGGCGGAAAAAGTCCTGGAAGTCCTGCAGCGCATCAGCGACGAGTTCCCCCATATACAACAGGAAAATATCCGAATATGCATAACGGGTTCCGGCGGCGGACCTATCGGTCTGCACATCGGGGCCAAATTCGTTCAGGAAGTAAATGCCGTGACAATGGCAGTCGAGCAACTCCATCCCGATGTGGGCAGCGTGATTGAACTGGGAGGACAGGACGCCAAAATCATCATTTTTAAAGTCAATCAGAAAACCGGCGCCAGACAAGCCATCACGTCCATGAATGACAAGTGTGCATCGGGTACGGGAGTGATCATTGACAAGTGCATGATCAAAGTGGGCATGTCTGCGCAAGAGGCCGGCCAGTTGCATTTTGATGCTGCCAGATTGCATAAAGTGGCCGCGAAGTGCGGCGTATTTGCAGAAACGGATATCGTCAACCTCCTGAAAAGCGGTATCCCTGTTCAGGAAATCATGTGCTCCCTGGCCGATGCGATCGTAAAGCAGAACCTGTCCGTATTGACTCGCGGCCATACGCTTCGTCACCGAGTCCTTTTATTGGGCGGTCCAAACACGTATCTGCCTTTCCTGCAGGAGTGTTGGCGCAAGACGATTCCGGAAATATGGCAGGAACGCGGATACGACTATCCGCAAGATGCGCGCCTTGAGGATCTGATTTTTGTCCCAGAGAACTCTCAGTTCTATGCGGCTTACGGGGCGGTCATCTACGGTTTGCAAGAACCCGCTCAAGCAGGCGGTTACAAAGGTCTGAACGATCTGCAGAACTTTATCGCTCACGGCAGAAAGACAAAACTGGGCGCAAAGGCAGGACCGCCACTTGTCAATGGTCAACGGGAATTGGACGACTTTCGCCAGATCTACGGAATTCCGCCTTTTCGGGCAGCCAACTTCATGCCGGGGCAAACAGTGCGAGCGGTCATCGGCCTTGACGGAGGTTCAACTTCATCGAAAGCGGTATTGGTCGATGAGCACAAACATGTTCTATTTAAGGAATACCAACTTTCCAAAGGCAATCCCATACAGGACACAAAAGAAATCTTGCAACAGATTCGGGATCAGGTGGCGGCGCATGGCGCTGAGTTGGAGATTATCGGGTTTGGCGTTACAGGATATGCCGGGGATATCCTGGAGAAGACATTGAGGGCAGATATCAATATCGTGGAAACGATTGCCCACATGACAAGCGCTGTTCACTATTTTGGAGAAGTTGACGTCATCTGCGATGTCGGAGGACAGGACATCAAGGTGCTGTTTCTTAAAAATGGGGACATCCGCAACTTCCGTCTATCCAACCAATGTTCAGCCGGAAACGGCATGCTGCTGCAAACCATGGCCGATCAGTTTGGCATTCCCATCCAGGAATACGCAGATACCGCCTTCAAAGCTGAACTGGCCCCCATATTTTCTTATGGATGTGCTGTATTTTTAGATGCGGATCGAGTCAATTTCCAGAAGGAAGGATTCACCAAAGAGGAATTGCTCGCTGGATTGGCTTGCGTTTTACCTAAAAACATATGGCAATATGTCGCCCAAGTGCCGAACCTGGCCAGGCTGGGACGGAGATTTGTCCTTCAGGGAGGAACGCAGCACAATCTGGCCGCTGTCAAGGCGCAGGTGGACTACATCAAAGCGCGCATTCCCGATGCGAAAGTATATGTTCATCCGCACACGGGAGAAGCGGGAGCCATCGGCGCGGCGCTGGAAACATGGCGCATCGTGCAACAGCGCGGCTATTCTACATTCATAGGTTTGGAGGCGGCGCTTGCACTGCGTTATTCGACACGCAGCGATGAATCGACTCGTTGTACCTTCTGCCCGAATCACTGCGGACGCACCTTCATCGACACGGAGACGCCGGATGGGCAAACTGATCGGTATATATCCGGTTTTAATTGTGAAAAAGGAACGGCAAAAAGCAAGGAAGCGGTCATCCAATTAACCAGAGAACGTCAGGAAGTAAAAAAACAATACCCCAATCTCGTGGAATATGAAGCGCGTCGCATGTTCCAGCACTTTTACAATCCACAGCCTCTGCCTGGATCGGAGTTGCAGGCGAATCGCGCGCAGACGCAGCATCATTGGAATAAGCAGCATCATTGGGTGGGACTGCGATGGACAAAAAAATTTTCCGCGAAACGTTCATTTCGACGTTCTTCGACGGAAGCCGCAGTATATCGAAAGCAACTGAGAATCGGAATTCCCAGGGCGCTTTCCATGTGGTCTACGGCGCCTTTTTGGCAGACCTATTTTGAGACGCTGGGCATTGATCAGCAGAATCTCTCGTTCAGTGATCATACCAATGAGCAACTGTGGCGGGAAGGAGGGAAGTATGGATCGATCGATCCCTGCTACCCCTCGAAGGTGGCCCTGGCTCACATTCACAACTTGCTGTTTAAACGGCATGAGCAAAAACCTCTTCATTACATCTTTTTCCCCTGCATCACCCATATTCCCAACCATGTGCATAATGTGATGGATTTGACCAGTTGTCCAATCGTTGCCGGCGCGCCAAATGTGAGCAAGGCGGCATTTACCAAAGAGAAGAACCTCTTTGCGGCAAAGGGGGTCGCCTATCTCGATCCGGCTGTCACATTTACGGAGCCCAATCTCATGAAAAAGCAACTGTATGAAGCCTTTAAGGATCACTTGCGAATCACGGAAGACGAGAGCGATTTTGCCGTGGAACAAGGCTGGATCGCCATGCAGCTTTTTGACGCCGACATGCAGGAGAGAGGCCGGATTATCCTGGAACAGGTGGAGGAGGAGAACCGCCTTGCGCTGCTCGTGATCGGTCGACCGTATCACTCTGATCCGCATCTTCATCACGGTGTGCTGGAAGAGTTTCAGATGCTCGGCTATCCCATTCTCTCCATGCGATCCATCCCCAAAGACGAGGCCTGGTTGCGCCGTTTCTTCATGGATGACCTGAGAAGCGGACGCGTCAAGCACGCGCTTGAAATCAGCGATGTGTGGCCGGAAAACTTCAGTTCGAACAGCGTGCAAAAAGTCTGGGCCGCCAAATTTGCCGCGCGTCATCCCAACATCGCCGTGTTGGATCTGTCCAGCTTCAAATGTGGCCATGACGCTCCCACTTATGGGTTGATCGATTCGATTGTCACCACGGCGGGCATCCCGTATATGGCTCTGCACGATATCGACGCCAACAAACCGGGCGGTTCCATTAAGCTGCGGGTCAAGACTTATGCCCACAGCCTGAAACTTTACGAAGAGCGCCTGCAGGAGACGGCGCGCGAAACCATGATGAATTAGGGGCACGAGGAGTTGACTGGAAGATGGTCGTGCGGAGAGAAGAAGAGTTGTTGCAGATGGAGCGGGAGCGCGCGCAGAGTGCTTGGCGGAAGAAAAGAAAACAGTGGTTCGAGCCGATGCCGCAACGGTTTTTGGCCGAAACGATGACTGTCACCACGATTCTTTTCGGAGGACTCACGACGTCTCATGACTACCTGTTGGAAGGGGCGTTACTCGGACTGGGTTATCGCGCGCAGCGTCTGGACTGCCCGGATACGGAATCGTTTCAGTATGGCAAAGAGTTCGGCAATCGGGGGCAATGCAATCCCGCCTATTTTACCGTGGGAAATCTTATTAAATACCTGTGTCGGCTGCGGGATGTCGAGGGAAAATCGAAGGAAGAGATTATCAATCATTATGTGTTCATCACGAGCGATTCTTGCGGCCCCTGCCGCTTCGGCGCTTACATCACGGAATACCGCAAAGCCTTGCGCGACGCCGGATTTGACGATTTTCGGGTGCTCCTGTTCCAACAGGAACGAGGCCTCAAACAGGTGGCGGGAAAAGATCGCGCCCTCATAGGCAGCGCCACATTTGTGATCAGCATATGTAAGGCGATTTTTCTGGGAGACATATTGAACGCACTCACTCACCGCATTCGACCCTACGAGATTGAACCAGGTTCGACCGATAGGGCTTTGGCCCATTGCAGACAGCATCTGTACGAGGCGCTCCGTAAACGAAAATGGATCATTCCGGCCTTGCGGCAATGCCGCAAGGCGCTGGAGAGTGTTCAAGTCGACCGAACCCGCGTCAAACCAAAAGTAAGCATCATCGGAGAGTTTTGGGCTATGACTACGGAAGGAGATGGGAATTATCGGTTATCACGCTTTCTGGAAGACGAAGGAGCAGAGACAGAGACGCAACCCCTCACGGCTTGGATACTATATCTCATATGGGCCGCCCGCTATGATACAGTCGAACGAATGCGCCTGCGCGCGGCGGATTTCGGTCGTAAAGGCTTGAAGGGGAAACATCCTGTCTGGCGATTGACCATGTTGCGAGCGGCTCGTCATTGGATCCGAATCCACTTCCAAACATACGCGAAAGCCATCGGACTCCATGGATATCGTTTGCCCAACATGAATGAGATCGCGAAAGCCGCCGATGCGTTTTACGATAACCATCTCCGGGGCGGCGAAGGACATATGGAAGTTGGCAAATTGATCCTCACAGTGGTGAAACGGAAGGCCAATATGACGATCTCAGTGAAGCCGTTCGGGTGCATGCCATCGTCGGGCGTGTCCGATGGCGTGCAATCGTTGGTGACAGACATATACCCGGAGGCGATCTTTTTACCGATCGAAACGACAGGCGACGGGGCGATCAACGTGTACAGCAGAATTCAAATGATGCTCTTTAAGGCCAGGCAGGCTGCACAGACCGAGTGCGTTCAAGCATTGGCGGAAACAGGGGTTGCTGCAGAACAGCTCAGTGAACTTCGCGGACACGCAAGTTTCAAGCGTCCGTTGAAATTCCCTCGCGATGTCGTGGCTTGCACAGCCGCAAATGCGATCTACGGCATGCACAATGCTCGCCGCCGGTTTCCTGTATGAGTTTATACGTACGGGTCTACTTTGCACACGCTTTGCACACGCGCGGGTTTACACGCAAGGGTTTACACACGCGCGAATGATTATCGGTTGTTGTGACGGAACTGGGCGAATGCACCGAGTTTCGGGATATTCCAAACAGTGGCAAGCACTCCTGAGTATGATGCATCATCCTAACTTAGAGAGGGTGTCACAAACAATGCAAAATCCGTATTATCAGGGGCCGTTGCGTCCAAAAGACCACGATCCTGTGAAGGAAATGGCTGTGCAGTTGGGAACGATCGAAATGATCGTTCGCGATCACCAGGAATGGCATCAACAAGAAATTCGGGAACTCCGGCAGGCGGTACGAAAGTTATCCAGCGGGTTGGGCATGCGGGGCGATGATTCTGATCGCGAATCCAAGTCGCATCCGGCGGACCGCCGCTCAGAATTATTATCCTATCTCCGTCAAACCATCGAAAAGAGCAACGACGTGATTGCACACTTGACGCAGGCACAAACGGATATGAGGGGATTGGGCGACATCACAGACGAAATCAAGCAACTGCGGGTGGAAATCGAAGAATTGCGTCCGCATTTGACCTTCCATCGTTCGTCAGAGGAAGGCGATTCGGCGAGTGGGTACACCGTGGTATCCTGAACCACTCTTGTGCCTTTGTCCACAGGAGCCCATGTGCAACAACGCCGTCGTGTGCGTTTCAAGTTCGACGATTGTCCCGCAGGCGCTTTCAGCCTTGCAGGACGGGACCGATCGAAACGTGCGCGGCGTGCGCACCGAGAAGGACTTGCCGCACCTCATCCAGTTTCAGTGCAAGTCGGAGGCGCAACTGTGTTCGTGCTTCCGGTGGATTTGTTCAAGCAGTTTTGACGCGCAGCCTCTCCGCAGCGCAAGGCTGATGGCGGTTGGTGGCGAGTGTGCGATCGACCGTGGCGCGCCTGAAGAACATTTCTGGCGTGATCAGTCATGATCATGGCGGAATCGACCACGACAGCACTCTACAACCCGCGTACACTGGGGATAGATGGGGCAGGCATCCGCCTGAACGTGCCTTGCGGCCACTATAACGCACGTACACTGAAGATAGATATGGACCAGAACGCGCAAGATGGCGGTCCCTTCGACGGCAGGCTCGTGAACGTCGTTGTCGATTGAGTGGACCATTTGATCAAGGGGCAGAAGCGTCATGGCCGCGGTTGGCCATGGACGTACACGGTGGAGGGGGTTGTGTGGTGGCGCTGCGAGTGGGCATTGTGGGAGTGGGCAATATCGGCAGGATTCATGCCAATGTCTATAAGAACCACCCTGATGTGGAGATCGTTGCAGTGTGTGACGGCGTGAAGGAAACGGCGGACGCCGCAGCCGCGCGCTTTGGCGGCCGCGCATTTTACAGTGTGCGGGAGATGCTGGACAGCGGCCTGGAGCT
>JAJYTO010000116.1 GCA_021793015.1 Bacillota bacterium
CGTCGATCACGAGATCTCCCGGCGCGAGCACATCCCGCAGTCCTTCTATGACGTCGTCCACCGGTTTGCCCGCCGGAACCATCAACCAGTAGATCATCGCGCCGCCTGGTTGTTTCGTGTCTGGCAGGGTATCGACGACGCTCAGGTATTCCCGCGCCGCCTCGCGAACCGCGGGGTCATGATCATACGCCGCGACCCCATGCCCATGCGCAACCATATTGCGGCCGAGACCCACACCCATTTTCCCCAACCCAATCAAACCCACATTCATCTGTTCTGCCTCCCAACGCTCGAATTCGATCTTGCCATAAGGGTGCCGAGTTCCCCATAGGAATCCTTTGTTTGATCGTATAAACGGCGAAACAATGGATAGTACGAGCGATAAGTCTCCGTATTTCCCGCGTGCGGGGACTGAACGCCTGCGATACGGACGAGTCTGCCTGCGTCCGCCAGGCGCTCCAAATATCCGAGAGCATGCAGGGCCAGCACGGCGGCGCCAAAACAGGACGCTTCCTCTATCGCCGGCGCGTGCAGTTCCATGCCAAACAGGTCGCAAATCAGCCCGCGCCAGAGCGGCGACCGCGCAAATCCCCCCGACGCTTTGATGGCGCGGATCTCCGAACCCTGCGCAGTGAGAACCTCGTACACTGAGTACAGGGCATACGCCATGCCTTCAAGCGCCGCGCGGATCATGTGCGCGCGGGTGTGATGAAGTCCCAGGCCAAACAGAACACCGCGGGCCCTCTCATCCCAAATCGGCGCCCGTTCGCCCGCCAGGTAAGGGAGAAACAGCAGACCGTCCGATCCGGCGGGCGCCTGCGCCGCCGCTTCAAACAGGCGCGTCACGCCCTCAGTGTGGTCGCCCTCCGTGTTGCCGCCCGTCGGAAGCGTATCGCTCGGTGGTGAGCCCAGTTGTTCGGACAGCCACTGCAGGATGAGTCCCCCGCTGTTGGTCGCCCCTCCTATGACCCAGTGATCTTCGGTCAAGGCATAGCAGAATGTTCTCCCTGAGCCATCCGTCCACGGCGACTCAACGGTCATTCGCACCGCGCCGCTGGTGCCCATGGTCAGAGCCATCTCGTGCGGGTGAATCACACCCGTGCCCACATTCGCAAGCACTCCGTCGGTAGCGCCGATGACCACCAGCACCCCATCCGGCAAATTCAATGACTGGCGCAATATATTGTCGGTGACCGTTAGCACGGTTGTCGTCGACACTGGCCTGCTGAGGCGCGACGAATCGAGACCGAGGTGCTCCAGAGCCTCCTCATCCCAGGTTAAGGAGTGAATATTAAAGAGTCCTGTGGCCGAAGCTGTCGAATAGTCGACCAGCCATTCCCCGGTCAGCAACCAAATGATCCATTCCTTGATCGATACAAACCGAGCCGCGTCGCGATAGACGTCAGCACGTTCATCGCGCATCCAGGCCAGCTTCGCGATTGGGGACATCGGATGCAGCGGCGTGCCTGTTCTCCTGTACAAAGGCATTCCCAACCGGGACCGAATGTGCTCCATTTGCGAAGCGCTCCGCGTATCCGCCCAGGTCATCATGGGAGTGAGCGGCGCGCCATCGCTTGAGACGGCAAATACGCCATGCATCATGGCGCTGAAGCTGAGCGCCTCGACCGCTGCGCCAAGCGCGGCCGCCCTCTGCGCCGCACAGCGAACGGCTTCCCAAACGCCTGCAGCGAGTTCGCGCGGATCTTGCTCCGCCCACCCAGGCTGCGGGTGGCGATGCGCATAGAATGCCTGACACTGTGCGACCGCTTCACCTGTGTGCCGAAATGCAACCGCCTTTACACTTGTCGTGCCAAGGTCAACGCCCAGGATAACCTTTTCTGTCATGATGTCACCTCAACGGTCTCTCGAACAACACTGCTCCGGAAAATTGATCATCCCTGCCGGGTCAGGACGGGTCAGAGCGGATCAGGGCAAACCATGCGGGGTCTAAAAGCGCTTCTTCGCGATCACCGCGCGAATCCCGGCGAGATTGGCGATGGTTTCCTGCTGCCGCCTTATCGCCACAGCGACGTACAGAGCGTCCAGGATGCTCAGTTGGGCAAAACGGGCCGCCATGGATTCCGTCCGATAGCGACTCTCCCGGCTTGTGGCGACAAGACAGACAGCGGAAATCCTCCCGATGGGCGTCTTGGCATAATCGGTTATGCTGATCGTTTTTGCGCCCCGCGAACCGGCGACAGCAACAGCCTCATAGATGTCTTTGTTGGTGCCGGAGTGCGAAATCGCGACGACCACGTCCTGGGGTCCGAGCAGAGCTGCGGACATCACCTGAAAATGGCTGTCCGTCTGCGCGATGCAAGGGATTCCCGTGCGCATGAACTTGTGGTAGCCGTCTTGCGCCAGCATGGCGGAGCCGCCGCAACCGTAAAACTCCAACCGTCTCGCGCCGACAATCAGATCGACCGCCTTCTTCATCAAATCGGCGTCCAACAAGCTGAGCGTATCCTCGATACTCTGAATATTGGCCCGAAAGATCTTTTCGGCAATCGATAAAATAGCATCCGTTTCATGGACTTCTTCGTGAATGCCCACGGATGGTTCGCTCGTTTCCGAGGCAAGCGCAATCTTCAGGCCCTGAAATCCCTGCAGCCCCAGCCGTTTTGACAGCCGGAAGATCGTAGCCTCCGCGCAGCCGCATGTTTCGGCCACCTCCGTAATGGACTGACGAATCACTTCATCCGGATGTTCCAATACATAGCGCGCAATCCGCGCTTCAGTGGCAGGCAGTTTCTCTGCCATGGCCCGGATCCGCGTATAAATACTCCCTATGCCGTCCAACAACCTGATTCACCTCGCCCGACTCGTCACATACCCATACATCATCTGATACTCATACTCCCATTGCAATGCCCATATCCCACATACACACATGGAGTATACCAAAATTTTTTTCGTAATGATATAACTTTAGAAGAAAACTTGTTGCAAAAATCGAGTGCGTCATTTAGTATAAAGACAACGACTCCGTCATTCACGTGATCGGTGGAACCAGGAATGGTCGAAATGAAACCGGTTGCCGCATCCATCTGCACTCGATCGCGTCATTGTGAATGCGTGGCACGTAGTTCATACGGAAGGACTGCTTTGTGTCTGCCGCAGTATGGAACAGTCAAACAAACAGTCGTTCCAACATACTCAGGGGGGTAGGAAATGAAAAATAAGTGGAGCAGGATCCTGATCGGCGCCATGGGCGCGAGCCTGCTGCTGACCGGAGCAAGCAGCGCGGCCATGGCGAAAGCAGCGCCCCGGCCGGTGGTGTTAAAGGTTTTGTACATGAGTCAGCAGGGATACAGCACATCCGTCCTGCTTAAGATGGGCGCTGAATTCCATAAAGAGCATCCGAACGTGAACATCGAGTTTACTTTTCTCCCGTATCCCCAGTTGCACAGCGCCATCCTCACATCGGCCGCCGCGCCCGTCGCCCAGTATGACGTGGTGCTGTCCGACCTGATCTGGACCGCTGAATTCGCTGCAAACGGCTACACCGTCCCGCTGAACGGCTACATTCACCACTACATCAAGAATCCCAAGGGAATCCCGCAATCCGTGTGGAATGGCCTGTCTATCAAAGGGAAGGTCATGGCCATGCCGTTCCTCGCCAACTTCCAGAACTTCTATTACAACAAGAAGATGCTGGCCGAGGCGGGCTTCAAGTCCGGACCGAAAACCATGACGCAGTGGCTGCACCAGATGGAAGTGCTCAAGGCCAAACATATTGTCCAGTATCCCTATGAAGACTCGTGGCTGCAGGCGGAGGGTCTGGTCTGCGATTATGTGCGCACCGCAGGGGAGTTCGGAAACGGCAACCTGTTCAACGCAAAGGGTCAGCCGATCATGAATCAGGGACCCGCGCTCAAAGCGCTTGAATGGATGCGCATGCTGTACAAAGACGGACTCGCCAATCCCAACTCGCTGGCGGCCGATGAACCCACCGCGGCAAACGCGTTTGCGTCCGGGCAGGCTGCCTTTAACACCAACTGGACATTTGTCACGGGGATCATGAACAACAAGTCCGAGTCCAAGATCGTGGGACAGGGCGTGGTCAGCGCATTCCCTGTGGCGCCGGGCACCAACCGGGCCACACAGTCGGCGAGCATCTCCGGATTCCAGGGACTCGCGATTGCCGCCAACACTCCCGCAAGCCTGAAACCGTGGGCGTGGAAATGGATCCAATTTGCGACATCGCCGGCCGTACAGGCGCAGCACCTGCACAGCGAATGGCCCGTGTGGTCGTCCGTGGCCACTTCGCCGCAAGAAAAACGCCTGAATTCCTGGTACAAAGTGTATCAGCAGAACCTGAATGCGGTGTACAACCGTCCGGCCGTCGCCAACTACCTGACGGTCAGCAGCATCATCCAGCAGTATGTGCACGAAGCCATCTCTGGAACAATACCGGTCAAAACGGCGGCCAACGACATGGTGCAACAGATCGAATCGCTGCATAACTGACCGCAACGCGTTGACAGCAGAGCACGAGCAGAACCACGACAATCATACCTTCTCATGAAACGCACGAACGCACCGAGGCTTCGTGCGTTTCATGAAGAATGTGAGTAAGGAGAACATCATGACGTCTATGCCCGTGGAGAGCCCACCAAAACGCGCCACTCTGCGCCAGCGGGTGTTTCGCGCGCTCTCTGGCGAATACTTCTGGCTGTATCTGTTATTGCTGCCCTCGATCCTGATCCTGATCGCGGTCATCCTGATCCCGATGCTGTTCGCCTTCCAGATGAGCCTGGGCAACACCAGCATCGTCGTTGTCGCCGGGCGGGGCTCCATCAACAACCAGTGGGTCGGCCTGCAAAACTATCTCTCCCTGCTGCAAAATCCAAGCTTTTGGCAAGCGTTGCGCGAGACTCTGTATTTTTGGGTCGTGTCCATTCTCATCGAAATCACGGTGGGCATCGGGATGGCGGCGCTCATGAATCAGTCGTTCTTTGGCCGCCGAATCTTTCGCGTCATCGTGTTTATTCCCTGGGCCATCCCCACAGTGGTCAACGCCATGCTCTGGGGCATGATCTTTGACGGCAACAATTTTGGGGCGCTGAACGATCTCCTGCTGCAATGGCACCTGATTCAAAGCCCGATCGTCTGGCTCAATCCGTCGGCGCTGTTCCCGCAGATCCCCTGGCTGTCAAACGCCCTGTCCTATCTGGGTTCGAACCTCGCCATGAATTCGATCATCGTCGGCGACGAATGGAAAACGCTCCCGATCGTGGCCATCCTCGTGCTGGCCGGGATGCAGACCATCCCGCACGAATTCTACGAGGCGGCGCGCGTCGAGGGCGCTTCCGCCTGGCGGCAGTTTCGCCAGATCACCCTGCCGCTCATCGCGCCGGTCCTGACGGTCGTCCTGATCCTGCGCACCATGCAGCTCATGCGCGCGTTTACGCTCATTTTCACGCTGGAGCAATTTGGACTGCCCGTGCTTTCGATTCAGGCGTACCAACAGGCATTTGCATTTGGTTCTTTTGGCATGGGTTCGGCCGTGTCGTTTCTCATCGGGCTGATCGCCCTGATCATCGCGTACTTTTACATCAAACGCCTGTACCGGGAGGAACTCTGATGCACGCAGTGACTGCACAACCACAACAAAAACGCCTGCGGCGCACCACCAGGTGGAGTCGGATCGGCGTATACTCGCTCGTCCTCCTGGTTTTGCTATGGACGCTCGCTCCCCTCTACTTCCTGGTGATCACAAGTCTCAAACAGTACGTGGGAACGATCGCGTATCCCCTGCCCTGGCTGCCCACGCCGTTTACCTGGAACAACTATGCGATCATGTTTACCAACTATAGCCCGGACAGCGTCAGCTATCGCTTCTTGCACGCCCTGCGCAATTCCGTCATCGCTTCCACAGCAACCACCGCGCTCAATCTGGTCTTTGGGTCGGCGGCCGCCTATGTGCTGGCGCGGGCGCGCATGCGCGGGAAAAATGCGATCACGATGATCTTTCTGGCTTCCAACCTGCTGCCCACGGTGGCGCTGATCATTCCCTTTTATGTCTTGACGGTCACCTACCTGAGCGGATTGCACCTTTACGACACCAATACCCTGATGGTGATTTTGTACACCTCGTTTTCGCTCGGTCTGGTTATCTGGATTATGCGTGGGTACTTTGAGTCGATTCCGATCGAGTTGGAAGAAGCAGCCCGGGTGGACGGGGCGAGCCGATTGGTCTCACTGGTCCGCATCATCCTTCCGCTTACGCTTCCGGGGCTGCTTGCAACCGGGTTGCTGACGTTTCTGATGTCCTGGGATAACTTTATTTTGCCGCTCGTCCTTGGTCCGGATTCGAGCGCCTACAATCTGCCCTTTTTCATCTACTCGCTGAGCGGACAGTACCTGCATTTGAACAACGAAATTGCGGCCGGAGGCGTTCTGTCAGCCATTCCGCCCGTGCTGATCGTCCTGTTCTTTGGAAAATACATCGTCAGCGGCCTGACCGCCGGGAGTGTGAAAGGATAGACTTTTATACCTGAGTTTTGCGGAGCAAAATCTCACTTGCGCGCCACTTCGATCAGAAACGTTTTAATCTCGTAAGGATGGATGGAAAATGCGAAAGGGCCAGTCTCCACTTCGCCAGACGGCCGCTCCAGGAGATCGCATTCCTGCCAGGCGCAAATGGCGAGATCGCTTCCGATTTTCACCGTTTCCCGGCCGCCGGCGAATTCATGCAGGCGAAGCACCACCTTGTCGCTGTCCTCGGCTATTTTTACCGCGTCCACCATCACACGTCCCGATGACGGCGCAAAAAGCGACAGACTGTCGCGCGCGGTGCGTCCTGCCTCGACGCGTAAAGGGCTGTTCAAATCCCAGGCTTCCTGCACCGTCTGGCCTTCCAGCCAACTGCCGACATGCGGAATCAGCGAGTAGGTGAACTCGTGTTCCCCGCGATCCGCGTCAAGATCCGGATGAATCGCGGACTTCAGCAAAGACAGCCGCATGACATTGTCTTTGATGTCATATCCATACTTGCAATCGTTCGCCAGGCTCACGCCATATCCCGTCTCAGACAGGTCCGCCCACTTATGTCCGACGGTTTCAAAACGAGCCTGATCCCAGCTTGTATTCCAATGCGTAGGGCGCTTTACGTTGCCAAACTGGACGTCAAACGTCGCCTCGGTGGAACGCGCCCGCACGGGGAAAGCGACTTTCAGCAACTGCTGGCGCTCCTGCCAATCGACGTGCGTGATAAAATCAATGCGCCGCGAGTGCGCATACGCGACCATACTCTGCGTGATCACCGAATCCGCATACCGCCATGCAAACCGGACAATCGAACAAAGCGGACCCGAGGCAGTCGCTTCCATGCAGAGCAGGGTGTCAATCTCCCGCATTTTCTCCTGATAGAAGAGATCGATGTCCCACGCATCGTGCGCCAGCGGTTTGTCTTCAAACACCTGCAGCACGTTGCCTCGCGCGCCGTCCGCCAACACTTCACGGCCAGCCTGCCTATCGAATACGCGCGTCAGTTGTCCGCTCTCATTCCATTCGATGATGTAAAAGGGAGTCGTCATTCCATACTCCCTGAGACTGAAAGGAGCCCGCTCCGGTTCTGCATCCGTTTCGACAGGCGCACTCACGTCCGCTTCGCGAAGAAAAGAAATCATCGCATAACCCAAGGCAGGAACGGCCGGCGTCAAAATGCGCCACTCCGCGTCCACCTGTTGCGCGATCAGCGCATTGCCCTCTGCATCGACAAACCGCCCCGCAAAAAGAGCTTTCTCCACGGGGACGCGCACGATACTCGAACGCGCCCATCCTGAAGAGTTGTACACCGTGAAAGCGAATGGCCGCTCGCACGCCGACTCACCCTCCCACTGTTGCCGGCCGTCGGGCGCATCTCGTGCTGTCAGTGCGTCGCTTTGCTCGCACGCCAGCGCAGAAACGCCCTGTTGCCAGAGCCCTCGCGCGATCGAGTCGGCCTCCGCATACTCAAGGCGGCTGTCTTCATACACTTCCCGGATGGACGAACCTGGGATGATGTCGTGGAACTGATTGCGCAGAATGATTTTCCATCCCTCGTTCAGTCGCGATTGGGCCGCTCGCGCAAAACCGACGTTTGCGGTTCCGGTTCCGCTCCACTCCGCCAGGAGGATCATCCACTCCGTATCCCTGTACGCCAGTTCCAACTTGCGGTTCATTCGCTTGTTGCGCGCCTGGCTTGTGTACGTGCCGCGATGGTATTCGAGGTACAGTTCACCATCCCATGTATGCACGTACTGATCCGTTTCCGCCACCGTTCTTTGCAACCGTTCGAAATACTCGTCCGCCCGACCCGTCGCCACATGCGGCAACCCTGGCATGCGATCGAGCCGTCGGCGCATTTCCAGCATATCGCGCGTCACACCGCCGCCGCCGTCTCCAAACCCGTACGAAACCAACAAGTCTCTGTTGACTCGCTTGTCTCGATACGCAACCCATGAACCCGCGATCGTACTGGCCGTGAGTTGCCCATTATATGTGTACAGCCAGCCCTCTGCGTTCGGCGTCGGCGTGGTGATAAAATGCGCCAATACTTCGCTGCCATCCATGCCGCGCCAGACGAACGTATCGTGCGGCATTCGATTATACTGATTCCAGCTAATCTTCGTCGTCATAAACGTATGAATGCCGGACTTGCGTAAGATCTGCGGAAGTGCCCAACTATACCCGAAAACGTCCGGAAGCCAGAGATAGGTGCACTCCCGGCCGAATTCGCGCGCAATGAACCGGACGCCGAACAATATCTGGCGTACCAGGGACTCGCCGGAGATCAGATTGCAGTCCGCTTCGAGCCACATACCCCCGCCAACTTCCCATCGGCCTTCCTGCACGCGCATCTTGATCCCTTCATAGATATCCGGGTAGTCCGTCTTGATATAGTCGTACAGTTGGGGCTGTGTTTGCAAAAACACGTACTCTGGATAGAGTTCCATCAATCGCAGGACGGTCGAAAACGAGCGCGCAGACTTCTCTCTCGTATGAACAAGCCGCCAAAGCCACGCCACGTCGATATGCGTATGGCCTACGCTGTACACCGTTACAGCGTGTCGTTTCTCCACAGCGTCCAGATAACCGTTCAGTCGCTCGCACGCTCCTTTTACAGAGGCGTAAAACGCGTCCGCTCCCGCGCGCGACCAGTCGATGATGCGAAGCGCGCCGTCAAGCGCATTGAGCAACTCCACACGGTCAGGGTTATCGTCATCCAGCCAAACAATCGTCTGGAGCATGGCAGTCGACGTGTAAAAGAGATCGTCCGCATCCTCGTCCAGCCACGCAATTTCCGCCGTCTGAAACTTGTACTCCTGATCTCGTCGCGCGCCCCCGCCTTCCAGGCCCGACCATAAGCGAAACTGCAACGCCATGGTTCGACCAACCCACTGCGAGGACAGGAACACTTCCTGATGATTGCTGTCCACTCCCTGATAGGGCTGCCCATCAACATACAGGAGGGATTCGAACCCCGAGTTATTTCCGGCGCCGGTACGGCCAAAATCAAATCGTCCCACCACCTTTCGGCCAATCCATTCCTGCGGGATTTCCGCTTTGGCGACAAGCCACGCATAAAGATCCCGCCCTTTCCATGCATCGCCGATGTGAACCGTCCGATCCAGAACAACCTCTCCAGGACGCGTCCCAACGCGGCCGTCTGCGTCCAACCCAAACTGCCACGATTCAATGGGCCGGGCATCGCGATACCTGTACGACGACAGATCGCGGACGCGAGCACGCATTTTCTCCACCGTGAGAAACACGGCCGATCACTCCTCTCTCATCCAGGGAACATGTGATAAACCCAATTTTGGCAGGCGCACTGCGGTACATATAGTGTTTGATTAAAGCCTCAAACACTATATGTGGGATCATAGCGCCTGCTGTGCGGACTTTATCACATGTCCTCTAGAACCCGGTCTCACTCAACGTGATCTCGCTCCGCACGATGTCGTGACTCAGAAATGGACTGCAGAAAGAATCATAAAATCCATGCTGTGACGGCCCCGATCACCACAGCC
Organism: Bacillota bacterium; assembly: GCA_021793015.1. Lineage (GTDB taxonomy): Bacteria > Bacillota > Bacilli > Alicyclobacillales > SLC66 > JAKADD01. The sequence continues at coordinate 10,020 of JAJYTO010000116.1, forward strand.
ACAGGCAGGGTGAGACCCCAGGCGGCGTACAGGGTGGCCACTTTCACACGATTGATGCGCTGATGACGCAACGTGTTGCCCACGCCGATCAGGGCGCTGCCGATGGTTTGAGTCGTGCTCACCGGACCTCCGAGGGCTGCTGCGGACACGACCACGATAGCGGCTCCCGCCTGAATCGATACGACGTGCTTGGGTTTCAGTCGGTAGAAGGCTCCCCCCACCGTCTGGGCGATTCTCTGCCCTCCCACCAGACATCCGATGATCCAGACCCCAATCGAAGCAAGAATGATGGAAGACGTCACCACAAACGTTGCAGCGCGATGGCTGATCAAGAGAAGCAACGCTGCGAGACCCAGGGCTTTTTCGGCGTCGTTGGCGCCATAGGCGACTCCTTGTATGAGTGACAACAGATAAGAAAGCCTGATCCACACGGGTCGCCAAGCCCGGTCACTGGCATTGCGGACTCTTCGTTCCACTCTGTAAAGGCCCGTGCCTGCGGCGAATCCGAGCGTGACGGACAGCCCCACCGACAACACTGTCATAAACAACCCATGCCAATGAATGGACACGAGTCCCAGGGACACCCAGGCTGCGCCAATCAATGCTCCCACCAGGGCAAGCGACGTGCTGGTTGGCATGCGAATGATCCAACTCAGCGACAGTGTGATGAAAGTGGCGATGAGCGCTTCATTGAGCACATGGATATCGCCTGCTCGCAGCACGATGATATCCTGGCCGATTGTATGCGCGACACCAGTGCCCAGCACGAATGGCCCCAGTGCGACGCCGATCACCAGGAGACTGAACGACAGCCACGGTTTTGGAGCGACCTGCTGAAACAGACCAAGCAAATTGCCGCCGTCGTTCCACCCGGAGATCGCCTGAAACAGAGCGAGCAGGACAAACGCCCAGATCATGATGTCACCTCGCAGGAACTGAATGTCTGGCACAGGATCAAAAATACGCGTGTGCACAACTCACAGTCTATCATTGATGGGAAGACGACGATGAGAGTCTATTCGGAGAAAAACTCTTCCTCCAGCATGATGCAAAGCACATGGTAGATCGGAAGATGGCGTTCCTGGATCTCAGGCGTCGCATCTTTCGGAACACAGATCGCCACATCGCAGCACGTCTTCATCCGTCCGCCCGTGCGACCCGTGAGGCCAATGGTCCGCACGCCAAGCGCCCGCGCGACCTGCGCCGCAAGAAGAACATTCCGGGAGTTGCCGGATGTGCTGACGGCGAGCAGCGCGTCCCCGGGTTTCGCGTATCCATAGACTTGTTGGGCGAAGATCATATCGGGTGCGACGTCGTTCGCAACTGCGGTGCAAAGCGCAGTTTGACTGACGAGGGAGAGCGTCGGCAACGCGCCCTGCAAACGATCGGCCGTATATCGGCCGTCCGGCGTTTGCGACAGAATCGTGCGAACTCGCCCGGGAACTGGTCGGCGTCGCATAAATCCCTTCATCAATTCCCCGACGATATGATCGCTGTCCGCGGCGCTGCCGCCATTGCCGCAGACAAGCAGTTTGCCGCCGTCCGCAAACGTCTCGCGCAGCGCTTCAAACGCGGCCTGGACAGAGGATCCGCAATCCTGTAAATCCTGATACTCAAGCAACAATTGCTCGATCAAGGGATGCACCGCAACTCCCCCTTGGCTCAATCTTTCCTGACTCTCTTTCCCGGCTCAACTTTTTCTGACTCGCAACGCCGTCATCGGATGCGCTGCCACAACTGACCGCTTCCTGACGCAGGACCGGATATCCCGGCCATTGCGTCCATGCAGCCCACATAGACAAGATGACCGATGGTGCATGGGAACGCCCTAGAGCCACAGCATGCACGATAGAACTGAACACGCAAGATGACTGACCCGTTGATCAGGACCGACATCATTGCCCGTCCCGA
>JAJYTO010000003.1 GCA_021793015.1 Bacillota bacterium
GCATATGGATGGTCTGCGGCGGATTGTCAAATTCGTTCATCAACAGGGAGTCAAAATAGGCGTCCAACTGGCTCATGCGGGGCGTAAGGGCGATGTGCCGACGCCGATCCTGGCTCCCTCCGCGATCAGATTCAGCGATCACTACCAGACGCCGCAGGAAATGTCCCGCGAGCACCGGGAAGAAGTGCTCACCGCGTTTCGCGCCGCTGCGCAGCGGGCGGTCGCTTGCGGCTTTGATATCATAGAGATTCATATGGCGCATGGTTATCTGCTGCATCAGTTTCTTTCTCCGCTCTCCAATCAACGCGAGGATGAGTTTGGCGGATCGCCGCACAATCGGACCCGCTTTCCGCTGCAGGTGATTGACGCCGTCAAAGAGGCGACGGCGGATCGGGTGCCGGTCGGTATTCGGGTGTCTGCCACCGATTACGTCGCAGGCGGTTACAATGAGGAGGATATGGCGCAATTTTGCAAGGTGTTTGTCGATCACGGCATCGATGTGATCGATGTCAGTTCCGGCGGCAACGCTCCCGCAGCTCCAGCGGCGTATCCAGGCTATCAGGTTCCATTTGCCAGTTTGATCAAGCGTGCGGTTTCTGTGCCCGTGATCGCCGTGGGGATGCTTGACGATCCGCTGTTGGCGGAGCATGTTGTGCGCAGCGGAGAAGCTGACGCGGTCGCGATTGCCCGCGGCTTTCTCCGCGACAAACACTGGGGTCATTCGGCCGCCAGAACGCTCCGTATTGCGCCCCGCGTACCCAAATCCTATGAGCGCGCCTATTTGTCATAAACTCGAACGGTTTATTTGACGGACATTTGACGTGAGGAGTAAACGGCAATGGATATCTGGCAAGTGGAGAAGGCGACGGGGAATCCACTCACGGACGCCTATCTGTCGGGTGATCCGAAGGTGCGATGTCGCTATGAATACATGGCCGCCGATCAGGCCGATATGGTGCGGCGAGCGGCGCAGGTTGAAGCTCAATTTGACCATGAGAGACGGACAAAACTGACAGCGGCGCTGCGCTCGTACGCAGCTTCGGTCACAGGGTTGCGGCCCGGCGTCGAAACGTTGTTGCAAAAATTGGCTGATCCGCGCTCTGTTGTGGTTGTCACCGGGCAACAGGCGGGGCTGTTTACCGGGCCTCTCTATACGCTGTACAAGGCCATGTCCACAGTTGCCTTTGCCCGCCGCTATGAAGCTCTGTTGCAGCGCCCTGTCGTGCCAGTGTTCTGGGCTGCGACGGAGGATCACGATTTCGATGAAGTGGCTTCCGCTTTTTTCGTATCGGCTTCCGGTTCGCTGGAAAGAGCCCAACTTTGGGAACGTCCGGTCGGTCGTGCTCCGGTCGGTGAGCACGCCGTCGGAGACGAGGAACTGAACCGCCTGATGACGCTGCTGGCGACTCGTTTGCCTGATGGTATGTATAAGCAGGAAGTCCTCGATACTATCTATCGCGCCTATCATGAAACGGACAATATGGGAGACGCCTTCAATCACCTGCTGTGCGCATGGCTTGGAGAGCTTCCCATCTTGACCATGAACCCTGTGCGCCCTGAATTGCGCTCTCTGGTGCGCGACGCTTTCGCAACTGTGCTTCATGATCCGAAACGGTTTCGCGACGCCGCTCTTGCCGGGGCAAAGGCCGTGCGGGATCTCGGTTATGAACCTCAGGTGGATGTGCAGCCCGTTCACTCACTCCTTTATCTCGTCGAGGGCGGGAGGCGCCTCGCCCTGAATTTTAGCGAGGATCACGAGGGCTCATTTCTGCTTCGCGATTCCGACATAACGATCACCAAGTCGGAGCTTCTCGACCGGCTGCAGCAGAGCCCCGAGGATTTTTCGTCAGGGGTTCTCTTCCGGCCCGTGGTGCAGGACCACCTGCTGCCCGTTCTGGCCTATGTCGGCGGACCTGCGGAAATCGCCTATCATGGCATGGCCAAGGAGGTGTTCGCAGCCAGCGGAAGGACCATTCCGCCCCTGTTGCTGCGCGAGCGTGTGACCGTCATTCCGCGCAACGTGCAGAGCGCGCTCCGCCGTCTTGAAGTATCTCTGGAAGACGCCCTTGACAGGGATCTTTTGCCGGAATTGCTGGTGCGGTCGCTGCGGCCCGCCCCAGACGAAGTGATCGGGCGGATGACCGACGCGATGCGGCAGACGTTGGCCGAAGCCAATCCCTATTTCACGGTGATCGACCCGGCGCTGGAGACGGCGATGGATAAGACGTCGCGGACGATCGAGCAGGCGTTCGTCCGGCTCCAGTTTCGCACCTCCACGGCCCTCATGCGACAGCAGAACGATGTGGTCCAGGCGGCGCACACCCTTTCCGTATGGTTGCGGCCGAAGGATACGGACCAGGAACGGGTTCTTACGCCGCTGTCCGTGATCGCCAAATACGGGTCAGGTTGGCTGTCCAAACTCTGCGATCGGACTTTGTGCTCGGGCCGTCACATGACATTCGTCAACCTTGCCGACACCGCCGAACCAGGGGCGCATGAGCGGGGCAGAGACATCCATGTCTGAGTTTTGCGAAGCAAAAATCTCGATCGCCGCGCCGTCAGCAGGTTGGAAATGGGCACTGCGAGGCTTGCTTTTCGCAGGTGCAAGGCCTGCTCGGGTCGGAGTCATGTATTATGCCCGTCGCGAGTTGTGCGACAGCGGTGGACTCCCGCCAGGACGGATCATCGATTTTCCGGCATAGACTGTCATGGCACTTCGCGCCACCATCAGTGAATGAAAATGGCGCCGCGAAGTCTTTCATGGATGCAAGGCCTGCTCGGGGAGGAGACATATATTGCGCCCGTCGCGAGTTCAGCGACAGCGGTGTCTGAGCAGGGGCGCAATATATGTCTCCGACCGGCAGGGACCGTCCTATTTTCCGGGATAGACTGCCATGCTGCTTCGCAGCACCAACAACCGGGAAGAAAATTCGCCTGCGGCGATTTTCCGGCATAGAGCGGCGGTGGTTTGATAATCGACTCGCCGAACAAAAATCTTGCCGTCCCTTTGTGGACAGGCAGGATTTTTGTTTATTTACGCGAATATAGCTATCAATGTGGTGCGAAGTGGAGCAAAGTGGGGTAAAATGCAGGGCGGGTGGAGGGATGGCGCGTGTTCATGGGCGAATATCAGCACAGCCTGGACGATAAGGCGCGCCTCACCATTCCCGCAAAATTCCGCGAGGAACTGGGATCTTCTTTTGTCATCACAAGAGGTCTCGACCAGTGTCTGTTCGCGTACCCCCGCAAAGATTGGGAAGCGCTTGAAGCGAAGCTGCGAGCGATGCCTCTGGCTCGCCAGGACGCGCGGCAATTCATGCGCTTCTTCTTCAGCGGTGCTGCAGAATCGGAGCTTGACAAGCAGGGCAGGGTGCTGCTGCCGGCAAATCTGCGCGAATACGCGCAGATGACTCGCGACTGTGTTGTCATTGGCGTCGGGGGAAGGGTTGAGATTTGGGACGCTGAAATGTGGAAAACATATTCCGCGGGCGCTGCGGAGTCGTTCAGCGATCTCGCCAGCGGTTTGGTGGATCTTGATCTATAGCGGCGCTTCAGCCCATGGCGACACTGCAACCTGGAGGTAAGCGACGTGAATGAATCGGAGTTTGTCCATCAACCCGTGCTCTTGCGACAGGCGGTCGAGGCGCTGCGACCACAGAACGGCGGCGTATATGTGGACGGCACGCTGGGTGCGGGAGGCCATACCAGGGCTTTGCTGGACGCCTCGAAACCCGCTGGCCGCGTCATCGCGTTTGATCAGGATCGTCATGCCATCGCGAACGCTGAACGTTGGCGCAAGGAGTATGGGGACCGCCTGCTTTTGATCCATGACAATTTTAGAACCGTGCAAACGCGTCTGGCAGCCATGGGGATAAAAACAGTCGACGGCATGGTGTTCGACCTGGGCGTTTCTTCTCCGCAGTTGGATGAAGCGGAACGCGGTTTCTCATACAACAATGACGCACTTCTCGACATGCGCATGGATCATCGCCAGGACCGGTCGGCGGCCACTCTGCTAGGTTCACTCTCCGAACGGGAACTTACGGTCATGTTGCGACAGTACGGCGAGGAGAAGTGGGCGTCTCGCATCGCGTCATTTATCGTGAGCGAACGGGCAAACCGCGCCATCACGACGACAGGGCAACTGGTGGATCTGATCAAGGCGGCTGTGCCCGCCGCCGCGCGCAGGACGGGACCGCATCCCGCGAAACGCGTGTTCCAAGCATTGCGCATTGCGGTCAACGACGAACTGGGAGCGCTTGAGGAGCTGCTGGAACAGATTCCGGCATGTCTGCGCGGATCTGCGAGAGCGGCCGTCATCACCTTTCATTCGCTGGAGGATCGTTTGGTGAAGCAGCGGTTCGCGCTGCATGCGCGCGACTGCGTCTGTCCGCCCAAGGCGCCTCGATGCACCTGCGGTCATCGGGCCACCATGCGGGTGATTACGCGCAAACCGATACTTCCCGATGAGCGGGAACTCGCGGACAATGCAAGAGCTCGATCAGCGAAACTGCGGGTTGCGGAACGTTTGTAAACACAGTGCAGGCAAGTCATAGCAGTGCATCTATGATAACGAGTATAGGAGAGATTTCGACTATGGTCTCCATCGATTCGATGCAGGATGATAGAACGCGAAGAGCGCCGCAGTCCTCGTTTGTGCCTGTTTCCGGGCGGATTTCTGAGAGCAGCGCGCCAAGAACGCGCTCGGTGGCGGATGCGCAGACGAGGAACCGGCTTGGCCTGATCGCATCTTTGCTCTTTTGCGCGGCTGTCGCCGTCTTCGTGGTGAGCGGGTACGCGGGTCTCGTCGCCCAGAACTACAACATCCAGGCGCTCAAGGTGTCCCTGTCCCATCAAGTGGCGCGTGACGCCGCCCTGCAGTCCACGGTATATGATCTGTCATCGCCGACGCGCATTCTGCACATGGCGGAAAGCGTGCTGAAAATGCAACCGGCAACGCCAGTGCAGGTGAGGACGGGCGGGCCTTGAAGAACGGTCGCACGGTCATCCGCGCCTACTTGATCAGAGGCTCATTTATCGCACTCTTTATGGTCGTGCTTGGCCGAGTTGGATACGTCCAGTCTCAGGACGCCTTTTTGCGCGGTAAAGAACAGCGGCAATGGCTCAACGAAGAGACTCTCATGCCCATGCGCGGACCTATTTACGACGCCAATGGGGATAAACTGGCGTTCTCCATGCCGGCGTACGATCTCGATCTGTATTTGCCTGGGATTCAGGCGGCGGGCGGCAAGAAGCTGCAGGCGGCCGCTGATGGACTGGCTTCGATCACGGGCGCGCCGCCGTCTTTCATGATGCAACAGTTGAGTCGTTCGCAGGTCCCCTGGCTGCGGCAGTATCCCTATATGGTCCATATGCCTCTTGCCGCCGCAGAGCGGGTGCTGGCGCTGTTCAACAGACTCGGATTGGCCAATGACATAAACCCTTATAAGACATATACACGTGTATATCCAGATGGTTCCTTCGCCGCCCATGTGGTGGGTTTTGTCGCCCATACGGGCGCGGGGACCGCAGGCGCGGAAACAGGGGCCGCAGGCATTGAGTTGCAATACAATCACTATCTGGCGGGTACGCCTGGACAGGTGCAGTTCATGCAGGACAACCTGGGCAATCCATTGCCGTTTCGGACAGTCGTCACAAAGCCGGTGCAAAATGGCGACAGCGTGTATCTGACCATTGACGCGGCGATCCAACACTATGCGGAGGAGGCGCTGGCGAACATACAGCGCCGCTTCACTCCCGCGCACGCCGCCATCATGGTGGCGGACCCCAACACGGGTGCGATTCTGGCCATGGCCGCTTTGCCGAATTTCAATCCCGGACAGTACTGGACCTATCCCGCCGCAACTCTGGACACGAACTGGGCGATCTCCGATCCGTTTGAACCGGGCTCCACTTTTAAGGTTGTCACTCTCACGGGTGCGCTTGCGTCGCATTCGATCAAACTGAATCAGACTTACATGTCCGGTGTGGACTATGTGAACGGGGTGCCGATCAGGGACTGGAATCTGTGGGGCTGGGGCCGCATCACCTATCGCATGGCCATGATCTACTCCAGCAATACTGGCTTTATCCACATCGGTCAGGCCGAAGGCGTGCACACACTCTATAAGTATATCCATCTCTTTGGCATGGATCGGCCTACGGGCATCGATTTGCCGGGAGAAGGCACATCGCTGCTCTTTAATCCGCAGCACCTGAATCCGGTCGATTTTGCGACCATGACGTTTGGACAGGGTCTCGCCGTGACGCCGATCCAACAGTTGGCGGAAGTCGGAGCGGTGGCCAATGGCGGACATCTCATGACCCCTTATATCGTACAGAAGGTCGTGGCGCCTGACGGGCGTATCGTCTATTACAGACAACCGCACATCGTGAGGCGTGTGGCTCCCGTCTCCATCATGAATGAAATGACCAATATCATGGTTCAGGACGTCAACCAGGATCCTGCTCTCATGGCGTATGTTCCCGGTTACAATGTGGCGGGAAAAACGGGCACTGCCCAGATCCCGAAGCCGGGAGGGGGATACGCGCCGCACAAGTACAATCTCTCGTTTGTCGGTTTTGTACCGGCCCATCACCCCGCGCTGGAGATTTTCGTCACTGTCAATGAACCGCACAACGCCATCCAGTATGGCAATGACGTGGCGTCTCCGGCCGCGAAATTCGTGCTGCAAAAATCGCTTTCCTATCTGCGCATCCCGCCCCACGGGCGGGCGCAGGCAAATCCGGCCGCGTCCCTGGCGACCGCTGCGTATACGACGATTCCCGATGTTCGCGGGCTCAGCGTAAAGAGCGCTGCGCAGGCGCTAAGGCGCGCCGGTCTGTCCGTGAGGGCGATCGACGCGACGGGAACCGTCGTACGGGAATGGCCGCAACCCGGCGCACAGGTGGTTTCCGGCACGGAGGTGGTGATCGCCACCTCCGCGTCGATGTCTCTGTCTGGAAAGGTGCGGATACCGAATCTGAGAGGGATGTCGATGATCGAGGCAGTGAGTGTTTGTTCGCTGCTGGGCCTTCAGATCGATCCAAAGGGCGATGGGTACGTCGTGGGGCAGAGCATTCCTTCTGGACAGGAGGCGCCTCTGGGGGCGACCGTGACCGTCCGCTTCGCGCCGAGACCGGCCGTGAACTAGGGGACATGCGATAAAGTCCGCGGTTTATCACATGTCCCCTAGTGTGTGGCTGCTCTGCTGCGTCTGGAGAGGCACGTCTACTTGATCTGCGGTTCGCATAAATTTTGAGGGACGAGACTGACGAACCTGTGAGGAGAGTCCTGATGCGAATCACGCAGACGAAAATCCGTAGACGTATCTTTTTGGTGCTGTTGGCGTTTGCCTGCGCGGCGTCGATTCTCGTCGGCAGACTGGTCCACATCCAGGTGCTGGCAGCGGGCGACTACATGGCCAAGGCAGGGGATCTGATTCGGCGTGACATTCCTTTGCCTGCCGTGCGCGGCGCCATTCTCGATTCCCATGGCAATGCGCTCGTCTATACCGCCAGCGCGGCCACCATCATTGCGGTGCCTCGCCAAATCAAGGACAAAGCGCGGACTGCGGAACTCCTGTGGAAGGTGATTGGCGGCAGTCGAGAGGGGATTCTGAAGCTGATCAGCAAGCGAACTCTCATGGTGTATATCAGACCGCGCGGACGGCGGTTGGATGAAGCGAAGACAAGAGCGATCAGAGCCATGAAACTGCCAGGCATCTATTTGACCGAAGAGGGCAGGCGCACGTATCCCTACGGCGACATGGCGGCCCAGGTGTTGGGAGTGACAGGCGGCGAAGGGCAGGGCCTGAGCGGTATCGAGCTCGCCTTTAACGCAGAACTGAAGGGGAAATCCGGAGCGCTGCAGTTCGTCTCCAACGCGCGGGGCGAAGAGATTCCCGGAACGAACGATGAATATATCGCGCCCACTCCCGGCCTTAACGTGGAATTGACCATCGATCGGCAAATCCAGCAGTTTGCCGATCGGGAAATCCAAAACGTGGTCGCCAAATACAATCCGGAGCGAGTGACGATGATCGTAGCCGATCCGCAAACAGGGCATATTCTGGCGATGGCCAATTATCCCACATTCAATCCGGCAAACTGGAGACAGGTGCCCCAGGAGACGTACAATCGAAATCTCGCCATTTGGCAGACGTTTGAACCGGGGTCAACCTTCAAAATCGTCACCCTGGCAGCGGCCCTGCAGGAACATACGGTCAGTCTCACGGACCGTTTTTACGATCCCGGCTACTATGAAGTGGCAGGGCATAAGCTTCGCTGTTGGAAAGCGGGAGGGCACGGTTCGCAATCGTACCTAAATGTCGTGGAGAATTCTTGCAATCCAGGGTTTATCCAACTCGGGCAGAGTCTCGGCAAAACCCGGCTGTTCCAGTACATTCGGGCTTTCGGCTTCGGCGCAAAGACGGGTATCACCCTGCCGGGAGAGGCGAAGGGCATCCTCTTTAGCCCGCAGCGCGTCGGCCCGCTGGAACTGGCAACCACTTCATTTGGGCAAGGGGTTTCAGTCACCCCCATTCAACAGGTGATGGCCATGGGCGCGATTGCGAACGGCGGCGTGCTGATGAAGCCGCAAATCGTCAAAGCGTACATGAATCCGGTGACCGACAAGGTGGTTCAGGCGTTTTCTCCGGCTCAAGTTCGCCGAGTGCTGTCGCCGGAGGTGGCGACGCAGGTGCGCGGCGCCCTGGAGAGCGTTGTCGCGCAAGGTACGGGCGGCCACGCCTTTCGCGAAGGGTATCGCATCGCAGGCAAGACCGGAACCGCGCAGGTAGTGGTCAATGGCCACTATTCTGGTACGCATTACATCGTATCTTTTATCGGCATGGCGCCTGCGAACAATCCGAAACTGGTCGCCTATGTCGCGATTGACTATCCAAAACCAAAAGGCGCCCCCGTTTTTGGCGGCGTGATCGCCGCTCCCGTCGTCGGCAATGTGCTGGCAGACAGTCTGCAATACCTGGGAGTCAAACCGTCTGTCCAGGGGATCGCCAAGAAATATCGGTATGGCATCGACCCCATTTTGACCACGGTGCCGAATCTCTCTGGACGATCGTACCAGGACGCGGCGCGGTCCGTGATTCAGAGCGGCGCCATTTTGCGGTTGGTCGTGGTGGGTCATGGGCCCTATGTCGTGGCGCAGGCGCCGGCGGCTGGAGCCAAGGTGGAACAGGGCAGCGTGATCCGGCTGCATTTGGGACCGGCGCCCGGCGCGTCAGGTTGACACTGGGAATCCGTTCACCTAGAGTGATTGAAGAGAGCTTGGGAAGGACGGACAGACAATGCTATTGAAAGACATGATCGAGCCGATCGTCCTGAAGACTGTGCATGGTTCACAGGATATCGAGATTTCAGCGGTCAGCGACGATTCGCGGAAGATTGAAGCGGGGTCCCTGTTTGTCGCGTACCGCGGGGAACATGATGACGGCCATTCGTTTGCGCAGGCCGCCGTCGCCGCCGGAGCGGTTGCCGTCATGGTGGAGGAATTGTGCGATGTGCCGTGCACCCAGGTTGTCGTGCCGTCCGTCAGGCGTGTGGCGCCCTATGTCGCCCACGCGGCCGCCGGATTTCCCGCCCGCGCGATGACGATGATCGGCGTAACGGGGACCAATGGCAAGACCACGACCACGATGCTCATCGAGCAGATTCTGCAGACATACGGCAAGACGACCGGTCTGATCGGTACGATAGAACAGCGGACGAGCAGAGGCGATCTGCGGGGTTCCCAGATGACAACGCCGGAAGCGGTGGAACTTGCGCGAGTCCTGCGGGAAATGCGCGAACTGGACACGGAGTATGTCGTGATGGAGGTTTCGTCGCACGCCCTGAGTCTGGCGCGGGTGGCGGGCATCCCGTACCGAATTGCGGCTTTCACCAACCTGACTCAGGATCACCTGGATTTCCACGGGAGCATGGAGGCGTATGGGCAGGCGAAAGGCAAACTGTTCTCGCGACTAGGCAATGATTTTCTGCCGAGCGTGGACGGATTTCTCCCCGTCGCCGTACTCAATGCGGACGATCCCTGGAGCGCCGCGTACGCGGGCGATACGGCGCAGCAGGTCGTCACATACGGGCTCGCACAGACTGCGGATGTCCGCGCCGACGACGTGAGCATAACGGCGGACGGCGCGTCGTTTCAGTTGCGCAGCTTTGCGGGCGACGCGCCCGTCCGCCTGCAGATGACGGGTCGATTCAGCGTGTACAATGCGCTCTGCGCCGCGGCGTCGACGCTTGCGCTCGGAGTGCCGCTGTCCGTGATCAAGACGGCCCTGGAGCGGGTCGCCGGCGTTCCCGGTCGTTTTGAACGGGTTTTCGCCGGCCAGCCCTATACGATTCTGGTCGACTATTCGCACACTCCCGACAGCCTGGAAAATGCGCTGACAACAATCCGCGAGTTCTGCGCCGGACGGGTACTCACGGTGGTCGGGTGCGGCGGTGACAGAGACCGCAAAAAACGTCCACTCATGGCGCAAATAGCGCTCAAATACAGCGATTTTACCGTGCTCACCTCGGACAATCCGCGCACGGAAGATCCGGACCGCATCCTCGATGACATGGAGGCGGGTATTGCGGACGCGCCCGGGCAGACGTACACCCGCGAGACGTTGCGCGCAGAGGGCATCCGCGCCGCTCTGGCGCGGGCCCGCGCAGACGATGTCGTGCTGATCGCCGGCAAGGGTCATGAAACGTACCAGATCATCGGCGTCACCAAACATGATTTTGACGATCGCGTCGTTGCGACAGAGATCGTGCGGGGGCAACGGTGATCCGCGCGCGGCTCGCGACCGTGGCATTATGGCTCGGCGCGCAGGGGGTCGCACTGGACACGGAACTGCGCGGGGTGACCACGGATTCGCGGGTCGCGGCGCCGGGTCAGCTGTTCATACCCCTTGTTGGCGAGCGGTTTGACGGCCATCAGTTTGTCCGCTCCGCCATGGCGCAGGGGGCGGCAGGATTTCTATGGGAGCGGGAGAGACCGCTTCCGCTGGATCTGGCCGCCCTGCCGCATCTGCTTGTCAGGGATACGCAAACGGCGCTTCAGGATTTGGCGCGCGCCTATCGGCGCACGCTGGACGTACGGGTGATCGGCGTTACCGGCAGCAATGGCAAGACATCGACCAAGGATCTGATCGCACAGGTTCTTGCAACCGCCTTGCGGACGCACAAGACTGCCGGTTCCATGAATAATGAGATTGGCTTGCCGTTGACGCTTCTGACCTTGCCCGAGAACACGGAAATCGTCGTTCTCGAAATGGGGATGAGAGGGCCGGGGGAGATTGCCGCCTTGGCGGGCATCGCCCGTGTGGACATTGGTGTGATCACACTGATCGGAGACGCCCACATTGGCAGGCTGGGTTCGCGCGCCGCGATCGCGAAGGCCAAATGGGAGTTGATCGAAGCGCTCGGCGGCGGCGGCGTTGCGGTCATTCCCGCCGATGAACCCTTGCTGGACGCTCTCGCGGCGCCGGCCGGCGTTAAGGTGGTGCGTTTTGGCGAGGGTCCCCGCGCCGACTGGCGGTTGCACGACTACAAGGCCGTTGCGGGAGGCAGTGAGTTTCGGGTGCTGCCTCCCGATGTGTCCGTGTCGCTGCCGGTCGCCGGTCGCCATCAGGCGGGCAACGCCCTGTGCGCGATGGCCGTTGCGGGCATTGTGGGAATGGACATGCGCCGCGCCGCAAATGCCCTTGCCTCGGCGTCGCTATCCAAGATGCGCATGGAGACATTGCAGCCCCATCCGCTGTTGACTGTCGTCAATGACGCCTACAACGCCTCGCCGTCCTCGATGTACGCCGCTCTTGAGGTGCTGCGGGACATGCAGGTCGATTGCCGGATCGCCGTGTTGGGCGATATGCTGGAACTCGGTCAGGAGTCGGAACGACTGCACCGGGAAGTGGGGCGGTCACTCCGGAAGTTTGCCATTGACGCCTTGCTGGGCGTCGGCGAATACGCTCGCTTTTACCTCGAAGGCGCCGACGGACTCGTCCGCGCCGAACTGGCGCCGACGGCAACTGCAAGGGCTGACGAGCTGCACGCCTGGGTTGCGGGCGAACTGGCATCCGGCCGACGCACGGCGGTGCTTCTCAAGGGCTCGCGCAAGATGGGCCTGGAGGCGCTCTTGCCGGGGCTCGAACGATGGGGTTGAGTCCGGCTGGATATTTAAAGTAGTGGGGAGAGAGACCAATGGACGTGCAGTCGCTTTCTTTCATCTTGGGCGTCTCGTTTGCGATTGTACTGCTCTTGGGACCCATCGCAATCCCGTTGCTTCACCGTTTCCGATTTGGACAGGCCATTCGCGCGGAAGGTCCGGCGCGTCATCAGCAAAAATCGGGTACGCCGACGATGGGCGGGGTTCTCGTCATTCTTAGCGTGGCGTTCACAGCCTGGCGGTTCTCGAGTTCGCCGACAATTGGGATACTGGTGTTCGTCATGGTGGCGTTTGGATTGATTGGTTTGCTTGACGACGCCATCAAGGTCGTGCGCAGACGCAATCTGGGTCTCACCGCCAGGCAGAAGCTCGTGGCCCAGGTCGTTGTGGTGGTCGTTTTTTATGTCACGCTGTATTTGCGGGGCTGGCACTTCGAACTGCTCATGCCGGGGACCGGCTATCCATTGCAGTTGGGCGTTTTCTACCTGCCGTTTCTGGCCTTTTTTATGATTGGAACGGCCAACGCCGTCAATATAACCGATGGACTCGATGGACTTGCGGCAGGAACCACAGCCATCGCCTTTGCCGCCTTTTCCGCCATGGCCTGGTGGGAGAGCCAGTGGAATGTTTCGGCGTTCGCGATGGCTGCGGTGGGCGCTCTGATCGGATTTTTGGTCTTCAACCGCCATCCGGCCAAGGTGTTCATGGGCGACACGGGGTCGCTGGCGCTTGGCGGGTCTCTCGCCGCCATTGCGGTGCTCACACGTTCAGAGATCTGGCTTGCGCTTGTGGGTGGTATATTTGTTATCGAGGCATTATCTGTGATTATTCAGGTTTTCTCTTTTCAGACGTTCGGCCGCAGAGTGTTTCGGATGAGTCCGCTCCATCACCACTTTGAATTGGTTGGATGGTCGGAGTGGCGCGTGGTTACAACATTTTGGCTGACCGGATTGGCGCTGTCGGTGGTTGCCCTATACTTATACATACGGTAGGCCGGGATGATGGTCATGGACCAGATGAGGTGATCAAGTTGCAGTATTCAGGAAAGTCGGTGCTGGTTCTGGGACTGGCCCGCAGCGGCGCTGCGGTTGCCCAATTGTTGCAACTGCTCGGAGCGCGGGTTACGGTCAACGATGCGAGTCCGCGCGATCGCGTGGATGCGGATGCAGAGGCGCTGGAAGCGAAGGGGATCACGGTGATCACCGGTGGACACCCCCCGGAACTCGCGGATGGCTGTGACCTGATCGTAAAAAACCCGGGCATTCCCTATGATCGACCGATCATCATGCGAGCGTTGGCTCGCGGTGTGCCAGTGATCACGGAGGTGGAGGTCGCCGCCCAGGTGACCGCCGCAGCGATCATTGGCATCACCGGGTCCAACGGAAAGACAACGACCACAACGCTTGTCGGTCAGATGTTGCGCGCGGCCGGCGTACCGGCCACTGTGGCCGGCAATATCGGCACGCCGCTTTCGGCAGTCGCTCTGGACATGCCTGCCGATCGCTTTCTCGTGGCGGAACTTTCCAGTTTTCAACTCCAGGGAACCGTCTCTCTGCGACCGAAGATTGCCGCGCTGCTCAACATCTATCCAGCGCATCTCGATTATCATGGGACGCTCGACAGGTATATCGATGCGAAAAAGAAGCTGTTTTCCAATCAGACGCAAAGTGACATCGCCATTCTCAACGGCGATCAGGAGATCGTCGCCAATCTGGCCCCGGAATTCGTCGCGCAAGTGTGGTTTGTCAGCACATGCCGGCGCGTGTCGCCAGGCGCTTACCTGCAGGACGGCGCGCTCATGCTGGAGGGGCCTGGGATGCGGGGCGCGTCGCCGCTCATGGACGTTAGAGAGATCGCGCTGCGCGGCGAGCACAATGTGCAAAATGCGTTGTTCGCTTCCGCGATTGCGTTCGCGGCGGGTGCGTCCCCACAGGCGATTGCCGCGACATTGCGAGAATTTACCGGGGTCGAGCATCGCATGGAATTCGTGCGTCAGGTTGGCGGCGTATCGTTTGTCAACGATTCAAAGGCGACCAATCCCCAGGCGACCATCAAGACGATCACATCGTTCACGGAACCGGTCATCGCCATTTTGGGGGGATTGGATCGCGGCGACGATCTGTCCGCGCTGCTTCCGGTCGCCGCGAACCGACTCAAAGCAGTGCTGGCAATCGGCGAATCCGGGCCGCGCATGATTGAGATGGCCCTGCTCGCCGGAGTGCCGGCGGCGCTTGCCGTGAGTTCCCTGCCTGAGGCTGTTCGCGAAGCTGCAGCGCTGGCGGAGCCGGGCGATGTTGTGCTCCTGTCGCCGGCTGCGGCGAGTTGGGACATGTTTGCGTCTTTTGAGGAGCGCGGGCGAATCTTCAAAGAGGCGGTGCATATGCTGTAGCATGGACGAGTACCTGGTGGGGGGCTTTGTCGTGCAAAAACAGCAACCGGCCGATCTGATGATACCGCTTGTGACCGTATGTCTTCTGGCGCTGGGGGTCATGATGGTCCACAGTGCGAGCACCGTATTGTCACAGGAGCATTTTCACGACGCTTTTTTTTATGTCAAACGCCAGCTTCTCTGGGCGGGATTGGGTTTGTTGCTGATGCAGGCCGTGAGCAGGATCGATTATCGAATATTCGCCAAATACGCCCGGGAGATCATGCTGTTGTGCGTGCTGTTTTTGGGCCTCGTGCTGATCCCACACGTGGGCCAGGTGCGGGGCGGTTCGCGCGCCTGGCTGGGGATCGGAACGTTCGGCATACAGCCGTCTGAATTCGCCAAGTTTGGTCTGATCATCTTCTATAGCTGGTTGTTAAGCAGGAACCCCGATCGTATGCTATCCTTTAGACGCGGTCTCGCGCCGCCGCTTCTCATGATGACGCTGGTGATCGGTCTGATTATGCTGGAGCCTGACCTTGGACAGAGCGCGGTGATCGCAGGCGCAACCATGCTGATGATCTTTGTGGCGGGTGCGCGCACGCGGCACTTGCTGGCCATGGCAGGAACCGGTCTTGTCGCTTTTGCGGCGCTGATCGCGTCCGCGCCGTATCGCCTGGAGCGGATTACATCGTTTATGAATCCCTGGAAGTATCGCAGCGGAATCGGGTATCACATCATCATGTCGCTGATCGCTCTCGGACAGGGCGCGCTTCTGGGCGTGGGGCTGGGACACAGTACGCAAAAGCATTTTTACTTGCCGGAACCGCAGACAGACTTTATATTTGCGATATTGGCGGAGGAATTGGGTTTTGTCGGGGCGGCCGCGGCGATTCTGTTGTTTTCTGTGCTGATCTGGCGCGGACTTCGCACCGCGATGCGGGCGCCGGACCGCTTCGGCAGCTTTCTTGCAGCCGGGTTGACCGGTGTCATCGCGGTTCAGGTGTTCATCAACATCGGGGTGGTGATCGGTCTGCTGCCAGTGACGGGGATCACGTTGCCCTTCATCAGCTACGGTGGCTCGTCCCTGACACTGATGTTGACGGCTGTGGGCATTCTCATGAATATATCCCGATACGCCCATTATTAGGCTGGCGGAATGTTTCGACGGCCATGTTGACAAGAGAGGGAGACGGCGACACAAGATGCGGGTTGTGCTTACAGGGGGCGGCACCGGAGGACATATCTATCCGGCGCTGGCAATCGGACGTTATCTCCGGGAACGGTATCCCGGGGCCGAGGTCCTCTATGTCGGAACGAAACAGGGCCTGGAGAGCGAACTCGTGCCAAGGGCAGGGTTTGCGTACGAGTTCATCGAGGTTCAGGGGCTAAAACGGTCGCTGTCCCTGCAAGCTGTCAAGACAGCCTGGCTGGCCATTGCGAGTACGTGGACTGCCCGCCGCGTATTACGGCGATTTCGTCCGCAACTTGTGATTGGCACGGGCGGGTATGTGGTGGCGCCCGTGGTGTTCGCTGCGTATTCGCTGCGCATTCCCGCCGCCATTCTGGAAATGGACGTGTATGCGGGATTGGCCAACCGCATGGCGAGCAGAGTGGCGGATACGGTGATGTTGTCCATGGAGGCAGGCAAGGATTCCTTTCGGCACGCCAAACGCATCGTCGTCACGGGCAATCCGCGCGCTTCCGAGGTGACGCGCATGGCCCCGGACGATGTGACCGCCACGATCGCCAGTCTTGGCGTCGATCGCAGGCGCCCGCTCGTGGTGATCACCAGCGGCAGTCGCGGGGCGGCGCCCATCAACGACGCGACATTCGCATGGCTGTCAGGCAAAGAGGACATGGACTATCAGGTTGTGTGGGTCACGGGGCAAACCCACTATGAACAGATTTCGAGTCGCACCGCGAACCTTCAGGAAAGGCTCGGGTCGAACGTGAAGATCGTTCCGTTCTATCACGATATGCCGAGTCTCCTGTCGCTCGCGGCGCTGGTGATCAGCCGCGCGGGAGGCACCACCCTGGCTGAGGTCACGGCGTTGGGCGTTCCCGCCGTGCTCATTCCTTCGCCGTACGTGACGCACCGGCATCAGGACTACAATGCGGCGGCGCTCGTGAACGCGGGGGCGGCCAAACTCGTCGATGAAGCGCAGTTGAACGGCGATTCGTTGAAACGGATGGCAGAGCAGTTGATCCATAATCGTTTCGTGCTCGAAGAGATGCGGCAGGCGAGCCTGCGGCTGGGGAAACCGGATGCGCTGACACGCATTGGCGCTGAAATCGAGCGGTTGACAACGCAGGGATCCTGAACGCCCGCGTCGGACGGGAAGCGACGAGGACCGACGCTTGGCGCCTGCGGGCGTCGGGGGCTGGCGAGGACCGGCGGGAGTCTGCGCCTGTGTGTAACGGAGCTTGGGAGCATCGGGGGTCAACAGGAATTGATGGACGGGCGACGCCCATAGGCGAGTGTCACCAAGCAGCCGCCCTTACATATGATGATGTACGTCAGCGGACAGCGCCGATCGGTCAGACGACGCGCTCTGCGCTCTGCGGCCGAGTTGCCGCTTTCGCGGGCGACCGCGGCGCGGAAAGGGGCAAGGTGTGGGTATGAATCGGCAGTCTCTGCAGTCGCTCTTCGCAGGCGTCGCGCAACGCGTCCTTTTTGATGAACCGCTGGCCCGACATACGACATGGCGTATCGGCGGACCTGCGGATGTACTGGTCATTCCGGATACGCTGACGGAGATGAAGGCGGCGCTTGCCACTGCGAAACGGCATGAGTTGCCGGTATTTGTCCTGGGCCGGGGCAGCAACCTGCTTGTGAAGGACGGCGGCATGCGGGGAGTTGTCCTGAAACTGGGTGACGGCTTCGCGGCGGTCGAAACGTCCGGATGCTCTCTGACCGCGCTGGCGGGACGGACGATCATATCCGCTGCCAATATAGCCATTCGCAGCGGCCTCTCCGGATTGGAATTTGCTTCTTTGATTCCGGGAACGGTGGGCGGCGCCGTCACGATGAACGCTGGCGCTTACGGGGGCGAGATCAAGGATGTGTTGGCAAAGGCCACGGTGATCAATCGCTCTGGAGAGGTCATGGAAGTGCTGCCGCAGGAATTCGCGTTCGCATATCGCCGCAGCGCCGTCGAGGAAAAGGGCCTGGTGGTGGTGGAGGCGACATTTGCCCTCAAGGCCGGCGATCGTGCGCAAATGCTGGAGCGCGTCCGCGCATGGAGCGAGCGCAGGGCGGCAACCCAACCTCTGTCAATGCCGAATTGCGGGAGCGTGTTTCGAAACCCCGCCGGCGATTTTTCCGCGCGTTTGATTGAAGCTGCAGGGTTGAAAGGTCATCGTATCGGGAACGCGATGATCTCTGATCTCCACGCCAATTTTATCGTGAACCTGGGCCAAGCCCAGGCGACCGACGCGCTGGCGCTCATGAACCTGGCGCAGACTGCGGTGTGGGAGCGGTTCGGCGTCAAGCTGGAACCGGAAGTGCGAGTGGTAGGGGAGGACGAGGCGCGGAGGTGACAAACGTGGAGCGTTTGGTCATTGAAGGCGGTGAGCGTCTCACTGGTTCGATACGGGTACATGGGTCAAAGAATATTGCCCTGCCAATTCTGGCGGCGGTGGTTATGGCTGATGGCGAAACCGTTGTGCACGATGTGCCGAATCTGGACGACATCCATGTCATGCTGGACATATTGCGCTCACTGGGCGCCCGCGTGACCTATGACAAGGGGAATGTGACTGTGGATCCTCGCACGATCCACACGACGGACGTGCCCGAGCATTTGATGCGGCTCATGCGCTCGTCGATTTTCTTGATGGGCCCCCTGCTCGGCCGGTTTGGGTCCGTACGGGTCTCCAAACCGGGCGGCTGTACGATTGGATCCCGCCCGATCGACTTCCATCTGAAGGGGTTGGAACTACTGGGCGCGGAGATCATCGATCGGCACGGGTTTATCGAATGCCGGGCGGATCGCTTGCATGGCGCCACGATCTTTCTTGACTACCCAAGCGTCGGCGCGACAGAGAATCTGATGATGGCAGCCGCGCTGGCGGACGGGGAGACGGTCATCGGCAATGCGGCGCGGGAACCAGAGATCCGGGACTTGGCGGCATTTCTTGTGAAACTGGGCGCGCGGGTGCGCGGCGCCGGGGAAGACACGATCACGATTGAAGGTGTGCCGCGCCTGGCCAGTTGTGAATTCGCGGTGTCGCCGGATCGCGTTGTGGCAGGCACGCTGCTGCTGGGGGCTGCGATGACTAGGGGGAATGTGCAGTTGCGCAACGTGCGGGCCGCGGACCTGACGGCTGTTATCACCAAATTGCGCGAAACAGGTGTGCAGGTCACTGTTTCGCATGATATACTGGATGTCAAACGCACGGGCGCATTGCGGGCTGTGGATCGTATCCAGACCGCTCCCTTTCCCGGCTTTCCGACGGATCTGCAGGCTCCTTTCATGTCTCTGCTGACGCTGGCGAGCGGAATCAGCGTCATTTCAGAGACGGTGTTTGAGGATCGCTTTCAACACGTCAGTGAACTTCAGCGGATGGGTGCGTCGATCAAGGTTGATCTGCGTTCCGCTTTTGTACGGGGGGTAAAGGAACTGTCGGGGGCGGTGGTCGAGGCCACCGATCTGCGCGCCGGTGCGGCGCTGGTGCTGGCCGGACTGGCGGCGGAAGGCACGACGGTGGTTGAGCGGATTCACCATATCGATCGCGGTTATGAGGCGCTGGAATTGCAACTGCGCGGTCTGGGAGCCCGTATCGCCAGAGAGAGAGATGCATTGCGACGGATCGTGAAAAAGGCGGACGCCTAGAGGACATGTGATAAAGTTCGCGCAGCAGGCGTTATGATCCCACATATAGTGTTTGAGGCTTTAATCAAACACTATATGTACCGCACCGCGCCTGCCAAATTTCGGTTTATCACATGTCCCCTAGTCGCATGAAGCTTGTCTCTATGTTGGGGTGCAGGTCTTATGCGCTGTACCCCATTTTTCCCTGCGAAGAGGTCCGCCGTTGAAGGGAGTCAAGTCTTGACGTGGCCGAAAGGGCGCCCGCTGATCATAGACGAAGGATCACATATACAGTGAGCATCTTGATATTTTTCATGCTGGTTTTGTTTGCGGTCTATATTCGTTCACCGCTTGCGACGGTCAAGACCGTTCGTGTGACCGGAGCCCCAGACATTGCGGCCGCATTATTGATCCGCGACACCGGGATACAGGCTGGACAGAATCTGTTTAAGGTGCCGATCGCGGCAGCGGAGCATCGTTTGCTGGCGGACTTCCCGCTGTTGCGAAGCGCGCGCATCGAGCGCAATTTTTTCCGTCGGTCTGTGACCATCGTCGTGGCAGAGCGCTCTGTGGCGGGCTTGCTGGAGGCAAACGGGGGCTTTTACACGGTGCTGACTGACGGAATGGTTTTGGAAAATAACACCACAGGCATTGGCGTAAGCAAACCGATTCTGTCTACATCGCAACCATTGTCCATCAGTTTGGGCAGCAAGCTGCAAAATCCCGGACTGCTCGCGGTCTGTCGGCAACTGCCGGGCGTGCCTCTGGCAGAGGTGGCTCAACTCTCGGAACTGCATGTGGAACCAATGAACGGCCAACTCGGCATTCTGGCGTTTACGCGCGACGGCTTTGAGATTCGCATGCCGATCGGTCATATTCGCGCTTCGCTGGCTCTCTACGACGCGATTCGGCGCAAACTGGCGCTGATGCATGTGGGACCCGGCCTGGTGGACCTGATTTCGAGCAAAAACGGAGTGTACAAGCCGTATCGCAAATAGACCCGCACGCTCCGTTCTGACCCGCCAGGGACGATCGATTTTCCGGAAAGAGGAGGGTTCGGGACGTGAAAGAATCGCCGCGCACCGCGACGAATGCGCCTCTCCGCAGACGGGTTGTCGGCTCGTGGACCATTGTCGCAGCGGTATTTGGCCTGATGGTGTCCGTGCAGTATCACGATGTGGCGCTGGGCGGCGCCGCCATATGGTCGGCATTGCCTGATGTCTCCAGCGTGAGCGCGCGTCTCGCGGCGGTCGACAACGTAAACCAGGCGCTGCGAAGACGGGAAAGCGGCGTCATGCGCAACATACTGGCGCTGCAGTCGGACGCCCTTCGGCGGGGAGGCGCGACGGCTCTTGTGGAACGCCAATTGCATGCGGCGCGGGTGTTGGCGGGAACAGTGGCGCTCACAGGCCCCGGCGTTGTCGTCACCATCTCGGACGGTCGCATGAGCGGCCCTGACCTTGCGCAGTTTCTCACCCATGACTGGGATCTGCGTTCGGTGGTGAATGAACTGTTTGTCGCCGGCGCGGACGCTGTGTCCATCAATTCGGCGCGCATCACGGCGCAAACCGGCGTGTACTGCATCGGGCCCGTGGTGCGCGTGGGGAATATGCGTCTGGGCCCGCCCTTTGTCATTCGCGCGATCGGCGACAGTTCTGTGCTGGCGGCCGCCCTCAACCTGCCTGGCGGAGTGCTCGACGCGCTGCGCGGCGCAAACCGGGGTCTGCATGTGACGAGGCCGCAGCAGAAGCGGCGCATTCGGGTCCCCGCCTACGAACCCGCGCTTTTTGCGCAGACCGGGGAGGCGTTGCCATGACGCCTGTCTCCCTGAAAGCGTTGTTTGGCGTGAGCGTGACGCTCGGAATTTTGCTGGGGTTGGAATTTCACGTTGACCGCACCCCCGCAGTACAGGCGTACACCTCGTATCTGTCGCAGAGTGAGGCTCTGAACGCGGCTTTAGCCAGAACTGGCGTGTTGACGCGCGCGCTGGCCGCGGGCGATGCCCAACTGCATGCGCTGGAGGAGGTGTCCGGACACGCCAGGGTTGGTTTAGTTGATTTGCGCCGGGAACTTGTCCATCTGGAGAAACAGGCGGGCTTAACGCCGCTTTCCGGGCCCGGCGTCCGCATCCGCATCGCCTTTGACCCCAAGTTGCCGACCATTGCCGGGCTGACCTCCGTGGATGAGGCGACCCAACTGCAGATGGTTGTCGGCGCGCTTCAGGCGGCCGGCGCGCAGGCTGTCGCCATCAACGGACAGCGGCTTGTCGCCACATCCAGCATCCGGTCCGTGCATGGGCTCTCGGCGAGCGCCGATCCATTTTCCGGCGTTGTGCAGGTGAATGGGCAACCCGTTCTTGCGCCATACGAGATCGCTGCGATCGGTGCACCCGATCGATTGGCCGCGATCTTGACTGCGGAGGCGCTCGGGCAGCAGTTCAACATCCTGGAGCAATCCTTTGCCGTCTCCCTGTTTCGCAGGGGCCCAATCACCGTGCCAGCATACACGGGGCCGTTGCCTGGCAAGTACGCTACGGAGGTAGGTATGTGAGATGAGAATGGCGATTGTGCCGGTGCTTGGATTGTTGGTTGGCCTGGCTGTCGGAATGGCGGTCAATGTTCGCCTGCCGATTCAGTATGCGGCCTATCTGTCGGTGGCGATTCTGGCCGCTCTGGACACCGTGTTTGGCGGCGTCAATGCCGGATTGCAGCAGCGGTTTGATCCGCGCGTGTTCCTGACGGGTTTTTTCTCCAATACGCTGCTCGCCGCCGCTTTGGCGTTCATCGGCTCGCTGCTTGGCGTCGATCTCACATTGGCCGCCGTGGTTGCCTTCGGCGTTCGGATTTTTAATAATCTGGCGGCCATTCGTCATCAGGTTTTGCAGCGTAAAAAAATCCCTTCCCAACAGTAGACACTTTCATGCTAAGATAGATTGGTATATGTATAGAGACGGTTTCTGGGAAGTTGATTGGAGAAGGGAGTGCCACTCCTTGACCAAGGGAGATATCATTGTCGGATTGGACATTGGAACCTCGACAGTCCGTGCGATCATCGGAGAGCTTGACGGATTGAATGTCAATATTATCGGGGTTGGTACGGCAAAGAGCGATGGGATAAAAAAAGGGGCTATCGTCGACATCGACAAGACGGTGACGGCGATCCGGGCGGCAGTGGACCATGCAGAGCGCATGGTGGGCATATCGATTGGGGCCGCTTACGTCGGGGTGTCGGGCAGTCATATCTCCCTGCAACCCAGTCATGGCATCGTGGCGGTTTCCGCAGTCGATCGGGAGATTGGCGATGAGGATGTGGAAAGGGTCCTCGCAGCGGCCCGTGTGATCAATTTGCCTACGGAACGGGAGATCGTGGATGTTGTGCCCCGTGAATTCACGGTCGACGGGCTGCAGGAGGTGACCGATCCCCGGGGCATGATCGGAGTGCGCCTCGAGGTTGATACATACGTCGTTACGGGTTCGCGCACGGTCCTGCATAATCTCTTGCGGTGCGTGGAGCGGGCGGATATCGAGGTGGCCGGAACGGTTCTCATGCCGCTTGCCGCAGCCGGGATGGTGCTCACCAATGATGAGAGGAAACTCGGTGTGGTGCTTGTCGACGTCGGCGCAGGATCGACGACGATTTCGGTGTTTGAACGCGGTACATTGGAACGTTTTGCGGTCATTCCCGTCGGCGGCGACAGCGTGACGAGCGATATCACCGTCGGTCTGCAAACGGGCACGGACGCTGCGGAAGCGGCCAAGTGCCGGCACGGCGTCGCGCAGGTTTCCTCAGCGCGTGAAGAGGAGAAATTCAAGGTATCGCGAATAGGTAGTAGTATGGATCGGGAGTGTACAGCGGTCGAACTCGCGTATATTATTGAGCCTCGTGTGCAGGAGATCTTCTCTTTGGTCCGGGGCGAGGTGGAACGGATGGGGTACCCGAGGGGGCTGCCAAGCGGTTACGTGCTGTCCGGGGGATCGATGCTGCTCAGAGGGGCCGACAGACTGGCGGAACAGGAACTGGGTGGACCGGTTCGCATAGCGATTCCCGATTATGTGGGTGTGCGCGATCCATCCTATGTGGGCTGTGTCGGGATGATCAAGTATGTGTCCAGATATTACCAAAAACAGGCGGTCGCGGCAACCTCACAACCAAGGCGGTCCAAACGCGGCGTGAGCATTCTGCAGAAGATCAAGAATTGGTTTCAAGACTTCATCTAGTTGTATATTTCGTGCGTGTCATATAGGGCGTCAAGGAGGACGTGTGATGTTGGAGTTCGATTTTGAACTGGATTCGCTGGCGCATATCAAGGTCATCGGCGTGGGCGGAGGCGGGTGCAACGCGGTGAACCGAATGATCGAGTCGGGCGTCCGCAATGTGGATTTTATCACGGTTAACACGGATGCGCAGGCTCTTCATCTCTCAAAAGCGCCCGATCGCATTCAGATCGGCGAAAAACTGACTCGCGGTCTTGGCGCAGGGGCCAACCCGGACATAGGCAAACGAGCTGCTGAAGAGAGCCGGGAAGCGGTCATGAACGCCTTGCGGGGCGCCGACATGGTGTTTGTTACGGCAGGCATGGGCGGGGGGACAGGAACGGGGGCCGCGCCGGTGATCGCGGAGATCGCGAAAGAACTGGGCGCCCTGACCGTGGGAGTCGTGACAAAACCATTTACTTTTGAGGGTCGCCGCCGCTTGACGCAGGCGGAGAACGGCATCTCCGCGCTGAAAGAGAAAGTGGATACGCTCATCGTCATCCCGAATGACCGACTGCTGGAAATCGTCGAGAAAAATACGCCGATGCTGGATGCTTTTCGCGAAGCGGATAATGTGCTCCGCCAGGGTGTGTCGGGAATCTCTGACCTGATCGCGGAAGCTGGGTTGATCAACGTTGACTTTGCCGATGTGAAAACGATCATGACCGAACGCGGGTCCGCTCTCATGGGCATAGGCGTGGCGAGCGGCGAGAAGCGGGCGGCGGAGGCTGCTCAAAAAGCCATTCGCAGCCCATTGTTGGAAACATCCATCGACGGCGCCCGCGGTGTCTTGATTCAGGTTGCCGGGGGGGAAAATCTTACGTTGTTCGAGGTGACCGAAGCCGCCGATATCGTGGCTGAGGCTGCCGATGCGGAAGTGAATCTGATCTTTGGCGCTGTGATCAAGCCCGATCTTAAGGACGAACTGATCGTTACTGTGATTGCCACGGGTTTTGAGCACCGTCCAAGCACCGCTGCGCCAAAGCCCATTCTGCGCAAACCGGAGGGCCAGTCGGGACCGCCTGTGTCCAGTGACAATCTGGAGATCCCGGCTTTTTTGCGCAATCGACAAAATCCCCGTTCATAGACGCGTCGTTGTGTATGCGGGGCGTCGCGCGCAGTTCTCCCCGCACGGCGAGTTGCGCAGACGCCTGAAAAGGACGTGTGGACAAGAATCCGCCTGGACCCCGAATGGTCCGGGCGGATTCTTGTCCTGCAGGGGGCTGCGCCGGGAGCGTCGGACGTCCGCTTCAACGCGCGTAACTGGGCAGCGCGATGCATTCGTGGGCGGCAGCGGAGCGCCTGGTGTCACCTCCAACGAGAGCAGCCTACTGTTTTATGAGGTTGTTCAAAAAGGGGTCAGAACTCCCTGGCGCATTGCTGCGTCAGCGCCAAGAATGCTCCCTCACGTACCCAAAACGTACGCTCGGTCCGCATTCTTGGCTCGCTTCCTTGCACTGCGCGGGGCTTACCTGACCCCTTTTTGAACAGGCACTTTTATGTCGATTCTTTTCTTGTTGACAGGGGCAAGTTCTGACAAACTTCGCAATACACATGTACTATACTGTGGGCACTCACCCGCAGGGGGTTCTCATGTGGTCGTCTACGTGGATGTTGCATTTGCTGTCAATCTTTGCGTCGATGCCTGTCTGCTGCTGATCACGGCTTCTTTGTTGCGCCATCGCATTTCGATGCGCAGGGCCATCGCTGCGGCGAGCGTGGGATCACTGTATGCGGTGGCCACATTATTTCCCGGCGTCGGGTGGCTGCGGGCGTTTCTGTGGAAATGGCTTTGTTCGCTGGTCATGGTGAATATCGCGTTCTCCGTTCGAATAGTGTCGCGGTATAGCTACTCTCGGCTGCTGCGCATGGCCAGATTGACGGCGGCGTTTTACGCCGTCACCTTCGCCGCTGCGGGTGCGGCCTATGGATTGGATAGCCTGTTTGCGCCGCGGTCGTCCGCATTTTCCGGTCTGATGTTGATTCATGGACAGATTGCCTGGTGGACTGGCATGTCCACTCTTGGACTGGTGATTGGACTGCCGACGGCGCTGATGACAGTTCGCGCGCTGTGGGGGTATGCGGTGCAGCGCAGGCGCGACAGCGGACAAATGGTCGTCATGCGCCTGTCGGTGGGGGAACGGTGCGTTGAGGTGAGAGCGTTGCTTGATACGGGCAATACGCTCGTCGATCCGGTAACACGAATACCGGTGGCGGTGGCGCAGGCCGATCGGGTTGCGGAACTGCTTCCCGCCGGGTTGGCTTCCGCCATTTCGCGCTGGCAAGATCCGTTGCAGGCGCTGTATGGCCAGAGCGCCAATCTGGAACAGTTTGCGAGTCGCATCAGCATCGTGCCCTATCGTGGCGTGGGTGGACACGGCGGGCATCTGCTGGCGTTTCGACCTGACGAAGCCGTGGCGCTTCAGGATACTGGCGCAGTGTCCCTGAAACCCATTCTGATCGCAGTGCAACTGCACCAGCTCTCCAGGGGAGATGAGTACGACTGCATCCTGCCCGCCAGCGTCGCGACTTTACTCGTAGAAGGGGGAGAGAGCAGTGTTGATGCCGATTCGCATACGCCTTCAGGTGAGGCTACTCGTTCTTCGCATTCTGCTTAGACTGGGCGCTGGTCCTGATTCGATCCACTATGTCGGCGGGAGCGAGGCTTTGCCGCCTCCACTGACGCGCGAGGAAGAAGAATTTTTGCTGGAGCGGCTGCCTGGCGGCGATGAGGCCGTCCGGTCGCTGCTTATTGAACGCAACTTGCGCCTGGTCGTATACATCGCGCGCAAATTCGAAAACACGGGGATCAATATCGAGGACCTGGTGTCCATTGGAACGATTGGGCTGATCAAGGCTGTCAACACGTTTGACACCGAAAAGAAAATCAAACTCGCCACCTATGCGTCTCGCTGTATCGAAAATGAGATTTTGATGTTTCTGCGCAGAAACAATAAAATCAGGGTGGAAGTTTCGTTTGATGAGCCGCTCAATGTGGACTGGGACGGCAATGAATTGTTGCTGTCAGACGTCCTGGGAACGGAAGGCGACACCATTTATAAGGACATTGAGGAAGAAGTTGACCGAACTCTGCTCTACGGAGCTCTCGACAAACTGACGGAACGGGAACGCAGAATCATGGAACTGCGTTTTGGTTTGATTGGTGAAAAGGAAATGACGCAAAAAGATGTCGCAGATCTGCTGGGCATCTCACAGTCTTACATTTCGCGGCTGGAAAAACGCATCATCAAGCGTTTGCGCAAAGAATTCAACAAGATGATATAGCTGCATAATTCTCCCTCCCCAGGACATACTGGTACACGAATTGAACCGGAATGGTGCCGTGGGGGGAAGACCTTGAAGCGCAATAAAGTCGAGATTTGCGGTGTCAATACATCCCAGCTTCCCGTTTTAACCAATGCGGAGATGAGAGACCTGTTTACGCGCCTGCAGTCTGGAGAGACGGCTGCGCGCGAGAAACTTGTGAACGGCAACCTGCGCCTGGTCCTGTCCGTGATACAGCGTTTCAACAACCGGGGGGAATACGTCGACGACCTGTTTCAAGTAGGCTGCATCGGACTCATGAAGGCCATTGATAATTTTGACCTTAGCCAAAACGTGAAATTCTCCACTTACGCTGTTCCCATGATCATCGGCGAGATCAGGCGTTATCTGCGCGACAACAACCCGATTCGCGTGAGTCGATCACTGCGGGACATCGCCTATAAAGCGCTGCAAATACGTGATAGTTTGACGAGTCAAAATCTGCGTGAGCCGACCATCGCGGAAATCTCGCAGGCCATGGAGGTCGCCAAGGAAGAAGTCGTGTTTGCCCTTGACGCCATTCAGGATCCCGTCTCGCTGTTTGAACCCATTTATCATGATGGGGGGGATCCGATCTATGTCATGGATCAGATCAGCGACGAGCAAAATCAGGACAGCACCTGGATCGAGGGCATCGCGATCAAGGAAGCCATGAGAAGGCTGTCTGATCGCGAGAAACGGATTTTGTCGATGCGATTTTTCGAGGGTAAGACACAGATGGAAGTGGCCGATGAGATCGGCATCTCGCAAGCGCAGGTATCCCGCCTGGAGAAAGCCGCCATCGTGCACATGCAAAAGTACATCAAATAGATCCCCGCAAATAGATCCCCGCGTGGGGGAAGAAGTCAACCGTCAAGACTTGCCGCTCGCTGTCATAGGCTAGAGAGAGTGCAGCCGCTGCGGTTGCCGCCGAAAACGGGGCGATGGCGAATGAGGGCTTCAGAACTGCAGGCCAAAGACGTGATCAACATTGTGGATGGAAGAAAACTGGGCGCCATCGGGGATCTTGACATCGATCTGGAGAGTGGTCTCTTGCGGGCGATGATCATTCCTGGCGAGAGCAGATTCTTTGGGTTGCTTGCGAGCGGGGAGGAGGTTGTGATTCCCTGGACGCAGATCGTGAAAATCGGATCGGATGTGGTGTTGGTGGACATGCGCCAGGACGGCGGAGCATCCGGTTCGACCTATCTCGCCGGGAGCCGCGCCAGCGGACAGTCCAGCGGGTACTGACCGGGCGACCGGTCTTTTTTGCGGCGATTTTGTGGTAGGATGTAGGTGTCACGGTACGGAGGTGCGGTGCTTGGCACAGTGGCTTAGCGTGGGCAAATGGTTGGGTGTAAACGTTGCCGCCGGCTTTTCCGGCCGTCGCGGCGGTGTGAGCAGGGGCGCTTTTGAATCGCTCAATGTGGGTCTGCACGTGCCCGATCGGCCGACGGATGTATGGAGCAACCGCGCGCTTGTGGCCGATCGCCTGCCCGTCGACCCCGCGCACATCACATATGCGCAGCAGGTGCATGGAAAGGCGGTTGCAGTCGTTGATCGCCAGCTCGGAGGGCGCGGCGCTTTCGATCATGGCGATGCGTTGCCCGGCGTCGACGCCATGGTCACACGGGAGCGCGCGATTGCGCTGGCGGTGCTCACGGCCGACTGCGCGCCGCTCCTCTTGGCCGACTCCCGCAGTTCGGTGGTTGCCGTCGCCCATGCGGGGTGGCGAGGGGCAACGGAGGGTGTGGTGACGGCAACGATTCGGGCCATGGAAGAGCTCGGCGCACAGCCCGAGCGCATCAGGGCGGTGATCGGGCCGACGATTCGCGGGTGCTGCTACGAGGTGGGCCAGCCCGTGATCAGGGCCGTGAAGTCTGCGTATCGCCGCTTTTCCAGTGGCGCAAAGGCGCCTGAGCTAGTCCGGTCCGCAGGTTCCATGGGCGCGGTCATGCTTGATTTGCCCACGCTTTGCATCCATGAGCTGGCTTCGCTCGGCGTCCATCCGGACCACGTCCTGGACACAAGCGTCTGCACCAGTTGCATGGGCGGATACTTTTCGCATCGACGCGACAATGGCGTGACCGGTCGCCAGGGTGGATTCATCTGTCTAAAGGAGTGATTCCGATCACGTGCAGTGGACTGATGCGGATTACAGACGGCAGGTTCGTGAACGTTTGGCCATGATCTCGCAGCGGATCAGGAAGGCGCAGGACAAAGCAGGCCGCTGTCATGACGCGGTGCGTCTGATCGCGGTCACGAAGTATGTGGACGTCGAGCGGGTGCGGGCGCTTCGGGCGGAGGGGCTGGAAGACTTCGGCGAGAATCGGTGGCAGTCCGCCAGCGTCAAGGTGGAGGCGTTGCCGGAGGCCGCATGGCATTTTATCGGACCGTTGCAACGCAACAAAGTGATGGCGGTGGTGCGCCATTTTCGCTGGATTCACAGCGTCGACCGCCCGCGGCTGGCCGATGAGATTGGGCGAGCCGCGAGGGAACTGGGCACACCTGTGGCGGTGCTCCTGCAGGTGAACGTATCCGGCGAACAGCAGAAATCGGGAGTTGCGCCGGATTCGGCTCTCGATCTGCTGCGGCACTGCACGACGCAGTCTGGCCTCGCGGTGAGAGGTCTGATGGCCATCGGCCGCCAGGTGGACGATCCCGAGGATGCGCGCCAGGATTTTGCAGCGTTGCGGCTGTTGCGGGACCGCCTGCGGACGGCGAGCGGATTGTCGCTTCCGGAACTGTCCATGGGGATGTCGGGCGACTTTGACATTGCGGTGGAAGAGGGAGCGACCATGGTGCGCGTGGGCCGCCTGCTGGTTGCGCCCGAAGCGTGGTAAAAAGGTTCGCTCTTGCGACAGTTTGGTGAGTTGGCGTCATACGTGGGCAACCGGACGCCGCAACCACGCTTGGTGACGCTATACGTGGTGTATTCGCGCCAAACTCGCCCAAGGATCAAGAGGTTTCTGATCCAGGGATCCCGGTTGTTCTGATAATACTTCACACGGACATATAACGCGCGGCTTCGGCGCTTGATCACCCCCTTTCCGAACGCGCAGTAATAGTGTATCTTAAAGGTTGATAGATTCATCAAGAGGGGATGTGATTTCATGTTTGACCGCGTCATGCACCTCCTGGGGCTGGGCGACGACGAAGGGGAAGAAGAGGCCCTGATTGAAGACAACGCCTATGAACCCGAGACGGAACCCGTCGTCCCCGGACGTCGCGGTACAGTGGTCAATTTGCACACGCAAAAGCAAGTGCGCGTGATTCTCGCGGAGCCCGGTTCTTACGACGACGCCCAGATGATCGCCGACCATCTGAAAGCGCATCGGTCTGTCATTGTCAAT
The DNA here is from genome assembly GCA_021793015.1 of Bacillota bacterium. Taxonomy (GTDB): domain Bacteria; phylum Bacillota; class Bacilli; order Alicyclobacillales; family SLC66; genus JAKADD01. Next base: position 30,267 of record JAJYTO010000003.1, read on the forward strand.
TTGCATCGCGCGCCCTACGATCAGGCGCTGCGGGTCGTCGATTTTATGAGCGGGTGCGTGTACTCCCTTGGTGGAAGCATGCAGAAACTGGGGCATCACATCTTTCTCTGTGCGCCTGAGAACGTGGATATTCAAGGCACGATGAGCGAATATTTAGCAGGTGAAGGCAGAGCGCACTTGAGGTGACGATTTGATCGGTCAATTTGTTTTGTGGGTCATGAATCTATACTGGTACTGCATCTTGGCGCGCATGCTGATCGGATGGTTTCCGGACGTCGCGTCGATGGGCATTGGACGCGCCATCATTCGTGTGACAGAACCGTATCTCTCTTTGTTTCGCCGGTTTATCCCTCCGGTGAGAATTGGCGGCGGCTATCTGGACCTATCGCTCATCGTCGCCGTGATCGCGTATTATTTTGCGGAAAACGGATTGCTGTGGGTGTTGGAATATATTCTGCAATTGTTTGGCTTATCGTAGGAGCGGACACGGGGACAAAGGCAGGTTTGACCATACATGCGCGATGAAGCGAGGGTTCACTTTCGGCCGTCCGAACAGATCCTCGCCAAACGATTCGAAGAGTGGGCCGCGCGGGCGCGAACCACGGGGCAAGTGGCGGCGACTGATTTTCTGACGCCTCGCGAGGCCGCGATCGGCATGGCTGTCGCCGCTTCAGAAGGAGTTTTATGGCGTACATACGGCGGGTACGGAGACGCGGAACGGGTCTGTGGCTGTTTTCACGAGGCGCACGGGCGCAGTCCGCAGGACAGCGATTTTGCGATCGCCTGCCTGAGGGTCGAACCCGCGGCCGGCAATCCACCGCCGGGCCACGGGGACTATCTCGGATCGTTGCTCGGCCAGGGCGTCAAACGGGATCGCATAGGCGATATCGCATTTGCCGCGTCGGGCGGGGTCTATGTATTTTGCAAGACAGCCATTGCGCCCGTCCTTCTGGGAAGCTGGGAGCGGGCGGGCCGCACGCCGATTCGGGCCGACCTCGTTTCGAACGACGAGATCGCGGGGATTGCGCCTCCCGTTTTGATTGAACGGGTCGTAACGATGCAGAGCTTGCGTTTGGATGCGTTTGTGGCGCATGCGTATGGTCTGTCGAGAACAAAAGCCCTGGCGCCCATCAGGTCAGGGGACGTACAGTTGAATTTTGCCGTCTGCACCGATCCAGCGGAAGAAATCGAGGTTGGCGATATCGTGTCGCTCAGGGGCAAGGGACGGGCGCGCGTTCTTCTCGTGCAGGGGCAGTCGCGCAGCGGGCGCACATTTGTCCGCATAGGCCGTTATACCTGATGATGAAAATAGAGGAATTTGGTCATGGCATGTCGAATATGTGGCTAAAGTTGACCGTTAGGTTGCCAGATTTATAGTAGGAGGTAGACCCATCGTGCCTTTGACCCCCCTTGATATTCACAACAAAGAGTTTAAACGGTCTTTGCGCGGCTATAACGAAGACGAGGTGAACGACTTTCTCGACAGGGTCATCAAAGATTATGAGGCGTTGATCCGGCAACACAAGGAACTTGAGGAAAAGTATTCACAGATGGAAGAGCAGGTCAAAAACTTCCGGATGATGGAGGACTCTCTCGGAAAATCCATCATGCTGGCGCAGGAGACCTCTGAGGAGTTGAAGCAAAACGCCCGCAAGGAAGCGCAGCTCGTGGTGCGCGAAGCGGAGAAGAACGCGGACCGGATCGTCCAGGACGCTTTGAACAAGGCGCGCAAAACAGCCATGGAACTTGATGAGGTAAAGAAACAGGCCGCAGTGTTCAGAGCGCGCTTCCACTCGCTCATGCAGGCGCAGATGGAATTGCTCAAATCCACGGAGTGGGACGAACTGACGGAAGCGCGGGTGGAATAGACTGCGAACAATGAACGCTGCGAGGTGAAATGAGCAATGACGCAATCAAAGACTTCGCTTCGAAAAGTACAATCCCATTCAGAGCGTATACGTTCGCAAGCATCGGTGCATACTGCTTCGCATATTCCTTATGGCAGGGAGTTTGTGGGCGGTGATAGAAACGTGAAATTTCAGGTCATTCTCACGCCGGATGAAAGCGGGGGGTTCGTTGTGGAATGTCCTGCAATTCCGGGTTGCTTTTCAGAGGGCGATACGGAGGAAGAAGCGTTGGAGAACATCAAAGAGGCCATTGCAGGGTGTTTGGAAGCGCGTCGCGGGTTAAACATGCCACTCACCGCAGAAGTGCGTGAAGTGGAGGTATGATATGTCTGACTTGCCGTGCGTATCAGGCAAGACAATGGTTCGCCTCTTGGAGTCTTTGGGATGGCGAGTGATTCGTATTCAGGGCTCTCATCATATTCTCCATAAAGCCGGAGTCGGTGTTCCGTTCCCTGTACCGGTTCACGGTAATCAAGATGTCAAAATTGGAACCCTGCGAAGGATTTTAAAACAGGCGGGATTAACGGATGAAGAATTCATATCGGCGCTTGAGAAGTGACGTTGGGGCTTGCGATCAGACCGGTTTTCGTGTACTGTAGGCACAAGTGCAAGATTGTGGTCGATGATAGGAACAGTAGCACGGCGCGAACTGCAAAGAGAACTTGGGTGAGGTGAGAGCCAAGTCAGCGGCTGCCGTGTGAAGATCGTCCTGGAGACGCGAAGCGAACGCCGACTTGAACAGGTTGGTCAGTAACTGTGCCGGATCACGCCCGTTAGAGCGTCGCCAATGAGGCGAAGTGGAAGTGTTGTCTTTCCTGCTTCGTGAATTAGGGTGGTACCTCGCGACTTCGGTCTGCGCCCCTATGGGGATGCGGGCTTTTTTGTTTTATGGGTGAACGTACATGTGGAGGAATGACGATGGAATACGACAAAACCTTAAATCTCATGCACACGGACTTTCCGATGCGCGGCAATCTACCCTTGCGGGAACCTGAAATACTGGACAAATGGCGTGCACTTGATCTCTATGACCTGGTGCAGCAAAGCAAGAAGGGAAAACCCAAATTCATCCTGCACGACGGGCCGCCGTATGCAAACGGCGACGCGCATCTTGGTCATGCGCTGAATAAAATCATCAAGGACATCATTGTCAAGTCGCGCTCCATGGATGGGTATGACGCGCCGTATGTGCCCGGCTGGGACACGCACGGGCTGCCGATTGAAAACGCGATTATCAAGGCTCAAAAGCTGAATCGCCACGACGTTGGCATCGTGGCGTTCCGGCAGGCGTGCGCCGATTACGCGCGGGACTACATCGAACTGCAGAAGCGGCAGTTCCAGCGCTTCGGCGCACGGGGAGACTTTGACCATCCGTATGTGACCATGGATCCCTCGTACGAGGCGGCCCAGGTGCGCGTGTTCGGCGTGATGGCGGAACGGGGATACATCTACAAGGGACGCAAACCCGTCTACTGGTGTCCGTCGTGCGAAACGGCGCTCGCAGAAGCGGAGATTGAGTATGAGAACCGGGTGTCCCCCTCAATCTACGTCGCCTTTGCGTTGCGCAGCGGCGGCTCCATACTTCCCGACGACGCCGAGATCGTGATCTGGACCACGACCCCATGGACGATTCCGGCCAATGTGGCCATCGCACTTGGCCCCAACTTTGACTATGCGCTGATCGCAGTGGCAGGGCGCAAGCTGCTCGTCGCCCAGGCGCTCGTCGCCCAGGTGCTGAACGAACTCGGGTGGCAGGATGAGCCCATGCGCGTCATCAGTACGCATAAAGGGGTGGAGTTGGAGCGGCTGGTCGCCAAACATCCTCTGTATGACCGCGATTCGCTGGTGGTTATGGGAGAGCACGTCACGCTCGACGCGGGCACCGGCGCCGTGCATACGGCGACGGGTCACGGCATGGACGATTACCAGATCGGACTGCGCTATGGGCTCCCGATCTTCGCCCCCATTGATGACCGTGGACACTTTACGGAAGAAGGAGCGCCTTTCACCGGCCTGTTTTATGCGAAGGCGAATGCGGCGATCATGGCGGCGCTGGCGGATCAGGGCGCGCTGCTCGCCAATCATAAGCTTGAACATCAGTATCCGCACTGTTGGCGTTGCAAGAATCCCGTTATTTACAGGGCCACAGAACAATGGTTCGCGTCCATTGAAGCGTTTCGGGACAATATTCTCCAGGAAATTGAACGGGTCGACTGGGCAATCCCCTGGGGCAAGATCAGGCTTCACAACATGGTCGCGGACAGGGCGGACTGGTGTATCTCCAGGCAGCGTTCGTGGGGGGTTCCCATCCCCGTCTTTTACTGTGAATCATGCGAAGCGCCGCTGTTGACCCGCGCGTCGGTAGAGCATGTGGCAGAGCTCTTTGCGGAGCACGGCTCGCAGGCGTGGTTCGCAAAAACCGCGGCGGAACTGGCGCCGCCGGATGCTGTGTGCGCGTGCGGAGGCGCAGAGTGGCGCAAGGAGACGGACATCATGGACGTCTGGTTTGATTCCGGTTCCAGCCATATGGCTGTGCTTTGGCAGCGTTCCGAGTTGTCATGGCCGGCTGATCTCTATGTGGAGGGGTCCGATCAGTACAGGGGCTGGTTCAATTCCTCATTGTCCACGGCGGTCGCCGTGACGGGGCAGGCGCCGTATCGGCAAGTGCTGTCGCACGGATTTATCGTGGATGGAGAAGGACGCAAGATGTCAAAGAGCCTCGGCAACGGCATTGATCCGCTGGAGGTCATCGATCAGTTGGGCGCCGATATTCTGCGATTGTGGGTGTCCTCCGTCGATTACCGCGCGGACGTGCGCATCTCCAATTCGATACTGAAACAGGTGTCGGAAGTGTACCGCAAGATGCGCAACACGTTTCGTTTCCTGCTCGGCAATCTGTCTGATTTCGCGGAGGCGGACCGGGTGCCCTATGATGACTTGCGCGACATTGACCATTTTCTGTTGGATCGGCTGGCGCGGCTGCAGCAAAAGTGCATGGAGGCGTACAGGGCTTACGAGTTTCATGTGGTCTACCAGGCGGTGCAAAATTTTTGCGCCAGCGACCTGTCCAGTTTCTATCTCGATGTGGCCAAGGACGCGCTGTACGTAGAGCGGGCCAATTCACGGGTGCGTCGCGCCACGCAGACCGTCATGCATGAGTGCCTGCACGCGCTGCTTGGCCTGATCGCGCCCATTCTGACGTTTACCGCCGAAGAGATCTGGAGTTACTGTTCCGACGCGCAGTTGCCGACGGTGCAACTGTCCGAGTGGCGGAAGCTCCCGGAGTCGTACAGACGCGACGACCTTGCCCAGTCCTGGGACCGGATTCTGCATGTCCGGAACCTCGTCTTGCAGGCGCTCGAAACCGCCCGTCAGGACAAGCGCATCGGGCAGTCGCTGGGCGCCCGCGTGGAATTGTACGGGCTCATGGACAGCGGTGTGGGGCCGCTCTCCACTGAACAGTGGAAAGAACTGCTGATCGTGTCTGACGTTCAGCTGCAAGGAAGCGCGAAGAAAGCTCCGGCGGACGCCTTCCGCTTTGAGGCGTTGGCGGTCGCGGTCGCAGCCGCAGAGGGACAGAAGTGCGAGCGCTGCTGGCACACCAGGGAGGATGTCGGGCGTGACGCCGACTATCCGGAAGTTTGCGGGCGCTGTGCGCCCATCCTGGCGGAATTGGAATTGGAGGCGTGACGGCAATTTGCCGTCGACAGCGCGGAGAGAGGGTGCACCGCAGGAGCAACAAGCGGCGCCCTTTTTTCATACCAGACGTGCGACGACAAGCATCAGAAGTCCGAGGAGACCCAGAGCGAAGAAATAGGGGGTGAAGGTGAGATCGTAGTTAAAGAGCTGCTTCACGACGAAGCTGCTGACCACTTCAATGCCGCCGATCCAAATGAGTACCGTCGCGGCAGAGCGGACCAGGTGGTTGCGCAATGAATACAACTCCTTTCTTCCTTACATCACTATCCCATGGATCCTTTTCCCCCACAATGGGGGACCGCCGGCGCGTGTTGAACATCCTTTGACAGTTGCATCCGGCCATTCGATGGTTGTTCGTATAGACGGTATTCCTGTGGGAATCCTACTCTTGGAATTTGCTGTCTGAGAGTGGTGAGGATCATTGCAAGCGGATCGACCGCGCACAGAATCGCGCACTGTCGAGAGACTGAGCGACTACTTTGAACGGGTCAATTTTGGCGCCTATGTGCAACTTCTGCAGCAACCCAGGAGGCTCATCTGGCTGAACTTTGTCGGCGGCCTGGCGCGCGGAGTGGGGATCGGTCTCGGGTTTACACTGTTGGCCGCCCTGTTGATTGTCATCATGCAAAAATTGTCGGTATGGAATTTGCCGGTCATTGGGACGTACATCGCGGATGTGGTGCGCATCGTTCAGGCGCAACTGCATACGCCAACGATGTAGTCCTATTGTTTGCCAAAAGGGGAGGCGGAAGATGGATGCATCATGGATCAGAGCGCGGCGCTCGCTGATCAGGGAGCGCGAAGAACTTCAGGACAGGTTGCGCGAAACTCACCGCTATGGGTTGAATGATGCGATGAATGACGCGGCGGGTGAACTGTCCGGATACGATCAGCACCCCGCTGATTTGGGATCAGAGATGTTTGAGCGCGCCAGGAATCTGGCGCTGGGCGATCATGACTTGTTGCGCTTGGAGGCGATCGAACAGGCTTTGCGTCGCTGGGATGAGGGCGTCTATGGGCGATGCGCGCGTTGCGGGGAAATGATCGGACGGCCCAGGCTGGAAGCGGAACCGGCGGCCACTCTGTGCATGAGATGCGCAAACGGACAGCAGCAGGAGATGCAGAGTCGTGATCGACCGGTTGAGGAGGAAGTACTGCGGTCTCCTGTCGAGCGTACGAATGGGAATGATCGCGATGACAGCGGATTTGACGGGGAAGACGCGTGGCAGGTGGTGGCGCGCATGAACGCCAGGAGGGATCCCGATTCTCCCCGCGACGGGGAATTGTTCGCCGACGGATCAGGCAATGTGGATCCTGATGTGGATTCTATTGAACAAATATCAAATCAAGAGTATAAATCGCAGTTGCCCGATTAACACCCATGCCCCTGCGGGGCGCAGGATTATCATGAAAATGGCCGAACGGCTATTTTCATGATAATCTTGCGTTCGCTTGTTGACGGCGAGGCCCTCATGGTACGATGGACGAGCATGTGAGGGGGCGGGCTGTTGGTCTATGTGGTAGCGTTCATCGTGGCGGGCCTGGATCAGGCCATCAAGTGGCTGGTTACGACACACATGGCGTTAAACTCCGCGGTGCCGATCTGGCCCGGCGTTCTGGAACTGCTGTATGTGCAAAACAGGGGAGCCGCGTTCAGTATCCTGCTGAACCAGAGAGTGCTGCTGACCGTGGTCGCCTTTCTCGTGATCGGTGTGATCATCTACGCCGACAGGCGGTACGCCCGCGGCAAACGAGGATTGCAGGCGGCCCTCGGCATGTTGCTGGGAGGGGCTCTCGGCAATCTGATCGACCGCATCCGCTTGGGGTATGTGGTCGACTATGTGTACATAAAGATCATCCATTACCCAGTATTCAATCTGGCGGACAGCAGCATTGTGCTCTCGGTGGTGTATCTCGTTTATAGAGCATGGCGCGCGCGCGATACGGTCCTTGCGAAGGATGCGGGGGGCGGACTGGCGGACGGAGACAGATTAGCGCCAGGCCCAGAGGAGGCAGACGATGCCAAATAGCGGGATGGACGAAGAGGACAAAGCCGGTGCGGTCAGCGAGGGCGGCGCGAGCGACGAAGGCAGCGGGATGGACGCGGGCGCCGAGACTGCGGAAATGGACGAGGGCGCCGAGACTGATGAGGACGGCGGTGCGTTCACTGCTCCCGCCATGGAGCGCTTTACGGCGGAAACGGACGGCGAGCGCGTGGACCGGTACATGGCGGCGGTGGGCGCTTGGTCGCGCGCGTCTGTGCAGCGTCTCATCGCGGAGGGGTGCGTGACCGTGGACGGTCACGCGGTGCGGGCGAGCGCCAGATTGCGCGTGGGACAGGCCATATGCGTGACGGTGCCGGACCCTGAATCGATTGACGTCGCCCCCGAGGATATTCCACTGGATATTCGTTTTGAAGACGACGATCTGATCGTGGTCAATAAACCGCGCGGCATGGTTGTGCATCCCTCTCCAGGGCATGCGCGCGGTACGCTGGTCGGCGCGCTGCTTGGCCACATCGGCGGTCTGTCGAGCATTGGAGGAGCCCTGCGGCCGGGAATTGTCCATCGAATCGACAAGGATACCAGCGGTCTGCTTGTGGTTGCCAAAACGGACCTCGCGCACCTCTCCCTGTCGGAACAACTGCGAGAGCACACGGTAACGCGCATCTATGAAGCGATCGTCCATGGGAACGTCGGGCCGGATCGCGGGCAGATCGACGCGCCGATCGGCCGCGACCCGCACAAACGGCAACAGATGACCGTCGTGCCGCAAGGATCGGGACGCGCGGCCGTAACACACTTTCAGGTGCTTGAGCGTCTGCCGAATTTCAGCTATGTGGAACTCCGGCTGGAAACCGGAAGGACTCATCAAATTCGTGTTCATATGTCTTATATCGGCCATCCGGTCGCGGGCGACCCGCTATATGCGACGCGGGATCCATTGCGCCTCAGGGGTCAGGCGCTGCACGCCCGGACACTGGGATTTACGCATCCGCGAACGCTTGCGCGCCTGACCTTCCACTCTGATCCGCCCGACGTTTTTACACATGCGCTCGCGGAGTTGAGGCGCTTGGCGCAAAGTATCTGAAAGTCGGCGCGCACAGGCAACGCACATGCAGAACACACATGCAGACCCAGCGAGTCGAACAATCGTCGCATCCCCTTTTTGAACAACCTCTATGGGGATCTGCGTCGCCACTGAACGCTGTCCGGATGTCATCTAAGGGCTTAATGTATCGTCATATGCGTCCATGGTATCGGCGAGATCCAGGAGCCAGCGCTTGCGGAACAGACTTAGCCGCGGCAAGGCCGCGCCGTTGTCGTCATGCACGCGATGATACGCCTGAAAATAGTAGTTATACAACATCACGTACCAGGCGGGGGAAATGCCCGCATGCCGATGCTCCCAGCCCAATTGCCTCGCGCGTTCGCGAACCACCGGATCGCGAGGGTCATGAATGAGGTTCGCCCCATACGAGTGAAGGAGGGCTTTGAGACGGTCGACCGGCGTTTTGCGCCACCGCCCGTCTGGAAGGGAATCGTCCAGGAGGGGATTGACGATGGAAAAAAAGACCGGGCGCAGAAGCGCCAACCCTTCCCGGCAAACGACCCATTCGTCTTGATCGCGGGGGGACCAGTTGAGCAACGCTCGATACGGACTGTCCCTGCGGTCGTCCACTGCTTGTGGGAGGATGCGCGCGGCCTGATGGACAAGGCCGTGATGCGGAGCCGCTTGCGGTCTGCCCAGATAATACCCTTGACCGTAATCAACGCCGAGCGACTGCAATGCGGCCAATTCCTCCGCGGTCTCAATACCTTCAGCAAGAAGACGCACGTTTTTATCGTGCCAGAGGGCAACCACGCTGTGGAGTACATCGTACCGGAACGGGTCCCCATCAACTCCCGCGATCATCCCGCGATCCAACTTCAGAATATCCGGGTGCACGGTAATGGCCATGTCCAGTGACGCATATCCAGATCCATAATCGTCCAGGACAATTGGATGTCCCTGGGCCCGCCATTGATCAATGATCTTCAGGGCGGGGGAGTGCCGAGCAATGGGGGCGCGCTCGGAAATCTCCAGGGCGACGCGCGCGGGGGACAAATCGTATTGGAGGAGATAGAGCGGCAACTGTTCGAACGCCACATCGACGTTGAGAAACAAGGATTGCCCTTCAGGCAACGTATTGGCGAGGGCGGCCAATCCCAATTGGCGGCATCGCGCCTCCAGGGCCGAAGCACGTCCAAGCCTGCGAGCCTTGGCAAAGATTTTGTCCGGAGTCTCCCAGTCCGATCCGACCGGCCCCCGGATCAAGGCCTCGTGACCGAGCACGGATCCGGTGTTGAGATTCACAATCGGTTGTAACGCAACCCACAACTCGTCCAGGAACGCCATGTTGGCACCTCGATGTTCTAGAGTCACCCTCTGTTTCCCATCCATCCTCGATACTCGATTTCCTTCTATGTCACGTCTTCGAACAGAACACGATCAGATCGGGGGTTACCCAAGATTCGAAGACTCCCATGACAGAAATGCCGTGACGACCGCAGGATCGAATGCGGTGGCGGCCTGTCGGCTGATCCATTCGCGGGCCTCGTCAACCGTTCGGTCGGGGTTATGGCGACGAAATCGGAAAAATGCGTCTACGACAGCGAGAATACGTGATTCCACGGGAATTTCCAGGCCCCGCATGCGGCGGGGTCCAGAACCGTCCCAACGCTCTTGGAATGCGCCGACGCAGGCGGCCACATCCTGCAGAGCGGGAAATGCGCGGAGCAGATCCTCCGTGATTTCCGAAGTTCCAACACTGGAGGGATCGTTCCAGTGTAGGTGGCCGTCGGATCGACGGAGACGAACGCCATTTCCCATGCCGGCCGGGTCGAAGTTCCAGTCAGAGTGGCCGTCGGGGGAGTTGGAGTCGCGCCCGGCAAGCCTGCCATAGTCGTGGAGAAGTGCGCCCAACCATAGCGCGTCCTGTTGGCCGTCCGGCACGTTCATGGCTTGAGCGAGACGCCGAGCCATTTGCGCCATGTCCAGGGTATGGCCGTCCGGATAGCCGAGCCTGCTGTCGAGCAGGGCGGCAAGCACGGCAGAGGTGTCCGGGCTGTTATCCTCGCGCAAGGCTGCCAGCAGGGTGTAGAAGGTGGCGTAACAAAGCTGTTCGCGTCCCTGTTTCTTGGCCTGATACAGCGCCCAATCGGCGGCCCGAAAAAGCACGCGAGCGTCGGCGCCCATCGCCGGGTAGAGGGCGGCGCCCGCTGACAGGGTCAAGTCGCGCCCGAGGCGCGTCTGTGTCTGGGCGATGATGGCTGAGGTTGCGGACGGATCGCGTTCGTCAATCAGGAGGGCAAATTCATCGCCGCCAATGCGAAAGGCCCGTCCCCGCCCTTCACAGGCGGATTCCAGGGCGCTCGCGACCTGCTTGAGCGCGCGGTCTCCGGCAGCATGTCCTTCCATATCATTGATGGACTTTAAATAGTCCAAATCCGCCAACACCAATTGGAATGGCGACGGGTTGATCGGGTATAGCGGCATCCGTTGGGCCAGCATAGATTCAAACAGACGGCGATTGCCGAGGTTCGTGAGACCGTCTGTAACGGCCTGGTTTCGCGTTTCGCGGAACAACAGGATTGTCGTCCACAGGGTTTCGGCCTGGATGACCGTCAGGTCGACAAGTTCCTGGTCGATCGCGATTCCAGCCTGTTGGTGGTCGCGAAGGATGACCAGGACACTGCGCCCCGCCTGATATGGGCGCCAGGGAACCAGGAGCGCATCCCCGCGGGGATAATCCGCCGTGGGACCGATCCGGGTGGAACTGGCCAGGGGCAGAACCTGTCGAATGGGATCGGGAGTCCGGTCAACGTCCCAAGGCACCCTACCCCACCGATCATGTTCCTCGCCCGTGTCCATGTCCAACGACACGCACCCCTGAGCGCTTAACGTCTCCAAGATGGACTGCTTAATCTCGGCGACGGCGTTTTCATTGTCCCACATTTTCAAGGTGTGTTGAGTGGATTGCAACACCTTTTCAACGGTTGACGCATATTGCCGGAGCGTCTCGGTCCGCGCTTCGATGACCCGATCTTGGTCGTCTCTGGTCTGCCGCAACTCGGTCAGGGTATCCCTGATGGAGGTGCGCATGGTGTCGAGCGCTTGGCGGATCAAGTCATGCTCCCGGATCCAGGATGGTGCCAAGGGAACGTTGAAATCGCCCTGCGATGTGGACGTGAGCACGCGGATCAGCCGCCGGGTCGCGGCGCGAATCGCGCTGGCGCCCCCCAGTATGACAGCGATCACGGCGCCCTGGAAGAGGAGCCCTAGCAAGCGGTTGCTGGCTGCCCGAGCCACGACTCGGTTTGCGATCGTGATCGTTTGGGCATTGACGGTGTTCTCCAACCGAGACAGCGATTCTTTGAGGGCGGCGGTGGCCGCAGCATTTTGTACATCCTGCAGAATCAGGGCTTGTCGGTAGCGATGCGCGGTCATGGCGATTTCGACTTGGCTGGCATAGTGCTGGTACACTGTCCACTGGTGTTCGATCGCCTGCAGTTGCAGGCGCAATCTCGGGTCCGGAGCAAGCGCAAAGGCTTGGCGATAGGTTTGCGCAAAGGCCCGGGCATCGGCCAGGGCGGCGCGCCGTGTGGCCTGCCGAAGCGCGGAGGGCGCCTCCGCGTCGAGTCCGACAGCCATGTTTAACGTGCTGTCATAGTTGGCAAAGTCGCTGTTGAGCCGCATGGCCGCGACGCGATACGGGTCGACCGTGTGGATTAAATAGACCAGTTGTGAATAGTCTTGCCATGATATGTTCCAAAAGACGCCCAGATCGATCAGAATCAATGCCACCACGAACAAAACCCCGGTCTGGAGGGAAAACGTTGGGAGACCATGATGCCGTTTCATGAGATCACTCCTTTCTCGGGGACATGTGATAAAGTCCGCAGAGCAGGCGCTATGATCCCACATATCGTGTTTGAGGCTTTAATCAAACACGATATGTACTGCAGTGCGCCTGCCGAAATTTGGTTTATCACATGTCCCCCGTTTGTGCTGCAGAACAGCTCTCACTGGAATGATCACCCGCATCCTGTCTCTTCACGCCCGTGATGGGAATCCTGGCGTTGCAATTCCTTTATCGGAAATACATAGGATCTGAACCGGGTTTGCGGTTTTCTTCTATTGCATATTCGACACAAAGCGACAACCTCCTTGTGCGGCGAAAAGTAATAGGTTTTAAATAGCGACTATTCGGGATATTTTGCGGACCGCTCGGAGATCACACCTTGCTCCGTGGTTCGACATGGACCGCCGTCTCCTTCACCGCCATGACGCAAAACCATTCTTGATTGCTGTCGGGTTGATTGTGGTGGCCGACTTCGTGAAGCAGACACGGACTACGAAGTTTTTTTATCAACGAGATGGCGGCGACCACTCGTTTCCTGTAGACTCACGGTAAGAGCCTGTTCAAAAAGGGGTCAGGTAAGACCCGCGCAGTGCAAGGAAGCGAGCCAAGAATGCGGACCGAGCGTACGTTCCCGGTACGTGAGGGAGCATTCCAGGGGAGCAGTGATAAAGTCCTCGATGCAGGCGCAGTGATTCCAGATATAGCGTCCGAGGCTTTAGTCGGACGCTATATGCACCGCTTCGCGCCTGCCCTACTTTGGGTTATCACTGCTCCCCTTGGCGCTGACGTGGCAATGCGCCGGGGAGTTCTGACCCCTTTTTGAACAACCTCTGTAAGAAGCGCGAGGAGGTGGGGCGATGGGCGTAACGGTGCGCGCGGCGATGAAGGTGGGCGGACTGCGGCGCTGCCGTGTGGTGGCGGGCGAAGCGGGACTTGATCGCTCCATTGAGTATGTCACCGTTATGGAAGTGCCGGATGTCGTGCGCTGGTTGAAGGGCAAGGATTTTTTGTTGACGAGCCTGTATGCGATCAAGGATGACGCGGTGGCGCAGGAACAATTGATTGGACAGTTGGCCGCCGTCGGATCGGCCGCGATCGCGATCAAGACGCATCGTTTTTTGACGGAGGTTCCGGAAGGGATCCTGCGGGCTGCGCGCGAACTGGACTTCCCGGTGATTGAGATCGATGCGGACGTGTCGTACATAGACATCCTGACGCCGCTCATGAGCCGTATCCTGGACGAGGGAAGCGCGGAACGGGAGAGTCTGGAGCCTTACCTCAAGTGGCTGACAGAGGTGGCGCTGGAGGGCCAGGGAGTGTCGGCGATGCTCGATGCAATCGATCGAATCGTCGAAAATCCGGTGACGCTTGAGACTGATTTGCCGCTTGAAGCGGGCCGCCCATCCGTGTTTCCGATTCCACTGTCGGTGGAACAGCGGGCGGCGCTTCGCAAGGCGAAGCATCCGTTGCGGATGACGCGCAGAAAACGCGAGGGCGGCGACACACCTTGTCTGGTGGCGCCGCTCGTGTTGCGGCGCGAGGTGCGGGGTTATTTGACGTGCTGGCAAGTGGGGCGGCCGCTGCGCGAGACGGATCTGAATGTGCTGGAGCGCGCGTTGCCGCTGCTTGCGCTTGAGGTCTTGAAGTTGCAGGCGGAGATTGACGTCGCGCAAAAGTACCAGAGCGACTTTCTTGCCGATATTCTGCTCGGTCACCCGGTGCCGACAGGTGAATTGGCGGAGAAGTCGCGGATATTCGGGTGGAATTTTCATCGCACGTATCAGATCGCAGTCTTTGACGTGGATGATTTTGCTCGCGTGACGGCCGAATTCGCGGGCGACGAGGTGCGTATTCAAGAATTCAAGCGAACGCTGCTGCGCTTTGTGGAACGGGCGGCGCGGGCGACGCTTGCGGAGACGATCGTATCTGCGCGCAGCGATGAGATCGTGCTGCTGTGGCCCCTGCAGGAAGCGGCGCCCTCCATGGGCATGGGCGCACAGGGTCATGCGCTGTCGGAGGCGTCGGCGGAAGTGGATTCCGACAATACGCCTGCTCGCGCAGATTTGTCTGCAGACGTGGATGCCGCTGCAGGCGGCGGGTTTGCAGCGTTGCCTGAGGAGGCGGAGGTGAGCGCGCTCGCCGAGCGGATCAATACGGCTGTTCGCCAGGAGTTCGCGGGTGTGACGCTGACCGCCGGGGTTGCGCGCCCTTATCGCGGCGTGGCGGGCATCGCGGCCGGTTACCAGGAAGCGGTGCGCGCGATCGCTCTTGGCCGTCCGGCGCGCGGCCGGGACGCGGTGATCCGCTTTGCCGATCTCGGCGTCTATCGCATCCTCAGTCCACGCGCCGACGAGCGCGAATGGGCTGCATTTTATGCGGAGACGATCGGACCGTTGCGCCGTTATGACAAGGAGCGGGGCGCACGGCTGGTTGAGACGTTGGCGGCGTATTTTGCCTGCGACTACAACCTGACCGTTACGGCAGAAACACTCTACATCCATGTGAACACATTGAAATACAGGCTGCAACGGATTGAAGAGTTGACCGAGTGTCTGATCGGCAGCGCGGAGGGGCGGCTCAAGCTGCACATTGGCCTTAAGCTCGATGCTCTCTCAGTACACGTCGATGGTCTCTCGGCATTCTCCTGAAAATTATCCCTCGACAATGTTGACCTTTTCTGCCCTGTCCCGAAGAATATGATGGTCCCTGCCGGTCGGAGACATATATTGCACCCCTGCTCAGACAGCGCTGTCGCTAAACTCGCGACGGGCGCAATATATGTCTCCTCCCCGAGCGGGCCTTGCATCCGTGCAAAATATGATGGTCTCTGCCTGTCAGGACGATGAGATTTTGCTTCGCAAAACTCAGGCATGCCGCTGCCGCTCAGACAGCCGCGGCCTAAAGGCCGCTAATACTTGCTGCAGCGCCATGGGCTGCCATTTGCTCCCGGCGAGTTCTTGTCCGGTCATCACAGTCAGGAAGAGAGACGCTTTCCTTCGCGTGGCGGCGTTTCTGGGCGAATCTGAGGCGTTTGTTAAATGGGACAAATTGAGTCGAATAATTATGGTGTTTATCGACAAGTGCAAGAGTGGGCGAAGCGGTTATAATGGTGAAGCGCAATTATTTGAATAGTCTTTAGAATGGGGGGAGTTTTCATGGCCAAAATGGCCTTGGAGAAGGCGGGCGCCGATGGTGAAGGTCTCACCCTGTCGCGCTACCAGTGGCGGGCGTTGTGGGCGTCGACGGCTGGGTATGCCATGGATGGACTGGATTTGATGGTGATTTCGTACGTCATGGTGGCGCTCATCAAGGCGTTTCACTTGACGCCGTCGCAAGCAGGCGGGATTGCGACGATCACGCTGATGGGCGCCGTGCTCGGCGGATATGTGTTTGGCATCCTGGCGGATCGTTATGGGCGCGTACGCACGTTTTCCTACAGTATTTTGATCTTCGCTGTGTTTACGGGTCTGACGGCGCTTTCGCCAAATCTCGCCTGGTTGAATATCACGCGCTTTTTGGCCGGGATTGGCCTTGGCGGCGAGTTTGGCATCGGCATGACGCTCGTCACCGAGGCCTGGCCGCGCGCGTATCGGTCACGGGGCACGGCGATTGTGGCGGTTGGCTTTCAGCTTGGCATGGTCGTCGCGCTGCTCGCGTCGATGTGGCTGGTGCCGATTTTCGGTTGGCGGGGAGCGTTTGTCTTCGGTGCGTTGCCGGCGCTGTTTGCTTGGTGGGTTCGCCGCAATCTGGATGAACCGGCCCTGTGGACCGCCGCCCGCGATAGTGGACGGGCGCACGGCATACCGCTCAAGCACCTGTTTTCATCGCCGCGGATCACGGCGACGACCATTGGGCTGACGATTATGACGAGTGTTCAGAATTTTGGCTTCTACGGGATCATGGTCTGGCTCCCGACCATGCTTGCAAAGCAACTCGGGTTCTCATTCAATCAATCGCTGACGTGGACGATGGTGACGATCTTCGGAATGATTATCGGTATTGTCGTGTTTGGCACATTCGCAGACCGCATGGGTAGGCGGCCGGCGTATATCACCTTTCAGATTGGCGCCGCAGTGATCGTCTGGATCTTCTTTCAGCAGACAGCGCCCGTGGCGCTGTTATTGCTCGGCGCCGTTATGGGATTCTTCGTCAATGGGATGATGGGCGGCTATGGCGCCATTCTCGCTGAGCATTATCCGACAGAGGCGCGGTCGACCGCGGAAAACTTCATCTTTAACACAGGTCGCGCGGTCGGCGGGTTCGGTCCTTTTGTGATCGGAACGCTCGCCCTGACACAGTCGCTCAGTTCGGCGCTCGGCTTTCTGTCGGCGATCTACCTGTTGGCGGCGCTCGCGATGCTCTTCCTCGTGCCGGAGACGAAGGGCAAGGCGCTGGCTTAGATCGGGTTGCGGCATTTCGTCCAGTTCAACAATAGAATGGCAATTGTATTGGCTATTCCGATGTATCGGCGCAGACCGATGCGTGGTACATTCGTGGCACGGCGGCCTTGCGGGCGATCGCGGGGCCGCAGTGCATTCGGAGGGGGATGCAGCGTGTCTAAAGCCGTTCGGGATACTGGTTATCGCAACACCCTGCTTACGTTGATTGATAAATTTGCGCAGATTGGCCGCGGTTCGAACGGAGCAGGTGTTACACGACTGGCGTACAGTGCGAGTGACTGGCGGGCGCGAGAGCAATTTTTGGCGCTCTGCCACGCTGAGGGGATGACTGCACGTCTGGATGCAGCGGGAAATGTCGTGGCGCGGCGCCTGGGGCGCAAGCCGGATTTGCCGGCGGTGGCGGTAGGGTCGCACCTAGATACAGTGAAAGACGGCGGTCGCCTGGATGGGGCGCTTGGCGCCTTGGCGGCTCTCGAAGTCGTGCGCCGGCTGAATCGCGAAGGGGTTGCGACGGATCGGTCAATTGAAGTGATTGCGTTTGCCGGTGAGGAGTCGACGCGTTTTTCGCTGGCGACCATCGGCAGCCGTGCGATGGCTGGTTTGCTTGACGTCGCTGCGGCCGGCGCGCTGAGAGATGAACAGGGGATGACGCTCGCGGACGCGGCCAGGGCGCGCGGGCTGCGTTTCGCAGACTTTCCCATGGCGCGACGCAGGCAGGATGAATTCGCAGCCTTCGTAGAACTGCATATCGAACAGGGGCCGACGCTTGAAGCGGTTGGCGCCGAGATTGGTCTCGTGACGGCGATTGCGGCGGCGACGCGTTACCGGGTCGTGATCGACGGTGTGGCTGGCCACTCGGGCACGACGGGGATGGGCATGCGCCGCGATGCGCTCGCGGCGGCTGCGCAAGTGGTGCTGCTTGTGGAGCGGCTGGCAGGCGAAGAGGGGCGCGCCGACACGGGGACGGTGGGCGTGCTGCATTTATGGCCGGGCAGTCCCAATACGATTCCGTCACGGGTTGAACTCATCGCCGAATTCCGCGCGGCGGACCTGACGCAAAAGAGGGATCTCAGTGTTCTCTGGCAGCGTCGGCTGCAAGGAATTGCGCGCGACCGGGGGGTGCGAATTCAGGCTGACACCTTGTCGGATGACACGCCGGTGGCGCTTCCGGACACGGTTCGAAGCGCAGCGCGCGAGGCCTGCGAGGCGGGTGGGTATGAGTATCGCGAGATGGTCAGCGGTGCGGCGCACGACTGCATGAACATGGCGACATTGTGTCCGGCGGGGCTGATCTTCATTCCGTCCGTGGGCGGTGTCAGCCATCATCCGGATGAGGAGTCCCGGGAGGAACACCTGTTGGCGGGTGTGGATGTGCTGTACCGTACTGTCACCCATTTGGCTGGCGCTTAGTCGCGGGAAGCGCGGTGTCAGGCGCTCGGGGCGGCGGGGGAGACTAGGGGAGCAGTGATAATCCAAATCAGGGCAGGCGCGAAGCGGTGCATCCAGCGTCCGACTAAAGCCCCGGACGCTGGATCTGGAGTCACTGCGCCTGCATCGAGGACTTTATCACTGCTCCCCTGGGGATGAAGCGCTTGGCCGCGTGAGACGCACGTTGTGCGCGCCTGGCCGCAGAAAGCGCGGCGACGCGAAGCGGATGGAGGTGTGGGAGCGGTGGGTACGGCCCGGTCGATGGACGATGTGAGAAAAGCGGCTATGCGTGAACTGCCGGAGCGGGCAGTGAACGGATCCGAGCCGTCTGCGACAGGCGGAACGGGCGAAGAAGCGAGTGTGTCGGACAGGTCGGCTGTGTTAGGTGCGCCGGGTGAGCCAATTGCTGCGGGTGAGTCTCTGGCGCAGATTGGCAGTGTGCTGTTTAACCGGCAGGTAAGTGCGCGGTATTGGCATCTGGCAGTGTCTGCGTCCACGGCTGCGGTCGCGTGCACGCCTGGTCAGTTCTTCTATCTGCGTTGCGGCGACGACGGGGAACCGCTGTTGCGGCGGCCGATGAGTGTCTATCAGATACACGGAGAGCGTGGGGAGCTGCACTTCCTGTATGCCGCCAAAGGGGCGGGAACAACGCGTCTGGCCCAGTTGCTGACGGGAGACAGTCTCGATATGGTGGGCCCGCTCGGCCATGGCTTCACGCTCGATCCAGTCTGGCGCGGTGTGCTGCTGGTGGCGCGCGGTGTCGGTCTCGCGACTCTCGGTCCCGTTGCGGCCGCCGCAAACCGTATGGGCATCCGTGTGACCGCAGTGCTCAGTGCGCAGACGGAGCGCGATGTGCTGTCTGAGTCTTATATGCGCTCCTGTGGCGCCCGCACCCTGGTCGTGACAGATGACGCCGGAACGAGCGGCGTGCCGGCCATGCGTGAACTCGTGGCCGGCATTTTGGCCAGTGAACCGATCGATGCCCTGTTTACATGCGGATCGCAGCGACTGACTGCATTGTTGCAGGAGATGGCGGCCGAACGGGGATTGCCGGGGCAAGCGGCGCTGGAGGAACCGATGGGGTGCGGTCTCGGCGTCTGTTACTGCTGCGTGCGCCCCATTGCGCGCAAGGAAGGAATCGAACAGTTGCGCGTCTGTCGAGACGGCCCGGTATTTCCGCTCGCCGAGGTGATCACGCGGCGAAGTTGAGTGCATCGCCGAGTCAAAGCGATCACACGGCGAAGTGAAGATTGGTGGTGGAAAGAATTTGGTGGATATGCGAGTGGCCGTAGGGGGTCTCATGCTGCAAAATCCCGTGATGCCTGCGTCGGGAACGTTTGGTGAAGAGATGGCGCAGGTGATCGACTTGAATGCACTGGGCGCGCTCGTGACCAAGAGCGTGACACCGCTTCCACGTACGGGCAACCGTTCGCCGCGGGTGGCGGAGACGATGGCGGGCATGCTCAATTCCGTCGGAATTCAAGGCAAAGGCATCACCGCATTTGTGCGCGATACGGTTCCATTTTACCGCGAATTTCAAAGTCCGCTCGTTGTGAGCGTTTCGGCGGACACGGCGGATGAATTTGCGGACCTGGCCTCCAGCGCGACAGTGCCTGGGGTTGCGGCGCTCGAAGTGAACATCTCCTGTCCAAATCTGGAGGATGACGGCCGTTCGTACGCGATGGATCCGGTGCAGACGAGACGCGTTATGGAAAAGGTGCGGGCAGCGACGCGCTTGCCCCTTTGGGCCAAGCTCACGCCAAACACGGGCGCGCTGGCAGAGGTGGCCCAGGCGGCGGAAGCGGCGGGTGCGGATGCGCTGGTCGTGGCCAACACCATTCTTGCGATGGCGATCGATGTGGAAACAAAAAAGCCAAAGATCGGGAATGTGATGGGCGGATTGTCCGGTCCGGCGATCAAGCCGATCATTGTGCGCATGGTCTACCAGACGGCGCGCGCGGTGCGTATCCCGATCATCGGGTGTGGAGGCGTTGCCAGCGGGAATGACGCCCTGGAATACCTGCTCGCCGGGGCGTCGGCCGTGCAAGTAGGCACGTACAATTTTGTGCAGCCAACCGCGATGCCGACCATCATCGCCGAGATCGAGGAGTACGCAGAACGCCATGGCGTCAGACGTATCGCGGATTTGATCGGCGCGGCGCAGCAGAGGTAGCGCTAGCGCTGTGTCGGTTGAAAAGATCAGCGGCAGCGCGCGGGTTGAAAGAAGTCCGGGAACTCTGCGGCGAGCTTGAAAGGATCTTCAGTGATGAAGGCGCATGCGCGTTTGCGCTTCAAATCGTCGAGCGCTGCAAAGTGGCGGAGTATGATTGCGCCGCTCTCTCGCAGGAGTTGTCGTGTCCACTGCTCCGGGGAGTCAAAATAAAGTGCAATCTCGTCGCGCGTGAATTCTGTGATGAGTCCCAATTGGGCCGCCTCTCGCACCACTGTCGCGTCAAATTGAATCGGCGTCAGGATGCGCACACCTGCATCCTCAAGCTTGTTTGCCCCTTCAGTCGCGCGCACCGCGACCGTGAGCGTTTCGTCGCACACCGCTTCCAGACGGCGAAGCGTCGGCAGCCAGCAGCGAAAGTAGCTGGCCGCTGTGTTGACGATGTCCGACACATGCAACACACGCGTCCCTGTGGGCATATCCTCCAACGGGCGTCCTTTTTCGTCAACGAGTTGCTGACCGCCGTCCTTGAACAGGAACAGGTGGGGTAACTTGAGCGCGCGGGCCAGTGGAATGGAGAAGAACCAGTCGCGGCGTTCACCCCCGGAGACCACCGCGGGGCTGCTCGCTTCAAGGGCGCCGTAAAAGTCGGTGAGCAACGCCATGGCTTCCTGGTAGCGGGTGTCGCGTTCGAGTTCGCCGTCGATGATTGACCAGATGGCGGTCGCCTTGGCCGCGCGATCGACATCGGTCGCAAGCAGTGCGGTGATGCGAGTCAGCAGATCGCCGACGGAAGGTCCGACTAGATTCTCGACATTGATGTAAAATGGTCCGGGGCGGCCAGATGTATACCAGAAAGGAAGGTCAAGCGAATCCTTCCGCACGCGGATGGCTTCGGACTCAATAAGTCGCTGAAGCAAACGGTTGCGGACGTCGTTCGGGGTAACGCGAGCGGTGTTCATCTAGGAAATAACCCCTGTCAAGTCGCATGGTTTTTGATTGCCTTCTATTGTATAGCAGAGCATGCGTCACTTTGCAAGGCATGTCTTGGCTAATCTGGGATTGCGGCGCATTGATGGCTGTCTGGGAACTCAATCGTATGTTCGGTGAGAACTTGCGGCGTTTGTATCCCGAAAAATGCAGTTTCGACTCCGCATACAGCTCTTGCGCTGTTGTATGCTATAATGCGATGGATCGTGGTACACTTCGCTCCGAGCTGATGTCAGCCGGGGCTGTCGGTGTGCGGCTGATGCCGAAACCTTCCGGAAAATAAGACGGTCGCTGCCGGTCGGAGTCATAGATTGCGCCCCTGCGGAATCCAGCGCTTCGCAAAACTCAGGCATGGCAGTCTATCTCAGTCTGCGCTGTCGACGTCGGACAAGGAGGGAACGGTCATGACGACAACCGACAAAACAGCGGGCGGGCGCTGTCCGGCGCAGCAAACATGTACAGGAGGGTTGCCAGCGTGAAGCATGTGATCAGCGCCAGGCATTTTACTGATAAAGACATACTCGGCTTGATTGAGACGGCGATCCAGATGGAACAGATAAAGAAGCGGCGCAACGGCCGCGATTTGACCGGCCGCATCATGGGAGCGCTCTTTTTTGAACCGTCCACAAGAACAAGGCTGTCCTTTGAAAGCGCGATGCTGAGACTCGGCGGGCAGGTCATCAGCACTGAGAATGCGCGGGAGTTTTCATCGGCCGTCAAAGGCGAGACATTGGAAGACACCATTCGCGTCGTCGAGGGGTACGTGGATGTGATCGTCCTGCGCCACCACGAAATTGGCGCCGCCGCGAGAGCCGCGCGCGTCAGCGCCGTTCCGGTCATTTCCGCAGGGGACGGCGCGGGAGAACATCCTACACAGGCCCTGCTCGATATGTTCACCATCGCGCGCGAGCTGTCGCGCCTGGATGGCTTGACAATCGCGCTGGTGGGAGATCTGATGTACGGCCGGACGGTGCATTCACTCGTCTACATGCTCAGTCAGTTTCCCGGCATGCATTTCCTGTGCGTGTCGCCTTCGACAACCCCGTTGCCTCGCGACGTGGCTGATTTTGCAGCGGCGCGCGGAGCGTCCGTGCAGATAGAGAACGACCTCGGCCGGGCGGCAGAGGCTGCCGATGTGATCTATCAAACACGGGTGCAAAAAGAGCGATTTCATTCTATGGAAGACTATGAGGCCGTCAAGGGCCAATATATCATCGACGAACATATTTTGTCTCGCATGAATGAGAAAGCGATCATCATGCATCCGCTGCCGCGCGCGGGAGAAATCGCGCCGATTGTTGACGCAGATCCCAGGGCCGCCTATTTCCGGCAGTCTCATTACGGCGTGCCCGTGCGCATGGCTTTGCTCGCCCGCTGCCTGGAAAACGACGCACAGTCTGCCGGATCAAAGTAGACTCCCGCGCCTGAGTTTTGCGAAGCAAGCTCTCACTGCTGCGCGGCACCACTGAAGGAGCAAGCACCTGCGTCGTTCTTCAGGGTTGCAGAGCCCGCTTGGGTCGGAATCATATACCGTGCCCGTCGCGAGTTTGGCGCAGACATGTTCGAGCAGGGGCACAGTATATGATTCCGACCGGCAGGGACGATCCATTTTCGGGACAGCGTCCTTCTCTAATGATAGAGCGTAGGATGACAAAGACAAAGGTGAAACGGAGGGTGAATCATGGGTCGATTATTGAAGGGCGGCCAGGTGGTGGATCCGGTCGCAGGTTCTATCGCAAGCCTGGATGTCTTGCTGGAAGGGAACATGGTGGCCGCCATGGGCGCTGATCTGGCGCACACGGATCATGAAGTGGTCGAGGTGGCCGGACTGTATGTGCTGCCGGGGTTGATCGACCCGCATGTGCATCTGCGCGAGCCCGGCCAAACGCACAAAGAGACGATCGCCACCGGCGCGATGGCCGCGGCTGCGGGCGGATTCACGCAGATCTGCTGCATGCCCAACACCACTCCCGTCGCGGACGAGGAACAGACGGTGCGCTTCATCCGCGAGGAGGCGCAGCGCTGCGGGTATGCCGCGGTTCACCCGATAGCCGCCGTCACCAAAGGACTGCGCGGCAATGAACTCACCGATTTCAGCGCCTTGCGGCGCGCTGGCGCTGTCGGATTTTCTGACGATGGCAAGGGTGTGCAATCGGCGGCGATGATGCGCCGGGCGCTGCTGGCCGCCAAGGCGCTGTCCATGCCGATCGCGGTGCATGCGGAAGATGAGACGCTCTCGGCGGGAGGCCACGTGCACGCCGGCGAGGCGGCAGAGCGGCTGGGACTGCGCGGCATACCCAGCAGCGCAGAGACAGTCATGATCGCGCGCGATATCATCCTGGCTGAAGAGACCGGCGCGCACGTGCACATGTGCCACGTCAGTCCCGAGGAGGCGGTGGCGGCGATCCGTGCGGGGCAGCGGCGCGGCGTGCGCGTCACGGCCGAAGTCACGCCGCACCATCTGCTGCTGACAGACGCGGAACTGGAAACCTGGGGCGCGCTTGCCAAAGTGAATCCGCCGTTGCGCGCAGAGCGCGATCGCCAGGCGTGCATACGGGGCCTGCTGGACGGTACTCTGACCATGATCGCCACCGATCACGCTCCCCACACGGAGCAGGAAAAGGCGCGCGCGATCGCCGACGCGCCGTTTGGCTTTGTGGGACTGGAAACCAGTTTTGCGCTCCTCTTCACAGCGTTTGTCGCAAGCGGCGTCATGCCGCTGCCGGAACTCGTCAGGCTGATGTCCACCGCACCGGCCAGGGCGTTCGGGTTGCGCGGGGGACAGATCAGGGTCGGGGAACCGGCCGACATCACGGTGATCGATCCGCGGCAGACAAGGGTGGTCAACCCTGCGGAATTTCGGTCCAAAGGCCGCAATACGCCGTTTGCGGGGAGGGTGCTTGCGGGATGGCCCATACTCACCATTCATGCGGGCCGCACTGTGTTTGCAAGCTGACCGGAAAGGGTGAACTGGATGAAGGCCAAGCTGATTCTCGAAGACGGCACAGTGTTTGTCGGTGAGCATTTTGGGGCGAGCGGTGAAGCGCTGGGCGAAGTTGTGTTTAACACGGGAATGACCGGCTATCAGGAAATCCTGACCGACCCGTCGTATTATGGACAAATTGTGACGCTGACATATCCGCTGGTCGGCAATTACGGCTGTACAGTCGATGACATCGAGTCGACCAAGCCGCATGTTCGCGGTTTCGTCGTCCGGGAATATGCGCAGTTTCCAAGCCATTACCGCAGTCAGTTCTCACTCCACGACTATCTGCTGCGCGAGCGGATCGTGGCCATCGCGGGCGTCGACACCCGCAAACTGACTAGAATTCTGCGGGTGCACGGCACGATGAGCGGCATGATCACAACATTTGATACGGGGGAAAGCGAACTGCTTGACCGCGTGCGCGCCTATGAACGCGCGCGCGACCAGGTGAAGCAGGTGACCACTCGACAGGCGTATCGCATGCCGGGCGAGGGATTGCGCGTGGTGTTGCTCGATTTTGGAACGAAGATGGGCATCCTGCGCTCACTGCGCGCGCGCGGTTGCGATGTGGTTGTCCTTCCTGCCCACGCCTCCCGTGAGGAGATCCTGTCCTGGCGGCCGCTGGGAATCATGATGTCGAATGGTCCGGGGGATCCCGCCGATCTGATGGACATCGTCGATACAGTGCGGTCGTTGATCGGCCAGGTGCCGATCTTCGGAGTCTGCATGGGTCACCAGGTGCTGTCTCTGGCTTGCGGCGCACAGACCGAGAAACTGTGCTTTGGCCATCGGGGAGCGAATCATCCCGTGAAGGATTTGCGCACCGGGCGCGTCTGCATGACCTCGCAAAATCATGGCTACGTGGTCAGGGAAGGCTCACTGTCCGGCACCGAACTGGAACTGACGCACATCAACCAAAATGACGGAACTGTCGAAGGCGTGAGGCATCGCCGTGAACTCGCCTATTCCGTGCAGTATCATCCCGAAGCCCATCCGGGTCCCGATGACAGCGATTATTTGTTTGACGAGTTTATCACGGATATCAAGCGGTTTTGGAAAGGGGACGGCGCACATGCCCAAGCGCACTGACATTGCGACGATCCTGGTCATCGGTTCGGGTCCCATCGTGATTGGCCAGGCGGCCGAATTTGACTACGCGGGCACACAGGCGTGCCATGCGCTGCGCGAAGAAGGTCTGCGGGTCGTGCTCGTGAACTCCAATCCTGCAACCATCATGACGGATCCGGAGACGGCTGATCGCGTCTATATCGAGCCCCTGACCACGGAATTTCTTGCCCAGATCATTCGTCAGGAACGTCCGGATGGACTGCTTGCCACGCTCGGCGGCCAAACCGGGCTGAATCTGGCTGTGTCGTTGGCGGAAGCCGGCGTGCTGGCGCAAGAGGGCGTTGAACTGCTGGGAACCCCGCTGGCGTCGATCAAACGCGCGGAAGACCGGGAACTTTTCCGGACGCTGATGGGAGAGTTGGGTGAACCGGTACCCGAAAGCGCCATCGTGACATCGCTCGAAGAAGCCGGGGCATTCGCCGCTCTCGTGGGTCTCCCGGTGATCGTCAGACCCGCGTATACGCTAGGCGGAACGGGCGGCGGCATCGCTCACACCGATGAAGAGTTCACTTCAATCGTCCGGCTGGGGTTGACGCTGTCGCCCATCCGCCAGGTGCTGATTGAACGCAGCATCGCCGGATTCAAGGAAATCGAGTATGAGGTGATGCGGGATCGCGCTGACAATTGCATCGTTATTTGCAATATGGAAAATTTCGATCCTGTCGGCGTCCATACCGGCGACAGCATCGTCGTCGCGCCGAGCCAGACCCTGACCGACCATGAGTACCAGATGTTGCGCGCCGCCAGTCTGCGAATCATCCGGGCGCTGGGCATCGAAGGGGGATGCAACATTCAGTTTGCGCTGGATCCTGACAGCGCGCAGTATTATGTGATCGAAGTCAACCCGCGGGTCAGCCGGTCGAGCGCGTTGGCGTCCAAAGCCACCGGGTATCCGATCGCCAAAGTGGCGGCCAAAATCGCGCTTGGGTACACCCTGGACGAAATCATGAATCCCATTACGGAACAGACGTACGCCTGTTTTGAGCCTGCCTTGGACTATGTGGTGACAAAGATCCCGCGCTGGCCGTTCGACAAATTTGCGAGCGCGGAGCGCCGTCTCGGTACGCAGATGAAAGCGACCGGCGAAGTGATGGCGCTTGGCCGCACATGGGAAGAGTCGCTCATGAAAGCCGTGCGGTCCCTGGAGATCGGCATGTCGTCTCTGGAGTTGCCGGGGCTGCGCGAGGCCGCTGCCGATGACCTGTGGCGCAGGGCCGCGCACCCGGACGACGAGCGCCTGTTTGTGCTGTACGAACTGATTCGGCGCGCCGCGTCCCTGGCCGATCTTGCGGCGCAAACCGGCGTGGACCGGTTTTTCCTCGCCAAGCTGAGCCGCATCGAAGAGATCGCGCGCGACCTGCGCGAAGGGCTGACCGATGAACGGCTGTATACGGCCAAGCGCGCGGGGTTTGCGGATGAGTACATCGCAACGCTGACGCGCATGCCGGAGCGCCAGATCAGGGTGTGGCGCGAACGCCTGAATCTCTATCCCGTATACAAAATGGTGGATACGTGCGCGGCGGAATTTGCGGCGCAGACGCCCTATTACTATTCGACATATGAAGAAGAGGACGAAGTCCAGGACTCGGCAGCGCAAAAGGTTGTGGTCCTCGGGTCAGGGCCGATCCGCATCGGCCAGGGCATCGAATTTGACTATTGCTCGGTGCACGCCGCCCTGGCGCTCCGAGCGCACGGGTACGAAGCGATTGTCATCAACAACAATCCGGAAACGGTGTCGACCGATTTCAACATGTCGAGCAGGCTCTACTTTGAGCCATTGCACATGGAAGACGTGATGCACGTCATCGAACGCGAACAGCCGCAAGGCGTGATCGTTCAGTTTGGCGGCCAGACAGCCATCGATTTGGCTGAACCGCTCGCGCGGCGCGGCGTGAAGATTCTGGGCACGGCGGTGGAGGATATCGACCGCGCGGAGAATCGGGAAAAATTTGACGCGCTTCTGGCGGCGCTGGACATCAGACGGCCTGCAGGAAAGGCGGTTACCGGGTTGCAGGAGGCGCTTCTGGCGGCGCGGGAGTTGCGCTTTCCCGTGTTGGTGCGGCCTTCCTACGTGCTGGGCGGGCGCGCCATGCAGATCGTCTACTCGGAACAGGAACTGACGGAGTATATTCGCGAGGCGGTGCAGGTGTCGCGCGAACATCCCGTGCTGATCGACCGCTACCTGACCGGCGTCGAGGTGGAGGTGGACGCGGTCTCCGACGGAGAAACCGTCGTCATTCCGGGCATTATGGAGCATGTGGAGCGGGCCGGCGTGCACTCAGGGGACTCGATGGCTGTGTATCCCGCCCAGTCGCTCGGCGTCGAACTCCAGGACAGGATCATCGCCAATACCGTGGCGATCGCTCACGGGCTGAATGTCCGCGGACTCCTGAATATTCAGTTCGTCATACACGAAGGGCGCGTCCATGTGCTGGAGGTCAATCCCCGTTCGTCGCGGACGGTTCCTTTCCTCAGCAAGGTGACGGGCGTGCCCATGGTGGACTTGGCCATGAAGGCGGTGCTGGGCGAGCGGTTGTCCGATCTTGGCTGGCGCACGGGACTGGTTCCTGCGCGGGGGCAGGTTGCCGTCAAAGTGCCCGTATTCTCTTTCGCCAAACTGCGCGAAGTGGACGTTACGCTCGGGCCTGAGATGAAGTCGACAGGCGAAGTCATGGGAACGGACGATACGCTTGGCAAGGCGTTGTACAAGGGCATGCTGGCCGCGGGGTTTCGTTTCCCCAGTCACGGCGCGATTATTGCGACCATCGCGGACAAGGACAAGGAGGAAGCCCTCCCCATTTTGCGCGGGCTGTCGCAACTGGGCTACCATCTGTTTGCCACGGACGGCACAGCGCAATTTCTGGAGCGCTATGGGATCCGATCCACGACCGTCAACAAAATATCGCAGGGCGGCCCATCGCTGCTTGACATCATGCGGCGCGGGGAAGCGATCATGGTGATCAATACGCTGACCAGAGGCCGCGCGCCTGAGCGCGACGGATTTCGCATCCGCCGCGAGGCGGTCGAGCTTGCGATCCCTTGCCTGACTTCGCTGGACACGGCGCGAGCGGTGTATGAGGTGCTGGGAACCCTGCGCTTTGCCACCAGGCCGATCGAACAAAGCCGGTTGAGGGGTGAGCATCATGCCGACCGTTGAGGTCTATGCGCACGAGACGCTCGGCAAAGATCTGCACGCGCTGACGTTTGCCTCGCCCATTGATCTGCGCGCGAATCACTGTCAGCCAGGGCAGTTTTTGCACATTCGCGTCTCACGGTCGTTCGATTTTCTGCTCCGGCGTCCGCTGTCCCTATGCGACGCCGATGTGGAGCACAATCGTCTGACCGTCGTGTATCGGGTTTCGGGCGAGGGAACCAGGCGGCTGGCCGCCCGCAAACCGGGCGACCTGATCGACGTGCTGGGACCGCTTGGCCAGGGGTTTCCAATCCACGACATGGACCGCCGGGCGCTGCTCATCGGAGGTGGAGTCGGTGTGCCGCCCCTGCTTGAACTCGCCAAACAGTTGCGGGCTTCCGGAAAGTCGGTGCAGACCGTCGTGGGGTTTCAGACCGCCGGGCAGTTGATGTTGATCGAGGAACTGGCGGTGTACGGCGAGGTGGCGGTCATGACGGATGACGGGTCCGCCGGAGAACGCGGACGGGTTACGGCTGCGCTCACGGCGGAACTGTGCGCGGATGCGGACAGGTATTATGCGTGCGGACCGAGCGTCATGCTGAGGGCGGTGCAGGAAGAGATGAGCGGCAAAGGAGTGCCGGGATACCTGTCGCTGGAGGAGCGCATGGGCTGCGGCATCGGCATTTGCGTGGGCTGCGTGCACCCTGTTCTTCGCGGCGGAAAGCTGGCAAACGCCAAGACGTGCCGGGATGGCCCCGTGTTTGATGCGCAGGAGGTGGTGTTTCCGTGAATGGTTCACAGGGGGATGTCGACCTCTCTGTCAGTCTGCTGTCCCTGCACCTGAAAAATCCTGTCATGCCTGCGTCGGGGTGTTTCTCCTTTGGGAAGGAAGCCGCGTCCTTCTACGACCTGAACGTGCTCGGCGCCATCGTCGTCAAGGCGACTACACTGGAGGAACGCCTCGGCAATCCCACACCGCGCGTGGCGGAGACGGCCGCAGGCATGCTGAACGCGATCGGACTGCAGAATCCCGGCGTACAGCGAGTCATGGCAGAGGAACTCCCCGGTCTGCGCCGGTATCCGTCAGTGCCCGTGATTGTAAATGTGGCTGGCACCGCGGTCGAGGATTACGTCGCCGTCGTCAAGGCGCTCTCGACCAGTCCCGATGTGAGCGCCATCGAACTCAATATCTCGTGTCCCAACGTCAAGTGCGGCGGCATCCAGTTTGGCAGTGACCCACGGTTGGCCGCGGCGATGGTGCGGGCGGTCAAAACCGTCGCCACGCGTCCGGTGATCGTGAAACTGTCGCCCAATGTCACGGATATCGTGGAGATGGCTGTCGCCTGTGAAGAGGCGGGCGCGGACGCACTCACCCTGATCAATACGGTGATCGGCATGAAGATTGATCTTGAACAGCGCAGGCCGTTGCTCGCAAACGGCAGCGGGGGCCTGTCCGGACCCGCCATAAAACCGATCGCCATTCGCATGGTGTATGAGGTATCCCGGTATGTCAACATTCCGGTCATTGGCGTTGGGGGGATCATGACGGGCGCGGACGCGATCGAATTTCTGCTGGCGGGGGCGACCGCAGTGCAGGTGGGAACCGCCAATTTTGTCGATCCGCTGGCCTGTCCGCGAATCATCGACGAGACTAGGGAGTGGTGCGTCCAGCACGGCGTTCGATCCATCCGTGAACTCATTGGGGTCTCATGGCGCGCCAATGGGCGGTGAACCTTGTCGCAGGGAGGAAAACGATATGCAAAGTGGCCATGGACCGCGCGCCGTACCGCCCGTCTATGTGGCGCTTGACTTTCCCACGGCGCGACAGGCCCGCGAACTGGCGGCCCGGCTTGGCGACCAGGGAACGCACTATAAGGTGGGTTTGCAGTTATTTCTCGAAGCGGGACGGCCCTTTGTCGAAGAATTGGTGAACAGCGGCAAAGACGTGTTTCTCGATCTGAAGTTGCACGATA
>JAJYTO010000117.1 GCA_021793015.1 Bacillota bacterium
AATGCTAGATCCCCCTCATGACCCCAATTCCCTTTCGTATTATAACGCACTTTACAGAAAGACATCCAGTTCAAGGTGAAGTTTCTTCATTATTTTTCTTAGACCTGGCGATGCGAAGCGCGCGCGCGGCTATCCTGCACGACAATTCGCAGGGAATCGCAGCCAATTGATGGACCGCCGCAGGCAGCGGTCCATCGTCCGTCCCTATTTTCCGTAGTCGCCCAGCGTGGACGCCGCCACCTGAATCATGGCGCTCACCTTCATATCGGAAGTCAACTGAAACTCGACGCCGTGATGCAGCCAGTACAACTGGTGAACCCCGCCCGATCCGATCAGCACTGCGGGAACCCCGTACAGGGTCAGCATTTGTCCGGCGCCGAGATCCAGCCCCCCCGGCTGCGGCCGACTCTCCACAATGGTGAATGGTTGGGGCCCGGCGTAGCGGACATACACCGTTCCGTTTTGTTCCGATTCACCTTCCAGGCTGTCGCTGGCCGGCACAAAAGTCGGTTCAATCACCCCGAATCCCTGCTCCACAGTGCTGACAGGCATTTCAACCGCCTTTAGAGTGGTGGCCTGATCAGGAGAAAAAGCGCCGGCGTTAAACGCGACACCCTTCTGAAATGTCAGATAGGTCATCGTAATCACAGGGTGCTTCTCTTTGTCGTACAGGATGATCTGTTTGGGCGCATAGGTGCCCGCCTCAAGTTCTACCTTTTGACTGCTGATGAGAGGGTTGAGTGGATCAGTCGGCACCGTGAAAGACACGACCTTGTCCTTCACAGAATACTGCGGTTCCGCAGCCGCCACGATTTTGCCGAGCAGGGAGTGGTACAGATACAGATGGCCCTGTTTTTCGGCCCAATCTCCCTGAAAACGTATGACCCGCTTGACGCCTGGACTGATCAGATAAATGCCCTGCGCATTGTGGATAATAATCTGCGAAATTTCCTTGTTTTCATTCCCCAGCGCAATCCGGTACAGGTTGGGCGACTGATACCACGTTTCGACATAATAACGCTGAATGCCATCCTGAATATGGACGGTCATAAACGCTGTACTCTTGTAACTGGTGATGCTGCTCTGTACAGATTGCAACTGTTTGACCATCTGGGTGGCGCTAAGCGGGCCGCAACCCACCAACGCCAGACCGAGCCACAGTGTAAATATAAAGGCGACCCAGTTCTTGATTCGCACACGATCACCCCAATACCGTCGTATCATGTCAAAGAAATCGTTACCTTGTCCATTGCCCGGGAAATCTGTCGAAAAGCCCGCCCAGTCCACACCAGCACGTCAGAAGCGGTGAGCGACTCCTCCGCCTCCCGATCGCCGCAGGCGAGGTCGGCGGCCAAGCCGTGCACGTACACGGCCAGAAGCGCAGCGTCCAAAGCAGCGTATCCTCCGGCCAAAAGCCCCGCCACGAAGCCCGCCAGGACATCCCCGGTGCCGGCGGACGCCAGTCCCGAATTGCCGGTCGTGTTGATGAACGCCTCACCGTTCGGCGCGGCGATGACCGTAGCCGCTCCCTTCAACACGACATACACGCCAAAACGCACGGAAAATTGTGCGGCGTGGCGCACGCGGTCACTCTGCACCTCGGACACTGACAATCCCGTCAGGGCGGAAAATTCCTTCGGATGCGGCGTGATCACGGTAGCCTGCCGCCGACGCGCAAACCAGTCCTGGACGCCCTCCGGCACGTGAGCCAGCGCCTGCAGGAAATCAGCGTCAAGCACCAGTGGCAGGGCGGCCTCCGCAAACGGAAGCAACGCCCCCGGCTGTTCACTCGCCGTACGTACAAACTCCGGTCCGAGGCCCGGCCCGCACAAACCGCTCGAAACATCGCCGAGGAGCGCCGCGCAGGATCTGATTCGATCCGCGGTCCACCGATCGTTCTGACCAGAATACCGCCTGATCACGGTTTCCTGCGGGAAACTTTGACACACCGCCGCGTTCAGCGTGTCGGCGGCAAAGTAGTGAACAAGTCCGGCGCCCGCTCGATACGCGGCATGCACCGCCAGACGGGCGGCTCCATACATCCCGTCGCTGCCCGCCACGATCCCCACGCGGCCAAACGTTCCTTTGTGACTGTCCACAGGGCGCGCCTGATAGCGCTCGGCACAGTCGACCCCTGTCAGCAGGAACGTTTTTGTTCCAGCGTCAATGGCCATTGTCTCAGGCATCGACAAGTCGGCAATCACCACTTCGCCAGCGTGCTGTCTGCCGGGAAACTGGTGGAGACCCGGCTTGGCAAATCCATAGGTCACAGTTACGCTGGCATGAATCGCGGCCTCATCGACCAACCCCGTGTCAGCGTCCAGCCCCGTGGGAAGATCGACGGCAACCACGTCTTTGCCCGCTCTTGCCATGGCCTTTGCGAACAGTTTGACGGTGCTTGCGAGCGGCAGTCGACTGCCCGTTCCAAGCAGGGCGTCGACAATCAGGTCGCTGTCGGACAAGTCGTCTCCGGCTTCGGCCAGCGCGCCGCCAAGCGCGCGGTAAGAACGCAACTGCGCAAGCGTCAGCGGCGACAGGGCCGATTCTTCCGCAGCAAGCCATACTCGCACTTGACAGCCGCGGGCGATCAGATGGCGCGCCGCCACGAGGCCATCCGCACCGTTGTGACCCTTGCCGGCAACGATGTCGACCCGTGTGCGACCAGCGGTCAGACGAGCTGTGACAACATCCGCCACGGCGGCGCCGGCCAGTTCCATCAGCGCAGCGGCGGCCACCCCAACCTCCTCGATCATGGCCTGATCGATCTTGCGCATTTGTTCAGCAGTGACCAGCAGCACAAATTTCCCTCCGCTTTGTAAAGGTATATTCGTCCGATCGTACAAGTAGTACCCTCTTCCAGTATGGCGCATGACGTTCGCGCGACACAAGAAACGGGCGTCTGCAGACGCCCGTTTCTTGTGTCGCTATATCTCTGCCGCGCACGATGCCCGCCGCCGCGCCTGCCGCGTTATGGCGCATACACCACCACGGCGTTTGGATTCGGACTGCCCGGTTCCACGATGCCGTTGCCTGTAGCGAGCGTCCGCGCCACCTGCCAACCCCAGGCGATGTCACCGGCCGGATACATGATCTGAACCGGGTACGTGCCGTTGCCGGCTCCCAGCGAGGTCACCTGGAAGCCCGCCGTCTGCAGCTTTGAAACCACATTCGAAGACCCGTACACCTGCACGGGGATGGTGCTGGGCGCAGGCAATGCCGGAAGTCCCGTCGACGCCCCGGAAGCTCCGTACGGTTTCAGGATCTGCTCAATGTGCGCCGGGTTCAGCACGTCATAGTACGCGCCCGTGATGTAGTTCTCCTGGTTGACTCCCGAGAGCGGCGCGCTGGCCAACTGCATGGAGTCCCCGATATTGCCAAGCGTGATATGGGTCACTTTCGCGTGCGGGAGATCCGCCGCCAGCGCGATCAGGTCGGAGGTGCTCATATCCGTGGCAATGTCTTTTTTCCACGTTCCGATGAGCCCGGAAATACTCGACAGAGCCACGCCCGGATTCAGCAGCTTGGCTTTCAGCGCCTGCAGCACCTGGGCCTCCGCGTTCATCCGCTGGAAGTCATTGACGCGAATCGTGCTGCTCGCCTGGTTTTGGCGGATGCGGATGTACGCCAGCGCCTGCTGCCCGTTCAGGGTTTGCCAGCCGGGATACAGATTCGCTCCGCTGTTGGCCGGATCATACAGGCGACCGGGTACGTTGATCCGAATGCCGCCCACCGCGTTGATCGCGTCTTGGAAGCCCTGAAAGTCCGTCACGATCCAGTGGTTGATCGAAAGTCCCGTCAACTGGGAAACAGCCTGGACGGATAGCTGTGCAGCCTGGTTGGGGTTCATCTGGGCGCCGATGAAAAAGAGGCTCTTGATCTTCGGAATTGGATTGTTGAACTGCGGCTGCGCAAACAAAACGTTGCGCGGAATGGAGATCAGAACCACCTGATGCTTCGCAGGATTGATATGCACAACCATCAAGATGTCCGCCTGTCCGCCGGCCGTGCCGAGGCCAAGCGGCGTGGACGGATTGCGGGCGTTGTTGCCGATCAGCAGGATGTTCTCCTCGGGAGCGCCCACAATTTTCTGGAAGAAACCGCTGATTCCGCCTCCGCCCGGCGACTTCACTGTCGTGTACACAGCCGCAATCGCGGTTCCGAGGACCACCGCGCCAATGCCCGCAGTGACGCCGGCGATAATTCTGCGCCTTCGTCTTGATTTTATCTTCTTGCCTGCACCGCCGTTTCCAATGCCATTGCCATTCCCGTTGCCTGCCGAAATGGCCTTCTTGCCGGAATTCGGTTTTTTACGCATCGAATCAACCTCGCTATCATTTGGTGAACACTGCCCGCAACTCATTCGTCTATTTCGTCTATTTCGTCTATAAAGAACATTCTCCAGACAAAAACCATCTTCCCGGTTGCCCAGACGTCACAAGACGGTGTGGACGGAGCAACCTGTATTATAGCATAAAGCGCTACCGATCTTCTGAACAATTGTAGACAGTGCTTGTCCCCCGTCACTTCACAATCCGTTCAAAACTTTTCGTCCTGTCATACACACAAACACCCTGTTATATAATATATTGTACTCATCAGGAGGAGATTTTTATATCTGTACCATAACAGATACCTGCCCTGAAGAGTCGTCAAACGGATCAATCAAACCCTGCAGAGGGCCGATCAAATCGATCATGTGGAAGGCCGCGCCGATACGTACTGGTTTGCGCCGATCATCGCGGACGCCGAGGCGGGCTTTGGCGGACCCCTCAACGTGTTCGAACTGATGAAGGCGATGATCGAAGCCGGAGCGGCCGGCGTGCATTTTGAAGATCAACTGGCCTCTGAGAAGAAATGCGGCCACATGGGCGGCAAGGTGTTGATCCCCACCGCTCAGGCCGTCCGCAACCTGGTCGCCGCGCGGTTTGCGGCTGACGCGATGGACGTCGATACGCTCATCGTCGCCAGAACGGACGCCAATGGCGCCATGTTGATCACAAGCGACATCGATCCTCGCGACAGCGAATTTCTAACCGCCGAACGGACTGCGGAAGGGTTCTTTCGGATGCGCGGAGGTCTCGACGCGGCGATCGCGCGCGGACTGGCCTACGCCCCTTATGCGGATCTGATCTGGTGTGAGACAGCCGAGCCGAACCTTGCCGAGGCGCGTCGTTTCGCGGCGGCCATTCACCAGAGCTTCCCCGGAAAACTGCTGGCCTATAATTGCTCTCCGTCGTTCAACTGGCGAAAGAAACTCGATGCGCACTCCATCGAAACTTTCCACGAACAACTTGCGGATATGGGGTATCGCTTCCAATTCGTGACGCTGGCGGGATTCCATGCGCTCAACCACAGCATGTTTGAACTCTCGCGATCGTACCGGGAACGGGGAATGGCCGCCTATTCGGAACTGCAGGAATCCGAGTTTGCCAGCGAACGCCACGGTTACTCTGCAACGCGGCACCAGCGAGAAGTGGGCGTCTCGTACTTTGACGAAGTGGCGCAGGTGATCGCCAGCGGCCGGTCTTCCACGACAGCGCTGGCAGGTTCCACGGTAGAGGAGCAGTTTGCCTAGGGGAGCAGTTTGCCTAGGGGAGCAGTGATAAAATCTGGGGAAACATACACCCGCGGCGATTTTCCGGAGCAGGAACTCTGGAGCGTGCTATGCCCGCGCGTACGGCAGGGGATCTGTCAGGCCCGCCTCGGCGAAGCCCTTGCGGCGCAATCGGCAGCTGTCGCACACGCCGCAGGCGATGTCGCCGCCCTGGTAACAGGAAGACGTCAGTTCGTAGGGCGCCCGCAATGTCGTTCCCAGACGGATGATATCCGCCTTTGACATGGACAGCAACGGCGTCTCCACAGAGAGCGGGGCACCGCTCACGCCCGCCTTCGTGCCGAGGCGGGCGGTTTTTTCAAAAGCCGCGATAAATTCCGGACGGCAGTCTGGATACCCGCTGTAGTCGAGCGCGTTGACGCCCAGATAGATCGCGGCGGCTCCCGCGGTCTCGGCAAACGCTGCGGCCACTGACAGGAAGATCAGATTGCGCGCCGGAACGTACGTGACAGGAATCTGATCCTTCACCACGCCTGTCACGGGCACATCCAGCGCATCATCGGTGAGGGCGCTCCCGCCGACCGTCCGCAAGAATGGCAACTCGGCTATCCTGTGTTCCTCCACCTGATAGTGCTGCGCAACGCGCCGCGCCGACGCCAGTTCCACACGATGGCGCTGCCCATAATCAAATGTGAGGGCAACAACGCGATACCCCGCATCATGCGCTATCGCAAGGCACGTCGTGCTGTCCAGTCCTCCGCTCAAAACCACCACCGCCCGCTTCTCCATCCCAAGCTCCTCCCTCTCCCATGACCATCTGCACGCGCTGGTCGACCTCTCCCCAGCGACATCGCCTCCGCGACGGCGGTTGGCGATCATTGCGGTCTACACCCCGCGCTGATCGGGACGCCAGATCACCTTGTGAATCTGCAGATTCAGCTTGACTTGGCTGAGTCCGCGTTCAAGAATCCGGCGTGCCAGCTCCTTGGGTTCCATCTCGCCCCACACCGGGCTAAACAGCGGTGTGCCGCGGGGACGATAGGTCTCAAGTACACGGCACGCGAATTCAAAATCCTCGGCGTTTGCAATCACAAACTTCAGTTCATCGTGCGCTCTGAGTAACCCCAGGTTGGGCAGGTGCATCCTGTCGGACTCTCCAGAAGCGGGAAGCTTGTAATCCATGATATAACGCACTT
Source organism: Bacillota bacterium (assembly GCA_021793015.1). Classification (GTDB taxonomy): domain Bacteria; phylum Bacillota; class Bacilli; order Alicyclobacillales; family SLC66; genus JAKADD01. Next base: position 6,751 of record JAJYTO010000117.1, read on the forward strand.
TATCAGACGCAACGCTCTGTAGAAACGGGGCAATATCGATTGCTCCGCTGGTCTCGATATGGATGTCGACGATGTGCGGCAAGGCGGCAAGCGCATGGAGCAGGGCGACAGAGCGTTCCTTGTACATGAGCGGTTCGCCGCCAGTCAGGCAAACCCGTATGGCCCGATAAACGGAGACGCGTTTCGCGATTTCATGTATTGTCAGAGTCGTCTCGGCCTGATGAGGAGCGTAGCTGTATGTCGTGTCGCACCACGTACAGCGCAGGGGACAGCCGAAGAGGCGCACAAATACTGTCGGAAATCCTGCAGCCGCGCCCTCGCCCTCAATGGTTTCAAAGATCTCCACGAGCGGAAGGGTCGCTTCCCGCGGATCGCAGGCCCGCGTCATGCCTCCATCTCCTTGCGCGTAATCTCGACCGACGACGTGGGCGTCTCATAGAGGACAACACGCTCCACACGCTTGTCCTGATGAGTAGCCTGAAGCGCTTCGTCGATGCGCTGAAATATCCAGACGACCATATTCTCGGCGGTCGTATTCATGGGGGGAAGGACTGCGTTCAGATATTGATGATCAAGACGATCAACGACTGTCCGCTGGACGATCGCCTTGACGTCGGCAAAATCGATGGCGATTCCCGTCTCGTCCGGGGACGCGCTCACGCTGACAGCCAGACGATACGTGTGGCCATGCAGGCTGACGCACTTTCCCTCATAGGCGTATAAATGATGGGCTGCATCAAAGGTAAATTCCTTTGTCACCAACACCCGTTTATTATGGTAGCGCAAATCCGACCGCGCAATATCGTCATCCAGCCGCAACAGTTTTTCGGGCGACAAAAAATCCATCTGATCACTCCCAAAGACAACAGGCGTTCCATGAGAGACAACAGACATTCCATGGGTTCGCTGCTGAGGTGTTTCCAATAACCGCCAACGGCGCCGCGACGGTCACTGCAAACATCTCACACTATAGGCCCAAAGTGAGGCAAAGTCCATACCGGAACACGCGAGTGCGTCGAAGCGGACTTTTGCGCGCTCGTGAAAGTCGGTTCGCCGGAAGGCGGCCCGCCTATGCATACTCAGGAAACCCGGTCCACCGGAAGGCGCCCCGTCGATGCATACTCAGGAAACCCGGTCCGCCGGAAGGCGCCCGTCGATGCATCCAAGCTCATGAAGGGACATGATGGCGCTGCTTGCTCCTTTTCAGACATCGTGCCATAATGTCCTGAAATGAACCTGCACACTGTTCTGGACGAAATGCGGGGGAAAGGTCGGGATGAATCCTGCCTTCGACGTTTAAACGGATTCTTATAGGACGTCCGAAGAAATTGCGAGAGTTGCAGGAACAACGCCTCTCGAAATTGAAGGCGTTGCCTATCTTGTCCTCCGACGCACTCTCTTCCGTTGCGTACGGCTACGAAGCGGCGCTGGCCGAGTTGGCGTTCGCCGGGGCGGCGGGACTTTGGATTGGCGTGCCCATCGCGACGCTCATCGTAATTCTGCTGATTACGCTGATCCTGTCCTATCTGCAGGTTATCAAAGCGTATCCGGGAGGCGGCGGGGCTTATGCGGTCGCCTCTGATCAATTCGGCCCCGCAGCAGGTCTTGTCGCCGGATCGGCCCTGCTCATCGACTACACGTTAACGGTGGCCGTGTCTGTGTCGTCGGGGATTGCTGCCATCACGTCCGCTTTTCCCAGTCTGCTCTCGTGGACCGTTCCGATGTGCATCCTTGCGATTCTGGTCATCATGTTCATGAACCTGCGTGGTTTGCGCGAATCCGCCTCCACATTCATGTGGCCCACGTATGCCTTTGTGTTTTCCATGCTCGTGTTGATTGTCGTTGGATTCTTTCATCTGCAGCATGCGGGATGGCGCTATCCGACGACGCCTCATTTTGGGGCGCTGCCCAAGGACGTCACCCTGATTGTCCTGTTGCGTGCGTTTGCCTCCGGCTGCTCTGCACTCACAGGGATCGAGGCCATCTCTAACGCCACCCCGCAGTTTCGCGACCCAGTCATTAAGAACGCGCAAAAAACCCTGCTCTGGCTGGGGCTTCTGTTGGGGGTGATGTTCGCAGGAACGGCCTATCTGGCGTATATGCGAGGACTGCAGTACAACCCGAACGTCACCGTTCTGTCCAGACTGGCCGCTGACAATTTCCAGTCGGGATTCTTTTACTACTTCATTCAGTTCTCCACATTTGCCGTCCTCATTCTAGCTGCCAATACATCGTACAGTGGCTTCCCTCTGCTCGCTGCATTGATGGCAAAGGACAAATTTATGCCGCACATGTTCATGTTGCGCGGCGACCGCCTCGGATACAGCAACGGGATCATCGTGCTGAGCACGCTCGCGATCCTCATGATCGTGGTCTTTAACGGACAGACCAACGCGCTCATACCACTGTACGCCATCGGAGTCTTTCTCTCGTTCACCCTGGCGCAGAGTGGACTTGTCAAACGCTGGGCGAAGACGAGGCCGGAAGGATGGATGTGGCGAGGGGCCATCAATACTTTCGGAGCTTTTCTGTCCGCGATCGTCACGGTGGTCTTCTCGGTGGCCAAATTTACGCAGGGCGCATGGATCGTGCTGATCATCCTGCCGCTGATCATCCTCTGGGGTCTCAAAGTCCGCAAACACTACAGGGCCGTCGCTGACGATCTGCGCATCGACCCAGCGCAGATCAGACCCAGTCCGCATAAAACGATTGTGATTGTGCCCATTGCGGGCGTCAATCGCGTTGTGGCGGGCACACTGTCATACGCGCTCTCTATCTCGGATCAGGTGATCGCCTTCTATGTGGGGTTTGAGGACGACGCCATCGTACACATGGAAGAGAAATGGGAACAATGGGATACGGGTATTCGCCTGGTCACCGCCCGTAGTCAGTACCGTTCCATCGTCCGCCCGCTCATGCGTTTTCTTGCAACGATCGAAAACTGGGAAGGCGAGGCAGATCATGTGATTGTGGCCATCCCTCAATTTATCGCCAGACACTGGTGGCAAAACCTGCTGCATAATCAGACGAGCCTGATGCTGAGGACCATCCTTTTGTACCGCAAGGACATCGTTGTCACAACGGTGCCCTATCACTTGACAAAGTGAGAGAGGAACCATGATCATCTGGGTCGACGCCGACGCCTGCCCGCGCCGCGCACTGGCCATCACCCGCGAAATCGCAACAAGATATGATCTGGACGTATGGACGGTCAGCAGTTATCGCCATGAATTCTCTCATGAGCGGCATATCACTGTGGACGCATCGCCGCAGGCCACAGATCTGGCCATCCTGAAGCGATTGACAAGAGGCGATGTTGTGATTACCCAGGATTATGGACTCGCCTCCCTGGTGCTTGCGCGAGGTGGACATGCACTGTCACCGATCGGCAAACGCTATACCGATGACAATATTGACCGAATGCTTTTGGAAAGAGATCTCGCGGCACGGGCGAGACGGTCCCGGAAAACGTTTCGCGTAAAAGGCCCCGCCCCCAGAACTGGCGCAGATGACAGGCGCTTCGCAAGCCAGTTGGAACTCCTGCTTGCAACGACGCATCCCCGCGAAGCGAACTGAGTTGGGAAGTCCGATGCGCCACTCTGACGTCATGAGTCATGGCCGAGAACCGTTCCTTCACTTTATCTCAGGCGATCGCCGCCCGCATCCGCCGCGCCGGCCGATCTTCCCAGCCATCTGCCACCCAGTCGGCGATCGCCTGCACCCACAACCCACAACCCACAACCCACAACCCACAACCCACAACCCACAACCCGCTGACCGCTCCGTCAACCAGAGGTTCAGGGCCTTTGGGCGCTGCTAAGACCCCGATCGGATGGACATCCTACAGAACGAAACGCAACAAACAACATCCACACCCCGATCCGGAGGCTCTCCATGCAAAAACCGTTCCTAAGCCGCCTGCACTCACGGTTGCTCCGATGGCTCGTCCCGATCTGGAGGCTGCCCATGCAAAAATCGTCCTTCCTGTGTTTGATGACGGGGGCGGCGGGGGTTGGTCTGTGCGCCGCTCTTGGCGCCGCTCTCGGCGCCGCGCCGAACGCTGCAGACGCGGCGACTACAAGATCCACTGACCAACCGGACTACGCCCGTTTATTTCCGCATGTATTCGCACGCCAAGGACCGCCCCGCAGACAGGTTTCCCTGACCTTTGACGACGGCCCTGACTCACACTATACACTGCAAATTCTGGATGTCCTGAAACGCGAAGGCGTACATGCCACATTTTTCGTGCTCGGAGAACATGTGCGGCGATATCCGAACGTCGCACGACGGATCGTCCGGGAAGGCCATGCGCTGGGCAACCACAGTTTTGACCACCGCAACCTTCGCACGATGGGCGCACAGGCGTTGAACTGGGAGGTCGCCGCAACGGACCGCGAATTGCTCCGCGCAACGGGCCAGCGCACCCGTTACTTTCGCGCACCCTACGGCAGCGTTGACAGTCAGATCATCACCCAGCTTGGACGCATGGGTTACACGGTCGTCAACTGGTCCGTCGATTCCAGGGACTGGCGCAGCATTCCCTCCTCGCAGGTGATCGCCAATGTGCTTGCCGAAGTGCGGCCGGGCGCCATCATTCTGCAACACTGCGCAGGCAACGAAAGAGAGATTCTGACGGGAACAGTGGCTGCCCTGCCTGTCATCATTCATCGAATGCGCGCGCAGGGCTACGAGTTTGTGACTGTTCCAACCCTGCTGGGGTCAGATTCCCGCGCGGTCCATGCAAAACCTGCGATAAAGCACGCATCCCCGTCCGTCCATCCGTTGCCGCAGCCATGACGGGCCTGTGCAGACCCGCGCCAACCCGTCTCCCAGCGGCCATAACTCGCCTATGCAAACGCCGGCCCGCTTCCGCAGCTATGAGTCACCCTGAGCAGACCTGCGGCGCCTGTGCACACCGGGCCGGACCACCCACTGTCTACGGACGCACTCCGCGAATTCCTTTCCCCATACCCTGCAGAAACCCGAGCCAC
>JAJYTO010000118.1 GCA_021793015.1 Bacillota bacterium
GATCACATTCATCTCGTCAGGCAGTTTGACCTTTTCTACATTGCCACGAAACAGCGAAATGAGCAAGGCCGCGACGCCAAACAGCGTCACTCCGATGAACGTCCAGCGAAAACCGGTGACAAGCGGCGCAAGGGGAGCGTTGTGCGGCGTAAAGTGATAGATCAGAATGACGCCCTGAAAAATGGCGAATGCATAGGCGATGCCGACGCTCTGGCCAAGGGACCGGGACATATTCAGCATGCCTGAAGAGACGCCCAACCGATTATGGGGTGTGCTTCCCATCACTGAACTGTTGTTGGGCGGGGTGAAAACGCCCATTCCCACACCGATAAAGAATAGCGCGACGATAATGTACGCAAGCCCCGTGCGATCATTGATAAAGACGAGCAGCACGGTTCCCAGGGTGGCAACGGCCATCCCGGCCACAGTCGGGATTTTGGACCCCAGTTTATCGGCAAGGGTTCCAGCGATTGGCGTGAGCAGCATCATTCCGATCGGCAGGGGAGTGGTCAGAATTCCTGACTGCGATGATGGCTTCTTGAGGACGAGTTCAAAGAAGTAGGGGATGATGTACAGGACGCCATACATGACTCCATAGGACAGCGAACCAGTGATATTGCCCCACGTCAGTTGGGGGATCCTGAACAGGTTCAGGTCAAGCAGTGGGGAGGAGTGGCGTTTTTCCTGAATGATGAACAGGACGGCCAGCGCAATGCCAACCACAAAATAACCGATGATGAGCGGCGATCCCCACCCCTGATCATTTCCCTGATTGAGTCCGAGCAGCAGCAGCACAAGACTGACGGCCATAATGGCCGCCCCTGGAAAGTCGAATTTTTTCCATAATTCAGCCGCTCCTGCCGCCTGATGTTTGTCCCGGGGCAGGATCATGGCCGCAAGCGTCGTTCCGATGATGCCGACCGGCACATTGACATAGAAAATGGAACGCCATCCAAAAATCCCAATCAGCAGTCCCCCGATTGCTGGGCCCAAAGACAGACCCACCGCCAGGGCGGAACCCTGAATTCCGATCGCCTTTCCCCGCACCTGCTCCGGTACGGCCGCCGTCACGATGGCCACGCTGTTTGCCTGCAGCATCGTGGCGCCAATGCCCTGCAGGACCCGCGACGCCACGAGAAATCCCAGAGTGGGGGCGGCGCCGCAGAGCGCCGATCCAATGATAAACACCGTAAATCCAATGGTATACAGCGGCCTTCTGCCAACGATATCAGCGATCCTGCCGAACATTGCCAGCAATGCGGTGAGCGTCAGCAGATAGGCGAGCGCGACCCACGCGCTGGCGCTTACGTTCACGTTGAATTGTTGATCGATCGTGGGCAGCGCCACTGTGATGATGCTGCCGTCGAGCGCTGCCATAAAGGCGCCTATACACACTGTTGCGACGACAAACCAGTGATAATTGCTCTTTTCTTTGAAAAATTGCAATGGCAACGCATGTCTCTGCACGCTGGACTGTTCATTCATCGTATAAACCCAAGCGCAACCGCTTGGGATCCCTCCCTTATGGCGAATCTGAAATATCCTGCATCGGGCAGTCCGTCGATCTCTGGCGAACCGGAAAAACCCTGTGTCTGACAGGCCGTCAATCCTACGGCGTTCTGGTCAATCGCACTCTGTATTCATAAGCGTCGCCGCGGTAGCTCGCCACGGCGTACTCGATAGGGCGCCCGCTGCGGTCCTTGGTCGTGCGCGTGATCTGGATGATGGGGGAGCCGACCGCGCATTCCAGTTTGTGCGCAATGTGCTCGCTGGCCATCTCCGCGCGAAGGACCTGTTCCCCGGACGCGATGGTCACTCCCTCGCACTCAAGGATTGAATAAATCGACGAGTGCCTCAGCCGGTCTTCAGATAAAAACTGGCTCATGGTTTCCGGCAGATAGCTTTCATCGGAGAAAATCGGCTCACCGTGTTCTCCCACTGTGCGGGCGACTTTCAGGATGGCTGTCGACGCCGGGATGCGAAGGTGGGTCGCTGCGGCGATGTCGGCCGCGGCGACTTCGACCGTCAAATCGAGCAGATAGACTGGACGCCCCAAAAAATCCAGTTCTTCCTTAAATCCATACAGGGGTGAGGAAGACAGCAGATGTTCCGGTCTGGCTACAAACGTACCCCGCCCCTGACGCCTGATGAGGTCGCCCGAAGCGACCAGATCAAGAACTGCCTGCCGTACTGTGGTTCGCGAGACGCCGTGGGCCGTCATGAGTTCCTGTTCAGTTGGAATCATGGTGCCTTCAGGCCACTCATTGGACTCGATCCTTTCGAGCAGCCATGATTTCAACTGCAGATAAAGAGGAAAACCGACCCGTGCCATTGTCATGATCTCACCTCCGCAGCAGTTCTCCGAGTGGTTACGACGTTACGTTGTTATGACGTTTGCTTCCATTGTACTCGAAGGTCGATGCGAATGGCTTGTCGAATTTATGAAATATGTAAGAGACCCGTGTTAACGGGTCTCAGTTGCTACTCGGGGCGGAAAGGCGCGGCTGGACCGGTCATTTGTCCGAAGCCTGTCCCCGTTCTTCGCCTGACGATCTCCCATGTCGCGATGCCTACGCCTGCTCCGAGAAGCAGAGTCGGCAACGCGCCCATCGTCGATTGTCTGCGCCCCGGTCTTCCAAGGCCGCGCGTGGCGTTTTGCATCAATTCCCACATGGTTGCATCACCTCCGGTTATAGCATGCTCCCCCGCATGGCGCACATGCGCCGGCGGACGGGGAGCATTGTTCCAGCACAGACGCGATATGGTACACTGGATCTCAGGGAACACTGGCTGTTGGGGAACGCGGATTCAGCGGATTCAATGGAACATGATTGTATTTAAGGGGGAATTGCAGAGTGCGTGATCACAGGGCGCAGCAGCTGGCCCGCACCATCGTTCAGTATGCGTGCGCCGCCAGACGCGGGGACAAGATGCTGATTGAGATATTCGGTCCGGCGGGTGATCTCGGACGGGAGGTTGTCGAGGCCGCGTATGCGGCTGGAGCGCTGCCGTTTGTGCAGAGCAGGGATCAGCATGTGTGGCGTTCGTGGCTGAGGGGTATTACCGCAGAGCAACTGGATGTGGCGGCGGATATTGACCGGGCGTTGATGGATCAGATGGATTGTTATGTGGGGTTGCGGGGCGCCGACAACATCAGCGAGTACGCGGACGTTCCGGGTGATCGGCTGGCGCTGTTCGACGCCAGGTACAGTACCCCTGTTCACAGCGAAGCCAGGGTCAAGGGAACGCGTTGGTGCGTACTTCGATATCCGAACGGTTCCATGGCCCAACTGGCGAACATGAGCACTGAGGCGTTTGAGGATTTTTACTATCGCGTCTGCACTCTCGATTACGCTCGCATGGGCAACGCCATGGCGGCGCTGAAGTCCCTGATGGAAGCCACCGATGAGGTGCGCATCAAAGGTCCCGGAAGCGATCTGACATTCAGCATCAGAGGAATCCCTGCGATCATTTGCGCGGGCGAGCACAATATTCCCGACGGAGAGGTTTTTACCGCGCCGGTTCGCGATTCGGTCAACGGCGTGATCCAGTTCAATACGCCGTCTCCCTATCGTGGTTACGTGTTCGAAAATATCCGGCTCACATTTGCGAAAGGCCGCATTGTAAAGGCGGAGGCCAACGACAATGACCGCATCGCCAGCGTCTTCGATACAGACGAGGGCGCGCGGTATGTGGGCGAATTCAGCCTGGGGCTCAACCCGCACATCAAAGAACCGATGAAAGACATTCTGTTTGATGAAAAAATCGATGGGAGTTTTCACTTTACACCCGGAAACTGTTACGACGAGGCGGACAATGGAAACCACTCCGCCATTCATTGGGATCTGGTTTCCATACAGCGACCGGACTACGGGGGAGGAGAAATCTGGTTTGACGATCGGCTGATCCGCAAGGACGGCAGATTCGTGGTGCCTGAGTTGCTTGCGCTGAATCCGGAGCATTTGTCCTGAAAAATTGTCCGTGCCGGTCGGACGGGTCATGCATGCCGCTGCCGCTCAGACAGCCGCGGCCTCCCGGCCGCTAATACTCGCTTCATCGGCATGCATGATCCGTCCTGGCGGGAGTCCATTTCGCAAGATGACTGTCCGTGCCGGTCGGAGTCATATATTGCGCCCCTGCTCAGACAGCGCTTCGCACAACTCGCGACGGGCGCAATATATGACTCCTCCCCAAGCGGGCTCTGCACCTGTGAAAAATTGTTCCTGCCGGTCGGACGGATCATGCATGCCGCTGCCGCTCAGACAGCCGCGGCCTCCCGGCCGCTAATACTCGCTTCATCGGCATGCATGATCCGTCCTGGCGAGTTGTCAGTTGTGAAAACGCCGCAGGCGCTTTTTCACTATGGCGGCGCGGCGCAATGGCATGGGAATCTTTACTTTGACGCGACAGTGTGGCAGGGGGTACTCTTTTATGAGGACGGGTACGATCACCGGAGATCTTGTACGCTGGTACGAGGCCGCGCGCCGGGATCTCCCTTGGCGGCTTGACAGCGACCCGTATAGGATCTGGGTATCGGAAGTCATGCTGCAGCAGACGCGCGTCGAGGCGGTCATCCCTTATTTCGAGCGTTTCATGGGGCGCTTTCCAACGCTCGATTCCCTGGCCGCGGCGGACGGAGACGAAGTGGACAAATTTTGGGAAGGGCTCGGATACTACTCGCGAGCCAGGAATCTTCACAGCGCGGTGCGCGAAGTATGCGAACGGTATGAAGGAACGGTTCCTGCGTCCTATGACGACTTTCGCTCCCTTCCGGGAGTCGGGGACTACACGGCGGGCGCAGTCCTGTCCATCGCCTACAATCAGCCTCTTCCGGCGGTTGACGGCAATGTCTTGCGGGTTATCGCGCGCTTGTTCGCGATTCCCGATGATGTCATGTCACAAAAGACGAGAAAGACAGTTGTCGGCATCGTATCCGGACTGCTGCCCGTCGGGCGCGCATCGGCGTTCAATCAGGCGTTGATGGAGCTTGGCGCACTGCTGTGCATGCCAAAGTCCCCTCACTGCGCGGAGTGTCCCGTAGCGCATCATTGCGCGGCCAGGCAGCGTGGGTTGCAGACCTCGCTGCCTGTAAGGGCGCGCAAGAGCGCGCCCAAGGATGTGCACCTCACAGCGGTGCTGGCCCAGACCGCTGATGATGGATCGATTCTCGTCCGTCGGCGCCCAGCCAGGGGGTTGCTCGCCGGGCTGTGGGAAATCCCCAATTGGGCGGCGCCGGAGCCCAATTCGGTCGATTTAGAGACGACCGTCCTGTCGGCCGCTCGCTCGCAGGCGTTGTCGAATATGGAGCCGCTCAGGGGGCGGCGTCTGGAGGAGATGCATTGCCTGGGGCAGTACACGCATACGTTCTCCCACCGCAGGTGGATTATGTCGGTGTATCATGCGCAGGTCGATGCGCGGTCTCACTGCAGGGAACCGTACCGATGGGTGGATCGTCAGGAAAGGACGATGTACACATTTGGACAGGTGTTTAATAAAATATTTAGGGAGCATCTGGCGCAGTAAATGCGTGTCCGAAACGCTCATGGCCTGACGGCCGCCACCAGCCGTGGCAACTTTCCGGCAGCGGCAGGCAAGTTGCCGTATAAAAAGGGTGGATGAACAACCTCCAAAGGAGAGGCGGTGACGGGATGACACAGGCGATGGTTATGATCAGCGAAGAAGGTGCGCGCCGGATCAAGGATATCTTGCGCGAAGAGGAGGCGGAGACGCTTTCTGTTCGCATTGCGGCGGCCCCTGGGTGAGGGGGTGTGCGTTTTTCACTCGCTCTGGATGAGCGGGCAGAACGGGACAGACAATTTGAGACGCACGGCGTTTCATTTATCCTGGATCCTTTCACGGCGACTCTTGTTCAGCAAAGAGTCAAGATTGACTATGATCCGCAATACGACAGTTTTTCCGTATCGGCGGGCGGTGTCGCGGCCAGCGAATGTTAGCGGCGCGCCGCCGCCGTCCATGGGGATGTCGTGTCCGTTCAGGGGGACACCGTGACAGCCGCGCGTAAACGATGTAAAATACACATGAAACGCACCGTTTGGCAAGGGAGGGTCTGACTGTGTACGATTACTCTAACAGCGAAGGACGTTCTTTAAAGAGTCGCGTGTTTTTGGGTCTTTTCGCCACGCTCCTGTCAGCCAGCATAGGCACATATGCAGGGCAGTTCATTCCGCCGGCATTCTACATGCCGCTCGTTGTCGGCGAGCTGGTCCTGTTTTTTGCGGCCACCTTTCTGCGTCGCAGGAAGGCTGTGGGCTGGGCCTTCGTGCTGGGGTTCACCCTTATCTCGGGGATGACATTGACGCCTATTCTGATTGCATATACGCAAATAATCGGCGTCAGACTGGTTCAGGAAGCGTTCCTGATCACCGCGGGAACATTTGGGCTCACCTCATTTGTCGCCTCGCGCAAGTCGGTCGATTTCAGTTGGATGGGCCAGTTTCTGTTCGCCGGCATCATCGTGCTGGTTGGCATGGGGCTCCTGAGCCTGTTTATTCCGTTTTCCACCGGGATTTCGTTTGTCTACACCTATCTTGGCATCGCTGTGTTTGTGGGCTTCATGCTGTTCGACGTCAACCGCCTGACGCACCATGGCGTGACGGCAGAACAGGTTCCCGGCGTGGTGCTCTCGCTGTATCTTGATTTTGTCAACCTGTTTTTGTTCATTCTGCAACTCTTCGGGTTGAATGCTCGCGCGGGCAGGCGGTAGGTCAGAGCGATGGGCAGAGAACCCATGGGCAAGGTGCTGTACCGCGATATTGCTGATAAAATTGAGACGGCAATCATGCGTGGCGAGTGGGCCTCGGGACAGAAGCTTCCTCCTTTGGCCGAGTTAGCCAGGCATTTTTCTGTTTCGAAAGCGGTCATGAGAGAGGCGTGCAGTCTTCTGGTTGGCGCGGGTCTGCTGGAGATTCGCCACGGTGACGGCGTTTATGTACAGCAGTTGACTCTTGATACGATATTGCGTCCATTGCAGGCTGCCCTGTTGTTGGGGCAGTCTGATTTGCGGGCGCTTCTTGAAGTGGGGCTGTGGATGGAGCGGGGCATAGCCGTCGCGGCGGCGAAACGGCGCACAGAAGAAGACTGCGCTAAGCTCGTTGAGGCGCTGTTTCATATGGATTCCGGACGGGGCAATATCGATATCGTGCTGGAAGGGGAGCGCATGTTTCATGTCGCGCTGGCCGACGCCGCAGAGAACGCGATGGCGAGCAATCTGCTGCGGATTCTTTATCATCCCTTATCCAGCGTTATGGCGCTGTTGATCGCCGATGCGCAACTGGAAGAACTGATCCTGACCGTGCATCGGGCTCTCTATGACAGCATCGAAGGGATGGACGGCGAGGCTGCGAGCCGTCAGATTGAGCTGTATCGCAGCGCGTTGCAGGACCGGGTGTACGATTTGCGCAAAAAGATCGAATGGAGTCCGGATGCGTCGCAATCTGTGAAAGGGGACTTCAGTTGATGAGCAAACAGGCAAAGTTGGGTTTCTTTTTTCTGGCGCTGCTTATCGTCGCGATACTTGCGGGAGGATCGCTGGTCATGGTGACGAATCTCGGTCTCGGGTTGCTGATGGGTGGAGCAGGCTGCCTTCTTGTCGTTCTTGGATTTGCGGTCAAGAGGAGACTCGTCAGGCAAGATGCATGATGGATGTCCGCCGGAGGTGATGCAGAATGGATGTCCGCCGTTTGATCTATGTGATTGACGATGACGAGAGTGTGCGTACGGTCGTGGAGCGCTATCTGCTTCGGGAAGGATACGAGGTGAAGAGCTTTGTGCGTGCGGAAGAGGCGTTGGCAGAAATTGACCGCCTGTTCCCCGATATGGTCATTCTCGACATCATGCTTCCGGGGATGAGCGGCTACGAGTTCTGCAAATCGCTTCGCGCCCGCAGCGATGTGCCCATCATCATGGTGTCCGCAAGAGACGAGGAAGTGGATCGCATCCTGGGGTTGGAACTTGGCTCCGACGATTATCTGGCGAAACCGTTTTCCCCCCGCGAATTGGTCGCGCGCGTGCGGACTGTATTCAGGCGGCTGCGCCCTGCGGCCGCAGAGGAGAAACAGTTGTCCCACCCATTTCCCTTCTGCGGCGATCTCGCGCTGCATGATGACGAGCGCCGCATCGTAAGCACAGACAGGGACCTGGTGCTTACCACCAAGGAATTTGAGCTGCTGGCCTATCTGATCAAACATAAAGGCCGCGCATTCACGCGGGAGCAATTGTTGACGCAAGTATGGGGGTACGAATTCATCGGGGATGAACGGGCCATCGACGATCTTGTCAAACGATTGCGCAAGAAACTGGGAGCGGCCGGATCTCATGCGGAGATTGTAACGGTCTGGGGATTCGGTTACAAACTGGAAAGCGGAGAGTAGGAGAATCAGGTGAAAACGTCGATCGCCGTCAAGGTCATTTCGGTCTACCTTGTGATCGTCATGGGCTCGCTGATTCTGGCGGGGGTTCTGACCAACCGGGCGATCGAAAATTATGTCATCGACATGACCAGGGCCAGTCTTGTCAAATACGGCAAAGGGATCATCGCGCGTTTTGAAGACGCGGGACGGGGCGCCGCCAGCGCAACCGCCAAAGTTTCGCCAGGCGCCAATGCAAGTCTGACCGTGGCTGCACAAACCATCACTCCCAAGTACATCGTGGTCGATCCAACGGGCGCCATTCTTTGGAATACGTTCTCGAAGACAGACCGCCCCCTGCTGTCCAAGGTGAGCGACGTCGTTGTGAAAGCCCTGCAGGGCAACGTTGCGGTCGGCGTGTATCCGCACAACAATCCGGTGTTTGAATTTGTCGCCATCCCGTTTCACTACGCTTCGCAATCTCCGCTTGACGCTGTGCATCCGGGGCCTCCCGATGTTCTCATTTTGCCGCAGATGAAGAACACCCATGTGGACACCAAGGTGGTCGCACTGTTTGCGCGCGTGTCGGACATGCAGCGCATCACGTCAGAAATATGGCGCGCGGTCGCGCAAGGTCTCGTGATCTCAAGCCTGATCACGGCCTTTGTGGGACTGCTCCTGGTTCGTCGCCTGATGCGGCCTGTCGGAATCATCAAGACAGCGATCGACCGTGTTCGCGAGCGCGATTTCTCGGCGGTCCCTGTGGTCAACACCGGCGATGAATGGGAGGAGTTCGCGAACGCCTTCGGGGATATGGTCCAGGCGCTGCAGGCGTTTGATGAAGGACAGAAACGCTTTCTTCAAAACGCTTCCCACGAACTGAAGACGCCGCTGATGGGCATTCGCGGCTATGCGGAGGGCCTGCGCGACGGGGTGTTCAAACCCAGCGAGTCGTTTCGGATCCTGGACATCATCGCTCAGGAAAGCGTGAGGCTGAAGAGTCTGGTCGACGAACTCATTTATCTGTCGAAACTCGAAACTTTAGATGAAGTGTATACTTTCGTACAATATGATGTATCGTTGATTATCTATAAGACGATTGAACGGGTGCATCCGCTCGCCAAGGACCGGGGCATCCTCATTTTGCCCGATGTTCCCGAGGAACCGCTTTACGCGCTTGTGGATCAGGATAAAATGGTGCAGGCGTTGCTGAATTTGGCCGCCAATGCGGTCCGGCATGCGCATCACCAGATTTTCATCCGACTCGCGGCCAAGGATTCCGTTGAACTCATCGTGGAGGACGACGGCGACGGATTCCGGGATCAGGACAAGGAACGGGTGTTCGAACGTTTCTTTCACGGCGCCAAGGGAGACACCGGACTGGGATTGCCAATTGCAAAGGCCATCATCGAGAAGCACAAAGGGCAGATCATCGCGGAAGATGCAGATGGCGGCGGTGCGCGGTTCGTGATCCAATTGCCGCGATAGACTTTCATGCCTGAGTTGTGCGACAGCGCTGGAGTCTCGCCAGGACGGAACATGCATGCCGCTGCAGCGAGTATTAGCGGCCCTTGGGCCGCGGCTGTCTGAGCGGCAGCGGCATGCATGTTCCGTCCTGACAGGCAGGGACCACCGTATTTCCGGGATAGACATCCATGGCGCTTGCGCGCCACCAACAACCGGGAAGAAAAATACGCCTGCGGCGATTTTTCGGGATAGACATCCATGCTGTTGCGCAGCACCAACAACCGGGTCGAAAATGCGCCTGCGGCGATATTTCAGGATAGGGGGGCGGAGAATGCTCATCAGCAAGCGCAAAGATCTGCGGCAATATCTGTCGGATATGCTGGAAGTGACCGTTCTGCTGGCCTTTCTGATTGTGGCGGCCATCGTATTTGTGCGCATCATAACCTATGTGCTGCCGTTTGTGATAGGTCTTGTGATCGCTGTCAGCCTGTTGCCGCTGGCGCGTCTGCTGGAACGGACTGGACTGTCGCGGCGGGTGTCGATCGTGGCCACACTCGTTTTGGTGTTGGGCGCGTTGATCGCCCTAGTGTCGCTCCTCATCGTTCAGGGAGCGCAGGAGGCGGCGAGTCTGTCACAGGCGATTCCGCATTACTTTTCTTCGTGGCGGGCATGGATTGAAGGAACACTCAACCGAGGCTTCGCCATGTACGCGCATTTGCCGCCGAAGATGCTGGCCGCCATGCAGAGCACCACAACGTCGGCGGTCACACAACTGCGAGAATTCGCCCTGTCGGTGGTCGGCAGTCTCTTTGGCGGTGTGGCGCTGCTTCCCGACATGATTGCAGTCACCGTCATTTCCGTTATCTCGGCGTACTTTTTCATGGCGGATCGAGCGCTCCTGATGAATGGCCTTCGCCGCCTTCTGCCTCCTGGATGGACGTCCAAACTGGAGGATGTTGCCGGCGATGTGGCGCACGCCATTGCGGGATTGTTGCGTGCGCAGCTGGTGCTGATCGCGGTCACCAGCGTCATTTGCATCATTGGACTGTCTCTCATGCGCATGCACTACGCGGTCATTTTGGGGTTGGCCATCGGTCTGACAGGGTGGGTGCCGATTGTGGGTTCGGGGATCATTACGATTCCCTGGGCCGTCGGCGCGCTCATCTTTGGCAATTATGTGATCGCGATAAAAATCATTCTCCTGCAGGCGATCGCGTCATTGGTCAGGCATACGATTGAGCCCAAGCTCCTTGCGTCCAATATGGGGTTGGGAACATTCCCGACGCTGTTTGGCATGTATGTGGGTCTGACGAGCATCGGATTTTTGGGGTTGCTGCTCGGACCCATCGTCCTGATTGCCGTTCGTTCTCTGATTCGCGCGCGGATGTTTGTGGATTTCTTCCCTGATCGCGGGTCTATGCAGACCGTGAAGGTTGAGGACGGCGCGCAGAAACCATAGTCACACAAGACCCGCGGCGGGGAAGACGGCCAGAGACGGCCATGCTGCTGCGCAGCGCCGTCAGCGGGATGAAATGGGCGCAGCGAAGGTTTTCGCGAATGCAAGGCGTGCTTGGGGAGGAGACATATATTGTGCCCGTCGCGAGTTGTGCGACAGCGCTGTTCGAGCAGGGGCGCAATATATGTCTCCGACCGGCAGGGACTGTCGTATTTTCGGGAGAGGGACCGCGCATGGCGAATGAAAACTGCAATACGTGGCAAATCAGGAGCAGCAAGTACGACGGAACCAGTCATCGACTCTGGACGCGCGCCTATCCGTTGCAGGATCATCCACTGTACCGCGGTGACGCAACTCCCTATTTTACATTGTTAGTTCCTGCGCATA
>JAJYTO010000119.1 GCA_021793015.1 Bacillota bacterium
GCTGCAGCGGCACGCGACCCAATTCATAGAAAAAGGCCAGATCCTTCGCATTGGAACCTGGCCATCCACCTTCGATGTAATCGACGCCCAGGGAGTCCAGGAGGCCGACGATTTCAAGTTTATCCGCTACTGTAAACGCCACATGTTCAGACTGAGCTCCATCCCGAAGCGTCGTATCATACAACCATATGCGATTCATGTCTCCACTCCCTGTGGGTTTTCTCTCTCGTACTGTTCTCTCTGCGCCTGGCGGCGTGCGCTTTCTATTTAGTATAATTATGCGTATTATAATGAACAATGCGGTTCTTGGCAAGAACGGCCGCACATCTGCCGCACATCGGACGGCGGATCGCGCCTGTCGCAAGTCATTGGGAAGTGAGGTTTGCTATTGACCATGTCAGTCACAATGGAACAGTTGGTCGCTCTGGCCAAACATCGTGGATTCATTTTTGCGGGCTCAGAGATTTATGGAGGGCTTGCAAACACCTGGGATTACGGGCCGCTGGGGGTCCAACTGAAAAACAACATCAAACGGGCGTGGTGGAAACGATTTATTGAGCAATCCCCTTATAACGTGGGACTCGACGCCGCGATCCTGATGAATCGCGAGGTGTGGGTCGCGTCCGGTCATGTCGGCAATTTCAACGATCCCATGATCGACTGCCGCGGCTGCAAGGCCCGTCACCGGGCGGACAAGCTCATCGAAGAGGCGTTTCTGGAGCGGGGCGAAGAACGCATCGTGGACGGGC
This sequence comes from Bacillota bacterium, assembly GCA_021793015.1. Taxonomy (GTDB): domain Bacteria; phylum Bacillota; class Bacilli; order Alicyclobacillales; family SLC66; genus JAKADD01. The sequence goes on from JAJYTO010000119.1 coordinate 750, forward strand.
TGTCCTTCGTCGCCATGGAGGATCTCATCCGCCAGTTCGATATCCGGTGTCCGGAATGCGCCAGTGCGGATTTTACGCCCATCCGCCAGTTCAATATGATGTTTCGCACCTTCTCGGGGGTTGCCGAAGAAGCGGCGAATGAGGTGTTTCTGCGTCCCGAAACGGCGCAGGGAATTTTCGTGAACTTTAAAAATGTGCAACGGACCATGAGAAAGAAGATTCCATTTGGCATCGGCCAGATCGGCAAGAGTTTTCGCAATGAAATCACACCCGGCAATTTTACCTTCCGCACGCGTGAGTTTGAGCAGATGGAATTGGAATTTTTCTGCGAACCGGGCACGGACGACTACTGGTTTTCGCATTGGAGGACATTCTGCGACGAGTGGGTCAAGTCTCTTGGCATACGTCCAGAGCATCTGCGTTTGCGCGATCATGAGAAGGAACAGTTGTCACACTACAGCAAAGCGACGACGGACATCGAATATCGCTTTCCTTTTGGCTGGGGGGAATTGCTCGGGGTGGCCAATCGAACGGACTACGATCTGAAGCGGCATTCAGAACACGCGCGCATGGACATGACAGTCTCGCAAGAGGGACAGGATCCGTACATTCCCTTCTGCATCGAGCCGTCCATTGGCTCGGATCGTCTGACGCTCGCTGTATTTGCGGACGCGTATGAAGAACAGCAGCTCGCGGATGGAGACACCCGCACGGTCATGCATTTTCACCCCGCGATCGCACCATACGCGGCGGCCGTGTTTCCGCTCTCAAAAAAACTCGCCGACGGCGCGCAGAAGCTGTATGCGGCGCTGCAGCGGGAATTTGCCGCCGACTATGACGAAGCGGGATCAATCGGCAAACGTTACCGGAGGCACGATGAGATCGGCACGCCGTACTGCGTGACCTACGATTTTCAGTCGGAAGAGGACGGCACAGTCACTGTGCGCGATCGCGATACGATGGAGCAGTTACGCCTGCCGATGGCAGACCTGGCCGCGTTTCTCCGGGCCAGGGTGTCTCTGTGACGGCGGTGGACTCTCGTCAGGACGGCTCATGCATGCCGATGCAGCGAGTATTAGCGGCCGTTAGGCCGCGGCTGTCTGAGCGGCAGCGGCATGCATGAGCCGTCCGGCAGGCAGGGGCCACCGGGATTCGAACCAAACTCGGTTCAGAACTCTCATTTGGGAGCGCTGCGCCTCAGGTCAGGCTGGCCGTCAATTCGCGATTGACGGCGGGCCAGTCGGAGAGGCTGATCGCAGGGATGGCGGCGGTCATGGAACTGGGCAGCGGGTCGTTCTGTCCGCAGCGCTGGAGCAGGTCAAACTGCCAGCCGAGCAGCGGCCGTTGCAGTCCGTCTTCGGGCTGTGTGCGCAACTGGCGCTCACGTTCCCGTTGCGGCAGCGTCCGCACTTTGTCTGCCATGGCCGCCAAGCGATCCTGTGGGAAGGCGGTTTCTCCAAGCCGGTCCTGGGCAAATTGGAGGGGCTCGACCAAACTCAGGCTCGTCAAATATTGCTCAAGCGGCTGAAGTCCCGTGAGTCGCGCCGTCTGGCGATCCGCTCTGTAGACGGTCGCGTGCAGAAGGACCTGCAGGTTGCGATTGAGCAGAAAATGCAGACTCTGCGGGATGACGGCGATCGGAAATGTGAAGGCGTTCAACATCCGCACAAAGGACTGCCGGCGCATCATTCTCAGGCTGCGGGAGTACTGGGCGCGATCGGCGCTGACCGAACCGTCGGGAGCGGACGGGTGGGCGACGCTCCCGACGATCACGTCGTAGGCGGTCTGCAACAGGTCGCGCGCCCAAGCGGCGATGTCCCACAGCGACCGTCGATTCCTTCTGGCGATCAGCAGTTCCCGGACGGCTCCGGCTGTAAAGGACGCTGCATCCAGAGCGGCCAGGGTGGAGAGACCGCAGACCAGGATGCGCTTGCGCCGCCACAGCGGCTGAATCAGGCGCATGCCGGACAGAGATTCGGAGATCTGGATCTGGTTGACCTGTCTTACGCGCAGAAGGCGACAGATGCGGTCCAACTGTTCGAATGTCCGCGGCGCCTCGGGGCGGACCACCGTGAATGGCTGTCTTGGAAACTGGAGAAGGGGCGCCACGGGGAGATACAGTCCAATCAGAAGAATGACTGCCAGACCTCTGCCGATGACAAACGGGTCCGCAAACAGGTACACCATGAGTGCAATGTACGCAGCCAGACCGAGCAGCACCAGCAGGGTCAGAAAAGCGCTCACAACGACGGCCAGAGGCTGTGCAAGCGGTCGTCCGGCTGTCCATGCGTCTGCGAACGCCTTGTGGAGACGGCGCATGCGTTCGCAGCGGCGGGTCATTTTCCTGTCGTCCGCCCACTGTGCGGGCATCCCGACGTTCCACCCGCACTCGCACCAACTGACGAAACCCTGATGGAACGGTACGCTGCTGTGGCATTGCGGACACGTTGTCGCAGTCTTGTCCAAAGCGCTTCACTCCTGCCGCAGATCTTGATTGCACTGGCGTTCGAACGTATTGTAGCGCATGCGGACGCTTTTGGGGAGACGGCGATGGCCGGTGGCGAGAGCAATTGAGGCGCATATGAGTTTGTTGGGATTGACAAAGGAGAATACATAAGATTACTATAGAATCATAAGGCGGGTGGCGTGGGTGAAAATCAAAAAAATTAACATTCCGCCCAGCCGGGAAGATCATTTCTGGCAGGCACACCAAGTCACCAAAGACGATGTGATTCATGTATTTGACAGTGGCCAAAAAAATGTATTTCTCCGGGTTCCGGATAAACAACCCGAATCGGACGGTACGTTATTGAAGGTGCTTGGCCGAGGTGAAAATGGACGGTATTTGGCCGTGATTTTCCGACTCTATGAGGATTTTCACGCTTATGTGATCACCGCGCGCGACATGGACGACGCGGAACGCAGGTTGTACGGGAGGAGGAAATGAACATGAGGAAAGAACCGCTTCCGTTCGATCCGGACGATGACGCTTCGGTGGCAGAATATTTCGATCACCACTCGGGCGACGAGTTGGAGTGGGAAGAGATCGAGGTCGAGGTGGTTAACCCACTCGAAATCACAAGTGTTTCTAGCGAGGAATTTACAAAGATGCGTCGACGCTCCGAGGAGACCGAATCCAAGGGGTTGAACATCATCACGGTGCGCCTGTCTGACGACGACTTGGAGGGTCTCAAAGATTTGGCGAGTGACCAGGGCGTTGGCCATACGACGATGGCGCGCATTGCGATCCATCGTTATATCGCGGCAGCGAGAAAGGCCAAATGAGTGGTCAAGGTGGAGGTTTAGAAAAACCAACACAGCATTGGGGCGAGGGATCTCACGCGCTCAGGGGGTTGGCGTGAATGTAACCTTGACCGGGGTTCCAAGCGGCACCAACTGTCCGGGTTTGACACTCTGTCCGTGGGCGTAGCCCACTCCGCTGGGAACGAGTTGCACGCCGAGAGAGGCGCAGACGCGCATCGCTTCCGTCATCAACATGCCGTTCAGATCCGGCATGCGAACCTGGCCTTGCCGGGTTGGCTGTTGCGAGCGGGAGACAAGCGCGATCTGGTCCCCCTTGGCCACCGAAGTGCCGGGACGCGGCCATTCGGTGGCGATCTTGCCGGGGCCGCCCACCGTGTCTGTCGAGAGACCGAGTTGAGACAGGGCCGCAGACGCTGCGTGAGAAGTCATTCCTTGCACATTGGGAACCCGAACGTAGGAAGTCGACGGAACGCCATGCAGTGGCTGGACTGTCGGGGTATGCGGCTGTATGCCCAGATAGGCGAAAGATTTTTGCAACACGTACTTGGCGGCGGGCGTTGCGACCCAGTCTCCCCACTGCGCGGTGTTATGCGCTTGGTTGACCGTGACCATAATCTCCAACTTGGGATTGGGGACAGGGCCAAAGCCGATAAACGATAGATTGTACAGATTCTTGTAATAGCCGCCGCCTGGCTTGGGAATTTCGGCGGTGCCGGTCTTGCCTGCGATATTGTAACCGGGGATTTTCCCGACATTTCCCTGGGGATCGTTATTGACCACCTGCACCATGGCGTTCGCGACTTCACGCATGATGGCGGACGACGCGACGCGCCTCACAACATGCGGTTTGCGGTTCATCACGACATGGCCGTTTGGCGCCACGATCTTTTGCACGACGTAGGGCGTCATCAGATGGCCTCCGTTCGCGATCGCTCCAATCGCCGCAATCTGCTGAATGGGAGTGACGGCCAGTCCCTGGCCGAATGTCATGGTGGCGAAGTCGACGGGATTCAGATTTTTTTGTGGATAGATAATGGAATTTGCTTCTCCCGGCAGATCGATGCCGGTGGGCTTGTTCAGCCCAAACAATTGAAAATAGCGATAAAAGTTTTTGACGCCCTCGGCTTGTCCGATATGGATGAATCCCACGTTGCTCGAATATACGAAAGCCTGCAGGTAGGTCAACCGCCCCCAGCCGTACAGATTCCAGTCGCGGATCGCAACGCCGTTCACATAGTCCACGCCTGACATGTAGGTTTGATTCAGGCGGATGGAGTGAGTGCTCAGCGCTCCCGTGAGCGTGACCGGCTTGAACGTGCTGCCGGGTTCAAAGGGATCCGAGATGGCCCAGTTGGTGTCCAGCGTCGATGAGGGGAATCGCCAGAAGTAATTGGGGTTGTAGTTCGGCAGCGTCGCCAAGGCAAGGATGGCGCCGGTCGTTGGATTCGCCACAATGATAGCCGCGTGGGCGGGGCGAAATCGCTGTTTGATCACTGCGAGAGCGTGCTCCGCATAGTGCTGGATCGCGGAATTGAGAGTCAGATACAAGTTGTCGCCATTTCGCACAGGTTTCGTGATGATGGGCCGAAAGGGAATCGGATCGCCCAGATTGTCTGGAGTGAACGTCTTGTAACCCGGCGACCCCGACAGGTACTTGTTGTACTGATATTCGACTCCGGCGGCGCCGTGTCCGAAGTTGTCCGTAAATCCGATGACCTGCGACGCAAATCGGCCATCGGGGTATACGCGCCGATATGTTTTATAGGGAGTGACGTCATTTTGCAAACCAAGTTTGGCAAACAGCGCCAAAATGCGCTGTTTGGCCGCCAGTGAAACCTGAACCAGGTATGGGTACATGCGCAGCCAGACAACTCCGGGACGGTGGAGTTCAGACAGCATGACAGCCGGCGTGGTGTGGACAATCTGGCTCAGACCGACGGCCAGGGTGTGCACGGTTGCAGCGCCATGGCTGGCGATGCCTCGCAGATTGATGTCCATGTCGTAGGCCGGGGTGTCGAACGCTAGGATGCCGCCGGTGGAATCGTAGATGGCTCCGCGCATCGGATCGATCTGCGTCCTGGCGGTCCATTGATTTTTTGCCCGTGCATGCAAAAACACGTCCACTCGCTGCACATACCAGACCCGCCCAAGAACGATCATGGACAGAGACACAAATCCTATTTGCAATAATCGAGCCCGAAACAGTTTTTTCATGCGTCGATCGCCCTCACTCACTGTATGGTGGCGCGAAGTGTCGCGACTGTCTCACTTTACTATACGGCACCCGGACTGAGGAGTGGGAATCAAGCAAGCGCTCAGATATGAACATTTTATGGGATTGGTATGGGCGTCTGGCGGCCAATCGCGGCGTCGGCCAGCGGCGTGGCTTCCTCGATCACGGCGCCGCCAAGGCACGTTGCGCCCGCATAAAAGACGACCGACTGCCCAGGAGTGACGGCGCGCTGAGGTTTCGCAAATGCGACCGTGCAGCGCGCGCCGGGCTGTACAGTGACCGTAACCTGCTGATCCGGTTGCCGATACCGAAACTTGGCTGTACAACGGAATTCGCCGTGTGCGGGCGGGGAGCCGGCGATCCAGTGCAGTTCACTGCCAGTGAGAGCGACCGAATACAGATGGATGTTTTCTGCGCCCTGTTCCACAAAGAGGATGTTGCGGGCGACATCCTTGCCCACCACAAACCACGGCTCGCCCGATCCGGAACCGCCGATTCCAAGGCCGTGGCGCTGACCGATCGTATAATACATGAGGCCTTCATGCCGTCCTTTGTAGTCGCCTTTCAGCGTGTGCATGTCACCTGGCCGCGCCGGCAGGTATTCGCCCAGAAACCGCCGGAAGTTCCGTGCGCCGATGAAGCAGATGCCTGTGCTGTCTTTCTTTGACGCGGTGGCGAGCCCCGCTTCTCTCGCCATGGCGCGCACTTCGCTTTTCTGCAGTTCTCCGAGCGGGAACATGGCCTGCGACAGGGAATTCTGATCGAGCGTATGCAAAAAATACGTCTGGTCTTTGGACTGGTCCGAGGCGCGAAGCAATGACGACGCATTGTTGTGTGTCTGCACTTTTGCATAGTGCCCTGTGGCCAGACTGTCCGCACCGATGGCCTTTGCGCGCGCCAGCAGTTCTTTGAATTTGATTTCTCTGTTGCAGAGAACGTCGGGGTTGGGGGTGCGGCCCCGTTCATACTCGGCGAGAAAGTGGCGGAACACGCGGTCCATGTATTGCCGCTCAAAATTGACACTGTAACAGGGGATGCCAATGTGGGCGCTGACCCGCCGCACGTCCTCATAATCCTCCGTGGCGGTGCACACGCCTGATTCGTCCGTATCGTCCCAGTTTTTCATAAACATGCCGATTACATCATACCCCTGCCGCTTCAGCAAAAGCGCTGCCACAGAGGAGTCGACGCCGCCGGACATACCGACGACGACGCGCGTATTTTCCGGTTTCTTCAGCGGATATCACCTCAGTCTGCCTGCCGCGGCAATGGATTCACTCTATGGTACCACGGAAGAGGTCGTGCGCAAAGGAGCCGTCCTTGGAGGATGGGAATTGGAGACCGTAGAGGCACTGTCGTCAGACTCGCCAAAGCGGGGCCGACTGTGCGATAATGCGCTTGCAGGCGAGAGTCTGCGGGAGAGAGTCCAGTGGAAACGGGGAATCCCAACATGGCAAGGAATGAAGGAGCAGGCGCGCAGGGCAATATTCAGGGCAATATTGATGAAGCGTCAATTCTGGAGCTGCAGGAATTCATGGAGCGCGGCGCACTCACGTCGCGTGAGCTTGTTCTGCATTATATGGAGCGGATCGCGACGCATGACCGCGGCGGCGCGGCGATCAACTCGGTGCTGGAACTGAACCCGGACGCGCTTGCGATCGCCGATGCGCTCGATGCGGAGCGCCGTGTGACGGGGGCGCGCGGACCTTTGCACGGGATACCCGTTTTGCTGAAAGACAATATCGATACCGGAGATCACATGCATACCAGCGCCGGGTCCATCGCGCTCGCGGAATCGTACGCGCCGGAAGACAGCGCGGTGGCGGATCGTCTGCGCGAGGCGGGAGCCGTGTTGTTGGGCAAGACAAATATGACGGAATGGGCGAATTTTATCGCTGAGGATATGCCGAACGGGTACAGTTCGCGCGGAGGGCAGGTGCGAAATCCGTACGGACCCGGCCAATTTGACGTAGGCGGCTCAAGTTCCGGATCGGGGGCGGCCGTTGCTTCCAGCTTTGCGGTCGTCGCCATTGGCACGGAAACGTCAGGATCCATTTTGAGCCCGGCGTCCGCCAATTCGGTTGTGGGGATCAAGCCGACCGTGGGGTTGATCAGTCGCCATGGCATCATTCCGATCTCACACAGTCAGGACACGGCCGGGCCGATGGCGAAGTCTGTCGCCGACGCCGCGATTCTGCTCGGAGTCCTCACGGGCGTGGACGTTCGCGATCCCGTCACACGGGCGAGCGTATCCGGCGTCTGTCGCAATTACCGTCAGTTTCTCGATCCCGACGGACTTGTCGGAGCCAGGTTGGGTGTGCTGCGGCCGCGGTATTTTGAAAAGCTGGATTCTGATCGGCTGGCCATTTTTGAGCGGGCGCTGGCGGCGATGGCTGGAGCTGGCGCCGTGATCGTGGATCCCGTCTTGCTCCCGGAGGAAGACGTCAGCGGGCACGAGGTGCTCATCCACGAGTTCAAGGCAGCCCTGAACGCCTATCTGAGCAGGCTCTCTCCGCGTGTTCCTGTGCATACCCTGGCGGAACTGATCGCGTACAACGAAGAACATGCCGCAGTCGCGCTGCGTCATGGGCAGGCTTTGTTTAAACGCGCCGAAGAGGCGAGCGGAACGCTGACGGAAGCCAGCTATATCAGGACGAGGCTGGACGACTTGCGGCGGTCTCGGGAACGGGGCATCGACCACGCGCTGGCAGAACACCATCTTGACGCCCTGCTTTCTCCAGGGAATTTTGGCGCTGCGCTGCCCGCCAAAGCTGGCTATCCATCCATCTGTGCGCCTGGCGGCTATACTCCGGCGGGGGAACCGTTTGGCGTGACGTTCACGGGCGGAGCGTACAGCGAACCAACTCTCATCCGATTGGCGTATGGTTTCGAGCGCCTGACAAACTGCAGAAGGCCGCCTGACAGTGTCAGATAGCCTCACATGCTGCTCGTGTTCAGTTTCCTGCCCGCGGCATTTACCGCATCCACACGTTGGCCCACTCTTGCACCTGATTCATGACCGGACCGAGGGCCTGGCCCTTTTCAGCCAGCGCATATTCGATTCTCACCGGGGTCTCCGGATAGACGTGGCGAGTGATCAGGCCGGCCGTCTCCAACTCCTTGAAACGTTCTGCGAGCATGCGGTCGCTCATGTTGGGGATCATGTCAGAAATGTCCTTGAAGCGCTTCGGCCCGTCCATGAGAACTCGAATGATAAGCCCCGTCCAGCGTTTCCCGAGCAGGGCGAACGCCGACTCGAATTTTGGGCACAGATGGTCATTGGCCATATCCATAACCTCCGATGCAAATTGTATCACAGACGTTTGACAAAAGTAAGTTATCTGAGATAATAAACATACAAAAAGTTAGTACGATGCCTTTGGAATGCGTGTCCTAAAAGCGCCTTACCTCGACCCTTTTCGGACAACCTCTTGGAGACTCTCGTGATGGATAATGTGCACGGAACGGTGGTTTGCGAAAGGAATGGGTGGCTGTGTCTGGCATCGTCTACGCTTGTGTCGCTCCGCATGGATTCGAAATCATTGCCGAAATCGCAGGGAAGGATCGCCAGCGTTTCGAACCGACCCGCGCAGGCATGATTGACCTTGGCAGGGAAATGGCGGCCTGTTCGCCGGACACCATCATTGTGGCGACGCCGCATGGATTTCGCGTTGAAGGGGCCGTGTCGGTTGCAACGACCTCCTTTGCCGCGGGGCGGCTGGGCAAGTACGGTGTGCATGTGGACATGGCGTTGCCGCACGACAGGGAACTGGCGCTGCAATTGCTGGAGGCCGCGAAGAATGCGCAGATTCCCGTCCGGGGTGTGGCGTTCGGCACGGCTTCCGGAGACGCTTCGGTGTTGCCGCTCGATTGGGGGTCGTTCATTCCCCTATGGTTTCTGGTCGGGAAAGGCAGTCCACAACCGAACGTGGTGATCATCACCACGACGAGGGATCATGGGCTGGAGCCGCTTGTGGAGTTGGGCCGGGTCATCGCCAGAGTGGCCGCACACAGCGGGAAGCGAATCGCCTTTGTGGCGAGCGCTGACCAGGGGCATGCTCAGGCCGCCGATGGCCCCTATGGCTTTGACGCCGCGTCCATGGCGTACGACGAGCGGATGTGCGACATCGTTCGCAACAATCGTCTGGAGGATCTTCTGCATTTTGACGCGGACTTTGTGGAAGCCGCCAAACCGGACAGCCTCTGGCAGATGGCGGTGTTGCTCGGCGTACATGAGACGGTTCCGCTGCGGGGGAGGCTTGTCTCATACCAAGCGCCCACATATTATGGGATGCTCTGCGCATCGTATCGCGTGAACTGACGGCCTGACGGCGCTGGTCGCGACGGGTTCGCTGTGTTGCCGTCTCCGGCTGCCCGGAACTGGAGCAGTTGCTATTGCTGGCGTTGCTGCTGTTACTGATGTTGTTGCGGCCGATTGAAACTGGAGCAGTTGCCGTTACTGCTGCTGCCCGGAACTGGAGTTGTTTGCCGTCGCGGCCGGCGTGACAAAATGAATGCCGGACAGGCCGAACTGGACAAGCATGTCCTGAAACAGCAGATTGCCCGCCAACTCATGTCCGCGGCTGTTGGGATGCCAGCTGTTCGCCATATACGGTCGATACGTCTGGTTATGCTCAGCCAGGTACTGTTTCATCTGCGCAAAGACATCAAACACGAACACGTTCGGGCTGTGAAAACTCTCGGCGACGGCCATCTCCTGGGCCAAGTACGCCGGCTGCAGAACTTTGTACCTCGTATAAGACGCTTTTGTCACGGGCGGGGTGACAACGAGCACAACGGCATGCGCCGCCAGGCCCATCATGATCTGTTGTCGCACCTGACTGTCAAAGACGCTGAAGGGTGTCTTGGCGTGGGCGTCGTCCAGCGCGCCCCAGGAGATCACCAGCACCTGTGGGCGCCCGGTGTCAATCCATTGTTGATACATACCTTCTTCTTGCGTGATCGGAGCGCCGGGAACAGCGTCGCTGATCACGTTGTACGGCGCCGCCGAAGCGTATTGGTATTGGGCGAACGCTCGACGGATATAGCCGCCGCCTGTGGGGTCGACCCATCCGTCGGCGACGGAAGAACCAAAGATGACCACGTTCGATGCGCGCCCGTCGATTCGGGCCGTTTTTTTGCTGTGCCAGGCAGTCTGCAGGTGTCGGTTTGCGCGCTGCTTCGATGGATTCCCCGTCGCAGCGAAGGCGGAGAAGGACAGCAGCGGCGACGCGACGGCGAGTGCGGCCAAGGCGGTCAGGATTTTCTGAACGTATCCCATGCACCCGTCTCCTTGTGGAATAATCTTCATAATGGTTATATCATATCGATCGCGAAATACAAACGCAATAATCGTGTAATTTTTATGTAATACATTAGGGCGCGCTGCCATAG
>JAJYTO010000120.1 GCA_021793015.1 Bacillota bacterium
CGCGAGGAGGGAGTAGCGCATGTACTTCGGGAATGTGTGGGACTGGAACTTCTTCTGGTCGGTGTTTCAAAACTTCCTCGCTTCGGCCTCCCCGTTTGTCTTGATCGTCATCGCGGCGATCGTGGTTGGCCTGCTGCTGAGCGTAGTGGTCCGAGCGGTCAAGGGGATGGGACGTTGACAATCCCCGTCACCGCGTCTCTGGGTCTCACGACGGCGCAGAACATGGATTATTTTTACTCTGTACTCACCTGGGCAATGGGGCAAGCAGCGCCCTGGATCATGCTCCTCTTTGCGGTCAGCGTGGCTGGTTGGGTGGCCTGGATCATTCGGCGCTCCCTGCTCTCGGCGATCGACGAGGAGGAAGACCCCTATTTTGAGGAGGATGATGAATGAACGTCATTCCGTCAACCGGCATCAGCTTTGGCTTCACGGCGAACGACATTGTAACCAATGCAGGCGCACTGGTCGGCTCGGTCGCCGGTTTTATTTTGCTGGCCATGGCCCTGATGTTTGCGCCCAAGCTCGTCGGCTTTATCAAGGGCGTATTCGGACGCGGCAGCCGCGGCTAATCCCCAAGGGGATGCACAAGGGGGGGATCAGAATGCGCAAAGCGCCATTTACTGTGGGGGCCGCGTGCCTTCTGATCTCCCTTGCGGTTTCTCCGGAAGTGGCAACAGCCACAACAACGGTGGGCACCACAAACTCTACCAGTCTCTATGCGGGCAATTACTGGACGGCGGCGGGCACCTATAACGACTCCCTCGTCAATGAAGGCAACGGGAGCGAACAATTGGTCGCCAATATTTACGACACGACAGCGACCTTCGCCGGTTTCGAGATGAGCGGTTTTTTGCCCAGCGACGCTCAGGTGCAAATGGAGTATCAGAACAACCAGGGAACGATTATCGGGACGGCCAATATCACAGCCTCACAACTCAACCAAGAGATCACCGCCATCCCAACATCGACGTGGGCGATCATCTTTCATATCTACGAGCCGAGCAATTCGGCGGGCGATGTGTGGGTCACGGCGACATGGAGTTTAGACACAAACGGCACGTCCTGGGAGACCCTCTGGGCCACACCGCCCTGGGCGTACACCACAGCTCCCACCAGCGGCCTGGGGCCCGGCTGTCCGCCTCCGCCGAACTGGACGCAAATCGAGCAGGAGATTGGGCACGATATCTGGTTTGAGGCCCCGCCCATTCCAGCTCCACCGTCCGGGTCCGATCAAGTAAGCGCACCGCCGCCCATCACGGCTCCGGTTCTCACCGGCATCCCGCAGGTTCCCCCGGACCAGTCGATGTCAGTGAACTTCACAAGTGGCTATACCCCCATCGCGGTGCCCACCGCAGGGAGCAGCGCCTTTACCATCGGAGATCCGCAGAATTTGCCCCATCAAGCAGCGGGAGTCGTGGTCATCCCCGGCAGCGCACCGGCAGTGGGCTTTACCCCAATCGCGCCGTCCTTAGTGAACACGTCGCCTGTGCCCAGTGCTTCGGCTCCACCCGCTGCATCCGGGCCTTCCACACTGTTTAGCGGCACCTATGCGGGAGGCGCACCGCAACCGGCCACGGGTGCGCCCACACCAGGTACGGGGGCCATTCCCCAGACAACGCCGCCAGCATCGGGAACGGGACCATGGCCGAGCAACTTTACCGGCTCGACTTATAGCAACCCGACGCCGTCGTACTCCGGCGCCACGATTGCGAATGTGCCCGAGCCGATCTACGGCAGTCCTTAGGAGGGAGATCCATGAACGCACAGGACATCTTCGCCTACTGCCTGCCCTACATCAGCGCCATGGGCCCCGCCATCCTGGTGACGGCGATCGTCGCAAATGCAGATGCGCTGATCCAACTTCTCTATCGCACGATCGGGCGTGGTCGCGGTGCTTAGTGTATTCGCGAAATACTTATGGACATGGCTCTCCAACCTGATCAACAGCGTTGTCAGTGCGGTTGGAAGTGTCATGCAAGGCGTTGTGAGTGCCGTTGCCAATGTGCTGCAACAAGTGTTTGCGCCGGTGTTCGCCATCATCAACGCGTTTTTCTACTTTGTGCAGCAACTGTTTACGTTGGTTAGCCTCCTTTTTGACCTGTTGGTGCAAGTCTTTCATGTCCTGTTTGCCTTCGCGGGCGGGCTGGTCGCTACGTTGTCTGGTATGACCTACAACAACAGCAGTCCCGTGCTTCCGTCCGATGTCTCGGGGGTATTCGCTCACTTCCAGACTGTGTTCGGACTTCTGCAGCTAAATAACATCGCGTATGTTCTGCATTTTGCCATCTGGATCTTCACGGCGTACATCGTAGTCAAGATGCTCGGTAACTTCGGGATGGGGGGCGGGAACTCGTGATCGGACTGATCAACACGATATTTCAGGGTCCCGAACAGATCCTGCGCCAGGCATCAGCGTATCTCTCCCAACTGGCAACAGTCGCGGCGTCCGGGATCAATCTGTCCGACTATCTCTCTTGGGTCGGCGTGCTGGACGGGGCCTGGCAGGGCGTAGTGGACAGTCTCCTCGCGAGTTTCACTCTGGTGGCGATCCTGTTTGTGACACGCGCCGCCTACCGAGCCTATCTCAGCCTCAAACAAGGCGTGCAATGGTGGTGAGACGCGCATGACTCCATTTAGCTACTTCTTTCAACTCGGGGCCGGTTTTGCAACCGGGATCTTGCTGGTTGCACTGCCGGGGGTATGGCTCTATCGACGCTGGGGGGGACGAATATGAGGAAGGCGCAAGAGGCGATGCCTGCGGTGCGGGAACGGCTGGTGATGCTGGAGCACGAACACCGCACGGCCAGCATCTTCCCCGTGGCCCACGTCAATCACGAGCGCATCATGGCTGGCGATCTCAGTGTGCCCCGCGAAGACGCGCGCGAGTATATCAGCCCGGAGGGGATTGTCTTCGTGGTCAATGCTCCGGAATGGTACGTGCAGGAGACTCGCCACCTGGCCACGGTGGAAATGTCGAATGTCATCCGACAAACGGTGAATTACCAGCGCCCCGGCGCCGCCACTCCGACGGGCTCACCATTTCTCAAGATTCTGCCTTGGCTTGTCGCGGCGGCGCTGGCAATTCTCTGGGCGGTCAAACCATAAGGGGGGCGTGTCATGCAAGAGGATCGTTTGCAGCAGGTGATCGGGGCGGACCTGTTCACATCCACCCCTTCCGTGGACGGCCTCCGTCAGGTCCTGCAGTTCATGGAGCCTCACGCGCAGCCGCTGTCTACTGAACAGTTGCGCGGCATCGCTTACCTGAACTATTTGGGGATGCGGAATGTGCACCAAGAGTATCGCGACCAGCACAAGGGCAAGCATCCCTACAGTGACTTGATCCGCTGGATTGTGGACAGCGCCCAGAGTCACGCGGACCCCGGCGTGTTTCTCCGCACCATTGAGGCCGTCGTGCCGCCTCCGCCTCGCCCGATGGCGGAAACATCACCGTCTGCGCCGCCAAGGAGGAGGCGCTAATGCCACATTTCATCCTTGTGGAAGGCGGGTTGGGAGCGGGCAAGACGCTGATGGCGTCCGCCCTCGCTCACTATTGGCGGATTCGGTCGGGAGGCGAGGCCCGCATCTTCGCGAATTACGACCTTCTGGGCGCTACGCCCTTCGACAGCGCGGAGCGGTGGCTGGAAGTCGCGAACGCACGCGGGAGCGTGATCATCTGGGACGAGGCCCAGACACAGTACGACCGGCGTCTCTGGACGCGCAACACCTTCGCCACGCAGATTTTCAACATGACTCGCAAACTCCGGGCGGTGCATGTGTTCATCAACCCGGTCGGAGCAAACCTCGACGGACGCATCTTGGACCTGGTGGAAGTGTTCATCCACGTGCGCAAAACCCACAACCGTGCCATCTATCTGGACATGTATGAGTATCAGGACAAGCGCTACGGGCCGTGGGGACGCCAGCTGCGCACGGCGCGCATATCATGGGGACGGGTCAAGCAACTGTTCGGGCTGGAACTTTACGACACGGATCAGATGCTGTACCCGTTCCCCAGTCCGAAAACGGAGCGCGAGCAGATCCAACTCTTGCAACGAATTATTGAGCGGCAGCGAGAGGCGGCTGTGCGGGAACGAGAAGCCATTCATGTAGGAGGCGAGCCCAGTGGTTGGATTAACCCGAGCGACATCCGCACCGCAGACGCGGACAGGCCCCATGCAGGAGAAAGACCCGCTGCGTTTGGCGTATCTCTACCCGAGTATTCCCATGCGGGCGCTGGTGGCAAAGATTCGGCGCCATCAGCATAACCGGCAACTCGTCTTGGCGGCGGACATGCTGAGGGCCACAAAGCACTGGGCTGTCCACCGGGATCTACTCAGCCATCAGCGGCGGGACGAACTGCGCGGCCAGCATATCGCCATCGGGAGGGTCAGTTACTTTCTCATGGTTGAAGCTGATCTGCCCGTGCGGGCGCGCGTGGTGCGGACGCCCGGAACAGATTGGCCTTTTATCGGCGGTCCTTTGGGGAAGGAGAATTGCGAGTGATGCTGGAGGCGGCGATTCCCGTACACACAGGAGAAAAAACATGGGAGATGCCCTTGATCGCGCGGCGGGACGTGGCGTTTGCGATGGGACTGTATCTGCTCTCCCGTCTGGTGATTGCGCTGGGATCAGGAATCTACCTCTGGATTCATCATCTGCCGCTCGCGTCTCTGCCGTACATCGCGCTCGACTGGACGATGGTCCACGACGATAGCGGGTGGTATCACTTCATCGCGGGGGCCGGGTACATTCGGCAGGATACGCCTTTTTTCCCGCTCTTCCCGATGGCTATGGTAGCGGTGCATGGCGTATTCGGGCTGTCGCTGACGACATCCGGTCTCTTGATTGCCAATGCCAGCGAGATCCTTTCGTTTATCCTCCTGTTCCGCCTGTTTCGCGAGTATTCGCAAGATGACCGCGTGGCGCGCATGGGAGTATGGCTGTACGCGCTGTATCCTTTCGCCGTGTTTCTGCCTTCCCTCTATCCCGAAAGTTTGTTCGTGGTTTTGCTGGTCGGGTGTCTCCTGGCTGTTCGCGCACGCCGGTATATATTCGCGGCGGGATTGGGCTTTGTGGCCGTACTGACACGCAATGAGGGGGGAATCCTCGCCATTCCGATTCTGGCTGAACTTTGGCGAGAACGGCGCGAAACCGGGACGTGGAACAAACGCGGATGGGTGACTTTGGCCAGTCTTCCCTTGGCGCTCGGAAGCTACATGGTCTATCTGTGGACCCGCTTCGGAAGCCCGTTTCTATTTACCACGGAGGAACGTCTCTGGGGTCGCCACTTCGCCTGGCCCTTCGTGACGCTGGTGAATGGGTTTACCAGCCTGCCCTGGCTGTGGGCACACAACGGACTGTACGGGCATATCTACTATTCGCTGGAGGCGGCATTTGCCCTCTTGGCCGTGTCCTCTCTCGTGGTGATGTGGAAGCGCGTGCCGCGATCATGGTTCTGGTTTTCCGTAATCTGGGTTGCCGTCCCCCTGTCCGATCCGGCCACCGGCATGCTCTCCATCGTGGGCGGGCCGCGTCCGGTAGTGGACTACTTTTTCAGCCTGGGTCGCCTGATCATTCCCATGTTTCCGATGTTCCTAGTGTGGGGACAGATCCTAGCCAGGCGTGGCGTAGCCGCCAGACTCACGGTGTATCTCTCCGGAACGGTCCTGTGCGGAGTTTCCGTACTCATCGCCGGACACGTATTTCTTGCTTGAGGGGTTGATAGCATGTGGAAGAGATGGGCCACTGCGGTCTTTGTGGGATGCTTCCTGTTCTGTGGCGCGCCGAACGCTTGGGCAAGTTCCATCTCATGGAGCATCGGGCCTAACGTTAGTGGGGACGCGGGTATGTCTATTTCTGGAGCTCAGGCGTTCGCCGGAGACACCGTTTGGATGGTCCCATTGGGTAGTTCGACATATACCAATTTCCTGTATTCCAATCCCAATTACAGCCAAGGGATCTACGTCCCTACCATTCCGGCCAGTGGTGATTTTGCCTCCCAAGCCCATTGGCTAAATCCGATAAACGGTGCGCTAGGGTTTAACGACGCCTATCCGTTAGAGATCCGGAATGCTTCCAATCAGATTGTGTGGACCTCGGCTACCTCCCCACCTTCTGCCACCCTCGGCTTGACTGGCACAGCGAAGGAAGGGGCCATATCGTTAAGTTGGAATGCCGCGCCAGGCGCCACTGATTACGTCGTGTACAAGAATGGAAAGCAGATCGCCACTGGTATAACTTCTCTTTCTTATACAGTCACAGGACTCCAGGGGGCCCAGGCGGACACTTTCACAGTCGCGGGGGACAACGCCTATGGGACCGGTCCATTTAGTAATGCCGTCACTTTGCAGGCCTATGCTCCGGTGGCTCTAGCGGCTACCGGTGGCCAGGGTGTCATCACCGGATCAGTCTCGGGGGGACTGGCCCCGTACACTGTCACGGCCGCCACGTATACATGGACTGTCCCGGACGTGGGAAATTCCTTTTCCGAACCAGTGTCTCCCGGATCGTATACCGTGACGGCCACGGACGCGGAGGGCTTCAAATCATCGGTGAATGTGGTGGTCCAGCAGCCTGTCGTCCCCTCCCCGACTGGCGTGACGCAGTCCGGAACTCCGGGAGGTTCAGGGACCATCAAGTGGACGCCAGCGCCAAATGCACCACCCGGCACGACATACACGGTATCGCAAAACGGCGCGCCGGTCGGTTCGACCAGCGGCTCCAGTTATACCGTCTCAAACTATAACCCTAATGCAGTCTATGCCGTAGGAGCCTCTGCGCCTGGATATACGTCTGGAGCGCCCCAGACGCAGTATGGTCATCTGGGACTAGGATTCACCCCTTTGAACGTGGTGATCAACGCCGCCGCATTGATATGGGGCATTGGGGGATTCGTGCTGTTGATGCTCGCCTTGCTGGTGGCCCCGCGACTCGTGGCACTGATCCGGGGGGCGCTCTCGCGCCGGAGTGAGGACGAATCCGAGGAGGCGGTGAGATATCCCGAGGTGGGCGAATACGGGTACTCCGATGGCCCCACGGTCTCTATGGAAATGGAAGCCTGGCCACCGCGGGTCTACGAGGTGGACGTGACACCCTATCGTCCTCCGGCGATTCCTGAGGATCGGTTCGACCACTACGACTATGGGCGTGACCATGATGAATAAAGAGACTCGCGGAGAGGAGGATGTCTTTGATCCTGGATAGAAGGTAAGCCCTGGGCGACAGGGCGAACAGGAAGGGGGAGGCTCCTTGAACGTGAGCAATGGCGCCGTGCATTTCGGATTTAGCGCGATGTCGTTGCTTAGCAATGCTGTGGCCCTGGTGGCATCGGTCTGGCAGTTTCTTGTGATCTTCTTGGCGCTCATCGTGGGAGTTGCGCTGATCCAATTGTCCCAAGATGCGGCGAAATCGAAGAAGAAAAAGAAAGGGGTCGGGGCGCGGGGATCCGTGGCCATCGAGGCGGGGGAGAAGCGCAAGGGACGCGCAAGAGGCGCCAGCCCGACATCTGTGAATACAAGCAAGTATGAATACTCCACGCGGAACGGAATTCGCTGGCGCGCCTCAGGGAAGTACGGGACGCCCTCGCGCAAAATCGAGTGGTACAGCAACTGGAACAGAGACTGGCTCCCGAAAGAGGACTTTTTCCGGGTGCCTGCAAGACGCAAAAGATAGTCGCTGAGAAGGAGGGGAACAGTGGTGAATGTAATCCCGCAAAGCGGGGTCAGTTTTGGGTTTAGCGCGGGAGATGTGGTCTCCAACGCCGGAGCACTGGTCTCCAGTGTAGCCCCGTTCGTACTGCTGGCTATGGCTCTGATGTTTGCGCCCATGATGGTTCGGTTTATCAAGGGCGTTTTCTCCGATGACGAGGAGGATTGGAATGAAGACGATCCGGATGCGGGTGAGTAATCTTCCTTCATATCATAGACGGCCCTCCAAGGCGCTACGACGGGGACGGCGATATTGAGGACAGTTGGTGGGAATAGAAAGGCGGAGAGCAAATGATAAGCGTCATTGTGCCGACATTCAACGAGCGCGACAACGTCACCAAGGTGGCCAAAGCCATCATGTGGACCTTGCGTGATCGGGAGTTTGAGATTATTTTCGTGGACGACAGCACGGACGACACGGAAGAGATCTTGCAGAGCCTGGCGCAGTCCGATCCGCGCCTGCGTCTCGAACACCGCGCAAGCGGTCGCGGCCTCGGAACTGCCGTCGTGCGCGGGTTCCAATTGGCCGCAGGAGATGTGCTGGCGGTCATGGACGCAGACATGCAACACCCTCCGGAGATGCTTCTCCCCATGCTGGCCAAGATCGAAGAGGGCTACGACGTGGTAGTGCCCAGCCGGTTCATGGAGGGAGGGAGCGACGGTGGTCTGTCTGGCCCGCGCAAGATCATTTCCGCAACTGCGCGCCACATGGCCTATTTTGCTCTCAAACGCCTGCGCAAAACGACGGATCCCACCAGTGGTTTCTTTATGTTTCGGCAGGGCATCATCGGAGGGGTGACCCTGCGTCCCATCGGGTGGAAGATTCTCATTGAAGTGCTTGCGCGCGGAAATTACGCCCGCGTCGCGGAGATTCCATATGCGTTCCAATCGAGGGGGGCTGGCCGATCCAAGATGTCCATCAAAGAGCAATGGAACTACATGAGGCATCTGGCGCGTTTGGTTTGGGAGAGTCCGGACGATCGGCGCATCTATGTGTTTGCCGCCGTGGGCCTTTCTGGAGTCCTCCTGAACTCCCTCGTGTATATCCTGTTGATGACTCTGGGCCTGCCACCGGAACCATCCGGGCTCCTGTCCGCACTGGCGGCCCTGTCCTCCAATTTTGCGCTCAATGACAGCGTGACGTGGCGTGAGCGCCATGATGGGGAGACATGGCTTACCCGCGCCCGCAAGTACGCTCTGGCGTCTCTGGGGGGCATTGTGATCGACGTGACGATTCTATCCACATTGGTGCGAGGGATGGATGCGAATCTGGTCTTGGCGAACCTGGCCGGGATTGGAGCGGCCACGGTGTGGAATTTTGGGGCCAGCAACCGGTGGGTGTGGAAAAAACGGCCGGCCAGCGTGCGCGAAACGCGGTGAACCGTGCGCAACTGCTATCAAATCGTGCGCGGGGGTGGCCAGAGTGAAGGATCATCTGGACGAACTGGATTCATTGCGCGGCGTGGCCTCTCTGAGCGTGGTGCTCTACCATGCCACATCCTTACTCGGCATCGCGGCTTCTCTTCCGTTTCTGTTTTACACACCTTGGCAAGTGTTGATGGCGGGCCACCAAGCCGTCATCTTCTTCTTTGTCCTCAGTGGCTTCGTGCTGGCCCTGCCAAACACTGTCGGCCGGCCGCGTAGCTATCGGACCTTCCTGATCCGGCGTGTGTGCAGGCTGTATCCGCCCTACATCGCGGCCGTGATATTTGGCCTAGTCATGAGGCTACTCTTTTCTCACATAGTCATCAACTCCCTGTGGACCGGTCGGATCGGATGGGTGCCCTTCCTGCACGAGGTTTTAATGATCGATCAATTCCATCAGAGATATTTCGATCCGGTGGTATGGTCGCTCGTCGTGGAGATACGCATGGCGCTTTTCTTCCCCTTTCTGATTTGGTTTATCCTCCGCGTGAACTGGCGGTGGAGCCTCCTGACGGGGTTCCTGTTGTCCGCATGCGGCATTGTCCTGCATGTTCACTATCAAAGCCAGGTAGATTTCTTCACGAACTATTTTGACACGGCGCACTATGCGCTCATGTTCATTGCGGGCGCTTTACTGGCCAAACATCGAGCGGAACTTTTGGACTGGTTTCGCGTTCTTGGGATGCGCGCAAAAATCCTCATGGGCATGGGGGCCTTTGTGCTTTACACCTGGACGAACCCCATTTTGTGGACCTGGGGGCTGGCAGGGGACCTGGTATCCGATTGGTTCACCATGCTTGCCTCGTGTTATTTCGTTTTGGCCTCGCTCTCCTCTGCGCGCTTTCGTGAGATCCTGCACATGAGGCCGCTCCAGTTCCTTGGGCGCATCTCCTTCAGCCTGTATCTGGTCCACCTCGTGGTCTTGTTGACCCTCATGAACGTGCTGAGTGGTGTGGTGTCCCCGTACATAATCATGGTTGGAGTTGTCGCCATCAGCATCCTGCTCGCAAGTGTTTCCTACCGCTACCTCGAAGAGCCATCTATACTGCTCGGTCGGATTTTGACACAGCCAAACTTCACACATCATGCGCACCTTTTGTCCCAGCAAGGCATCAGGGAAGGAAAATAAACCTCATGTCACGGTGACAAGCGGGCGCAGCATACCTTCTAGCATGGAAATCACAGTCGTCTACGGACCTGGACAATTGGAAGAGATCCTCATAGACTTGCTCACGACCCTGGGTGCAGAGTACACTCACAGTACTGACGCCGAGCACCCAGAGGAGGAATGAGAATGCCCACCTGCGCCATTTATGCCCGAGTCTCCGACGAGTTACAGATGAAAGGGGAATCTGTGGTACATCAGGTCTCTTTCATGCGTGAATTTGCTCGCAGACGCGGCGAAGAAACCCATGACCCCTGGCTAACCCCCGATCACTTCATCTATCAGGACCAAGCGATATCAGGCACGAGCATCATCAAACGCACGGCGGTCCAGCAACTGGTGAACGACGCAAAGGCGCGGCGGTTTGACGTTGTGCTGTTTAAGGGCATCTCCCGCTTTGCGAGAGACACCGTGGATGCACTCGTCATGCTTCGCGTCCTCCAGGCCTGCGGGCTGCGCGTAATCTCGTTTGAAGAGAACTTCGACAGTGCGCGCGACAGCGCCGAACTCATTTTCACGATGCACAGTGCCGTTGCTCAGTATGAGTCAGAGAAGATCGGAATCCGCGTCCGGATCGGCAATTTTGAAAAGGCCCGTGAGGGTAAATGGTCCGGCCAAGCTCCAGACGGATATGTCCTTAACCGGGAAACACGAAAACTGGAGATTGACCCCGTGCGATCGCCGGTCATCGAGAAGATATTCCGGTACTATGAACGCGGAGACGGATGCTTCAAAGTAGCGGAACGGCTCAACGAAGAGGGGATTATGACCCCAGGCGGCCGGCGGTTGGCTCTCACGAAAATTCACCGGATTATTCGGAATCCTGCGTACTGTGGGGACGTCGTGTATGGACAGCGGGAACAGGGCTACGCCCCGCCGAGTGACGAGGACCCGTTAGCCCGGCGCAAACAAACGCGAAGGCAAAGCGATCCGGAGGCGATAGCCGTCTGCCGCGACGCCCATGCCGCGATCGTGGAGCGGGAGCGCTGGACAAAACTGCAGGAGACCATGGAGCGCCGCCGCGGAATGCCTGGCCGCGTCGGACACGCACACTTGCTGACCGGTCTGCTCAAATGCAAATGCGGAAGTGCCATGGGGATCAAAACGAATCACGTCGGTGTGCGCTACTACCGCTGTCTCGCCAAGTATACGAAGGGGAAACATTTGTGTGATCAGAAGTACATCCGGGCTGACATTCTGGAACGTCACGTTGTCGAACGCCTGAAATCCGATATCCGCGCCCACCTTGACTTGGACAAGCTTGTGCGGACGGCAAATTCCCGCCCGCAGA
>JAJYTO010000121.1 GCA_021793015.1 Bacillota bacterium
GGTAATGGGACACACGGCGGGCGGCATGGCCGCGATAGCTGGAGGCGTTTTGGCGGGCGATCTGATGGCGGGGGCGATGATTGGCACAGCAGGGAAAGTCGCGGGAACGGCGGGCAAGGCGGGATTTCGGGCGATCGATCGCCGGTTTGCCGGCGCCGCTCGCGAGAGCGTCGCGGCAAACCCGGAGACGGTCGGCGGACAGATCGCGCGAGGGGCAACGCTCGACGATGTGATGGCCAACCACGTGATGGCGGCAAGAGGCGATCCGCTGCATGATGCGCAGGGGGCAGGCGTAGAAGGAACGCCTCGCAGCGGTAGTTTCGGGGGATCGGCCGCCGGACGGGGAAGCGGTGGATCAAGTCGCCTGTCGCGCCATCACCCGTTTTTCAGCTCCCATTCGGCGGGGGTCATGGGAAACATCGCGGCGGGCGCGAAAGCGGAACTGGCCGGAAGCAACATGGCGATGGCCTTAAAGACGGGCTGGCGAGGGTTTCAAAACGATGGGGGCATTGCCGGTGCGGTAGGCGCGGCGGGAGCCGCCGTCATCGGGGGAGCGGCTGGTTCGAAAGTGGTTCAGGCGATACCCGGCGTGAACGCGCTGGGACGAGCGGCCAAGCAAGGGACGCTATCCTATCAGGCCAATCGCCAGGAGAGTCGGGCGCGCTTGAACGAGGTGCGCAGTCAACTCTTGGGGTCGCTCCACGCCAACGCGGCGGCAAGCCGGATGGCGAACATCAACGAAGATGGCTATCAACCCGCACATCTGGATGAGCACGGTGCGGTCGTTCCGGCCGGCTTCGGGGGAAACACTCCCGCCATGGAAGCATATCACGCCCGACGCGAAGCGTTTGTCGGCGCTTTGGCGAACGAGAACGGAGAGTATGGCATATACGGGATCAAACCCGCAACGGCAGACGCAGAAGCGACGGCAACCGCCGCGGAAGCCGCTTGGCAACAAGGCGGGCACGCGCCGGACTTCGCGCAGTGGA
The DNA here is from genome assembly GCA_021793015.1 of Bacillota bacterium. GTDB lineage: Bacteria > Bacillota > Bacilli > Alicyclobacillales > SLC66 > JAKADD01. The sequence continues at coordinate 990 of JAJYTO010000121.1, forward strand.
GTCCCGCCACGCAAGAAGCGTACCGACAGGCGCATTCTGCCTATCGTCCGGCGGCGCAGGATGTGTTCGCCCGGCAACAGGTGCTGGACAATCGCGCCGCGATGACGCCGCCGGACGCGGACCCGCACAAACAACAACTCGCCAAGGCGAAAAACTTTATGAACGATGCGCGGGCGGGATTGTTGCGTCTGCCACTGACGCAGACTGGCCCGGGCGCGAATCCGGCACCCGCACCGCGTCCGCAATGGGCGGGAAGGGCGGATTTGCCCGCAGATGCAAGAAGAGAAAGACATGCCGTGAGAACGGTCGGTTTGCGGGGTCCGCTGTCGCCGCTCGAAGTGAAGGCGCTTGGACGAGCATACAGCGGGCCGAACGTTGGACCGATACACGGACCCAAAGAGGCGCCAGCGCGAATGTCGCGCGAAACTCTCACAGCGGTGAGGGCCATGCAAGCGGACAACGCGACAAGAGCGGGCGTCAATCGCGGAAGTTACTGGCACACCCGCGAGCACAAGCACATGTCTCGTGACGCATTTCGCAAGTCCTTGCCCAGCGATCGCGTACAGTCATGAGCCTCTCTGTTTGCAGTGTGTCGCCAAAGAGGAGAGTGACCGCCTGGCGGCAGCACTCTCCTTTTGCTTTCAAAATGAGATTTGTTCCTGCCTGCAGCGTGCTACGATAAGAGAAAAAAGGGAGGCGACGGACATGGGCGGCATTTTATTTCTATGGATTCTACTGGTGGTCGTCGCATTTGTGAATCACCAGTATACTTTGGTGGGATGGGTGTTGGGAGCGACGTTTGTGCTGATTGTCGTCGGCGCCATGATTCACGCGTCGTCCGAAGAAAAGGCGGCGCTTGAACGTGTGAAACGAGAGAAACAAGACCAGGACAGAGTGCAACCGTCCCCAGTCGTCGCGTCGCCTCCCGAAGTCCACCAGACAGCGGGCCACCGGGCGGCAACGGCGGGTGCGATGCTACTGCTTGGTTGGTGTCTGATTGTGGCAGTTGCTGTTGGCACCCACCATGTTATCTCGACACTCTGGCTGGTCGGCGTGTCCATCGTCGTGCTTGCCGCAGCCATCACGATGATCGGCTCCGGGAAAAAGCGGGCAGCGTCTGCGAACGCTCCGGCGAACACGAACTCCGTACGTCAGGAAGAACAAGAGGGATACCAACCGTCGGATCGCGACCGGGTATACTTCGCTTACAAAGCGGCGCGAGACAACATGCAGCGGCGGTTGCGCTTGTTGGAACTGAAATATCCGCTCGATTGGAGCAAGGAACAACGCCGGGCGCGCTGCTCTCCCATCGAAGCGGCATTGCGGCGCGCCGAAACATCTTGGGGGAAGAAGAAGAAGCACTACGATCCGTATGCGTTTTTCTGGTCTGAAGCCAACCTCAATGTGTTACAGATGTGGGTGACAGACGAGGACCTAAAAGCGTTTTACGCGGACGCGTCCGAAATGTATCGTCTTTGGGAAGGGTGGGCGTGGATAAACGGGTGGCTTCCCCAAGAAAAGGTTGAGCACAAAGCGCCCGATGGCTGGTAATGTGTCGAACGGAACCGATTCAGACCGAGGAGGGATTGACGATGGCGGCGGCGACGGCAAAACGGCAAAAAGAAGCACAGGCGGCTTGGGAACAAAAGCGGGCGGCGCATGCGCAGATCACGATCGCCCGGCAAGAGGACGCGAAAAAGGCGTATCGCCTGGCGCGCACCGCACTCCACGCGCACCTGGATATGCTGTACCACACGCGTCCGATGGGTGACGTCCCTTTCTCAACCGATCCCAGGTACGCCCACCTGGACTGGATCGAAGGACCGATCCTCCTGATGGAGAAGCGGTGGCGCAAGTGGGGGAGCAAGGCGGAGGCGGGACCCATCTGGTCCGTGTGGGCAGAACATCCGAACAAGATCATCTTACTTTCGATGACGAGCGAGGAGGAGCTTGCGGCGCAGCGATGCATAGACGCGGCGTTCGCGGCCCACCAGGCGTGGCTGACCGTGGAGCCGCATCCGCCGATGTGCCGGGATGAGCCGTACCGCTACGACTTTGATGCGCCGCCCCGGGCGTTCGTGTACCAAAAAGAACGGGTCGAAGAACCGGCCGCGCCCCCAAAGACGCCCGGTCGCAACAGGAAGCCTTTCTGGTTGACGCTGGCGTTCGTGGCTTTGCTCACGGTGTTCTACCACCCCGTGTACGGCGTCATGGGACACCTGTTTCATCCGGCTCTGCTGCTGCCGGCCGTATCCCGTGTCGTTACGGTGCTAAAGGCGTTGGTGGGCCAATGAGCAATAAGAATCGTGCGTAGCGCCGCCTGCAGAGTTTCCTGTTGGCGGCGCTTTCGTATGTCCCCGAAACATGATCATGATCGGAAAGGTCCCGTCGCGTCTTCTCCAAGCGCCCCTCTTTGTGATGTTCCCTCGCACAAAACGAGGAAAAATTGACCGTTTTGTCTTTCTCGAATCCGGTACAGTGGAGGTATGGACAGAAAGGAGCAAGGTCGTCATGCGCATTCAACATCGACTACTGCTTGCTGTCGGTTACGGCATGCTGTTATTGGCGGGCATCGAGTTTGCGGCGAATATAGGTCGTCGCGCCCTATTGACCACCCTCCCATCGGTCGCGCCAAAACCGCCCGCCGTCACGATCGTGCGCTCTACGGGGTCGCCTCAATTTTCCGCATCGTCTCCCGCCTGGGTGAGCCAGGTGCTGCACGCGCCCGTCTGGAACGCGCAAGGGCACCTTGTACGCCTGCCGACGCAACGCCCGATTCTCGTGTTTGCCTGGTGGTGTCCGCACTGTCACGCGGCGCTCCAGGAACTGAAGCGCTTGGGAGACCTGAACCGGTTCACCTTCGTCAGTCTCTGGATCAATGCGGGCACGGCGCGTCCGATCACGGTCAAGAACGCCGCACAGGCAGACGCCGTCACGAATCGCGGACTGGCCGCGATCGGGGTTCACCTGCCTGCAAATCACCTCTACTTGGCGCCGCCCACGTCGACGATGAGTCACCTCATCCATGGCGTACCGACGATTCTTGTTCCTGGCGCGCACGGTTGGTCTACGGATAACGGCGCGCCGACAAGTGGCGCCGGATGGTCGGCGCTGCTGCGGGCATGACACGCAAAGGGGGCACTCTGGTGGGGGTATCACAGACGCAGGGCGAGTTTGAGACGGCGCTTTTCTTCGCATTCGCGCTGATTGCCGAAGCGGGTCAACCCGATTTGGATGAGCACCTGCACCACGTCGCGGATTATACGCGGTGGATCGGAGGTCTGTGCGTCCGTCAGGGCTTGCTCGCCCCGGAGCGCGCACACCTGATTGCGGCGGCGAGTGTGGTGCATGACCTCGGTAAGGTGGCCGTGGCCAATGAAATCCTGTTCAAGCCAGCGGCACTTTCCCGATCGGAGCGCGGGTACATGCAAGAGCACGTGCCGATGGGCGCAACGCTTCTCGAACGAGTGCTGTCTCGCTTCGATCGCTGGATACGGCCTGCCGTCGCCGAGTGCGCGGTCGATATTGCGGGCACGCATCATGAGCGGTGGGACGGCAGCGGGTATCCGGGCGGTCTGTGTGGTGAGCAGATCCCTGTGGCCGGGCGGATCGTGGCGCTGGCGGACGTGATGGACGCGCTGTTCTCGCGCCGCACATACAAACGGGCCTGGACGGATGACGAGGTGCGGGCACATGTGGCGGCAAACCAGGGCGCGCAGTTTGATCCGACGATTGTGCGCATCGTGCTGGAGCATTGGAACGAGAAACCCGCGTTTGTGGTGACGAGACCTGTGGCGGTTGTGGGGCGCGTGCATCCGCCGTAATGGGGGTATAATGCGCGCCAACTTGTCGTAACACAATGGCTGTCAACGTAAGGGGAACGGCTTGAATGCCAGATTTAAGAAAAAGAGGAGGAATAACTTTGCCCGGATTGAAACTTCAGACGTTGCACATCAAAGTAAAATCGGTAAGAGGAGGAATGTGTGGAGGGAACCCTCTCACTCCAGACGCGAAAGATATTTTTGTCATGTGTGAACCCAGAAGAGTGCAAGTTACTTCTTCTGAGTCAAAAAAATAGGGATGACGGCGATTCTGTCTCCGTTCGTAAATTTGGGGGTTTCGGCGCAATAGGCTATCACGGCAATATTACCGGGAGAAGTTGCCCATTCGAGACCAACGACGTTCGGAGGCAGAAGCAGTCGATCTTTGTTTTCACAGTAAAATCCCAAGGTTTCGACACAAAAGAAGGGTAGCGGTACACTTTCTTCCCAACCGTTCACGACGGGTTCGGAAAATTGGATGTTCAAAAAATTATCGTTGATGTAAAATTCGCCAGGCTGAGTCTGGAGTTTAACGCTCCAATTCTTGCACTCCAGCATTTTTTCTGAAAAATGTTTAAGACTCTTCGCTGTTAAGCGTGGAAACGCCATGTGTCAGTCACATCTCTTCTGGGAATATTATTATCCGTTATATAACTATAGCAATACCATAATCGGGGAGGGAAATCAAATGCATTTAATTTTACATGAGATCCGAGAAGAAAAAGGACTGTCGCAATCCGAGTTGGCCAGACGAAGCGGAGTCTCACAGGCGTTTATCAGCCAGATCGAGAAGGGGGAGAAGGTGCCCACGATCTTTATTGCAAAAAGGATTGCGATGGCACTCGATAAGACCATCGATGATTTGATTACAATGTGAGTATGCTCAAGCAGAAAACCCGAACCTTTTCGTAGCAACAAGTCGGAGGAGATGTGAGTTGATCGAGGCATGCCAATTTCATATCAGAAGGGGAACATCTTCGAAAGTCAGAAGGGGCTGACCGTCATCGCGCACCAGAGCAATTGTCGCGGCTCGTTTGGCGCGGGCATCGCACGTGAGGTCGCCCGACGATTCCCGGAGGTGGACCGTGCGCAACGAGAATGGTATCGAGCGGGTAAGCAGCAACTGGGCGCTGTGCAGTTGGTGAAAACGCACACCGGTCTTGTCATCGCAAACCTGTACGCGCAAGACGGTTGGCGGCGTGTGTTAGGGAAGCCCAACACGGACTACGACGCGCTTGGGCAGTGCTTGGCGACGTTGCGAGACAGACTTTCTGCGCAAGACGTGCTCGGCATGCCAAAGATCGGCGCCGGCCTTGGCGGCGGCGATTGGACGGTCATAGAGACGATCATTGAGGACGTGTTTCACGAGCGCGCAGTGTATGTGTACGTGCTGTAGCGGGCGCGGGTAGTGCAATTCCCCGAGCGCAATCTTCGGAAAACTTGATACAAGAATGACCGTTTGGTTCTGACACGCCTGTTACGCTAAGGATGCAGGACCATTTTGCGTGATACGAGGAGTGATGGTATGCAGGCGCAACAAAGCACGACAACCACGACGATCACCACGTCAAAGAGCATGGTGGTGGCGTACGTGCTGTGGTTTTTCTTCGGGCAGCTCGGGGCGCATCGGTTCTACCTGGGCAAGATCGGATCGGCTGTTGTGCAGCTCATCCTGGGGTTAGTCGGATGGGCGACGGCGATCTTCGTTGTGGGGTACTTCCTTCTTGGCGCACTCTGGATCTGGCTGCTCGTCGACATCTTCTTGATTCCGGGTCTGGCGCGGTCTGCGCAACCCGTTACGGTGCATCAGGTCAGCCACACTGTCGTGACGGACATTCCGGGCGCAGCCGCGTCGACCGTGTCTGAGGATAGCGCCGTCGCCAGGACGGAAACGCCGCGGCAGGAGGAATAGACGTGGCCGATTCCGGGATGGGCTATGTGTGCAAGATCTTGTATCAGCGCGCAATCCTGCTTGGAAGTTGCCGGGTGGTCGTCGATCCTGCGCAGGAGTACGAAGCGGCGCGGATTGCCAACAACCGAGAAGGAAGGAGAAACAACCATGTGTATTCACGAGGATCGCACTCTTCTTGATGATCAACCCGCAGGTGATCCGCTGTCCCTATCCGAGCGTGAAGCGATTGGACAGAAGATCCGTAATTTAATCGCAAGCTTGAGAATGAACGAGGAGAAAGCGTACAGTTCGCAGGAAAAATCATCGCATCTTTTTGACTGAATCAGATTCAGGGGTGAGGATGTAGACACGACCGCTCGCTGGCGACAGCGGGCGGTTTGTTGCGTGACAAAATGATAGAAAGTTGACCGTTTTCGAGAGTGGAGACGCGGTACGCTAGAGGCGAGAGGAGATGGGGGACCATGGCGGACGCCGATATTGACACGTGGAACCTGGGATGTTTGGCCGGAGAGTTGTTGTTTCTTCTCGCCCTCTCCGTTTGGATCATGCACGGACTCCCGATCCAGGAATGGACCATGAGGGAGTTTTTCGTTCACTTGCATGCCTTCTTCAGCCACCTTGGCGGATGGGATTGGGTCGGGCTTGCGTCAGGACTGTTGGTGTCGATGATCCTTGGCCTGTTCGCTCAGTGCGGAATAGAAGAAGTAGTTTGGCGTTTGGATCAGAGAAATGGGAAGCAGACCACGCGTTCCCGTTAACCATTGGAAGGTTAAGAGGAGAGGGGCGACTCGCATTGGACGGTGCAGGGGTCTTCTTGGAGGTCTCTACAGTTGGTCTTGTTGGCGCGATACTGTTTGGGGTTGCAGCGAGAATTTTTTTCCGCTTATCCATACGCAATGGGTGTGGTTCACGGTACTCAATGTCGGAATGCTTTTGTCGATGATCCTTAGCGTTTTCACTTGGTTCGGAATAAAAGAAATCGTCTGGCGCTTAAACGGTAGAAAGGAGTGGCTCATGTTGGGGGACACCGTGTTTGACGCGCTCATTGGCAACTTGATATTTTTGGCAATTATTATATTGGGCCTGTTTCTCCCTGTCCATCATGCCGGACTCGCTTTCTTCGGGATGCCAATACCTCTTTGGGCAGCGATCATTGGATTTGTGCTCGGAACGGTCGTATCGACGTTTCTTGGAGCATGGGTGGGAGGGGCTATCTCCTCTATCTTGGTTCAAAAAGCGATGCGAAGAGACGCGCAGCCTAAGTGATTCATCACGAGAAGTCGACAAGCAGAACGGAGGGATCACCAGTGTGGCGCAAGAGAGGGAAGCAAATGATGCGGAATCGGGATCTCGTTGCTGTCAGCGTGTGGACTGTCTTAGCCGTATGCGCAATGTTCCAGTTTCAGTTGGCGACAACGAGGTTCACAGAAGTGGTCGCGCTCGTCTTGGGAACGCTTAACGTCACGTTTGTGCTGAGTGTCGTCTGGCGTCGCGTGGCGCCTTGGGTTTGGCGGTTCGCAGGGTCGACAGTGGTCACGTTGCTTGTCACGCTTGCGGATCATGGGGCGATCCGCTGGCCGCTTGACGGTCAGTTTCTGGCGCTCGTCGTCATGTGGGGCGCGTGGCTGGCGTTTTTAGGCGTCTGCCTGTCGCTTGCCTGGCAGGTGTCGGACGCGGCGATCAGCTGGTGTGAAACGACTTGGCCGATTCATCCGTGGGCACTGCGCTTGGCGGAGTGGGGTCATCGAGTCGAGGCGAAAGGAAAGCGCCTGGGGGAGTGGATGGATCGAACCGGGATGACGAGCATCGTATTTGGGGTATTTATGGTGGCCGTGTCGCTATTGGCTCTTGGAATGAACAAAGATCCGTCGTTGCCGCCGTTGGGTGTTTGGGGCACACGGTTCATCTTCATGCTGAATATCGGCGGGTTTATTGCGATTGTCTCAACGGTAGTCGCTCCCTTTCGACCTTGGAGTCGCGTAGTCCGCACGGTGCCGTTCGCACTGCTGGGATGGAGTTTGGCCCGGGGGACCTTACCATTTCTCCCGCAGAGCCGCTTTCTCGGAACCGGTCTATTGTGGGGCGCGCTCTTGGTCTTGGGAACTCACTTGGTCGAACGGGCGACGGCCCACTTCTTCCCTACATGGAGGGCCAAACGGGAAAAGGCGCATGAAGCGTATCTGGAGAGGTTGGCGGAGAAGGTGGACATGCTGACGAGAAAGTAAGCGGACTGCGGGCGGATGCGGGTCGTATCGAGTGATAGTCCAATGAGGGGGGTGTTGCATATGACATGGAGATTTTGGCGTGGCTGGACGAGACGTTCGCTTGGGTGGATGACGGTCGGATTGTTGGGGATTTTCGTGTCGGCGTGGGGGAGTGACGCGAGATTCACCGCCATTCTCTTGTTAGGCTGGTTCTGGCTGGGGATTTTCAGCGTGGCGATCGCAGTGTACACCATTTTGGAACGGTTGAACGGTTGGCGATGGCGAATCGCGGGTGCGGTGGCAATGGTTATTGGGTACCATGAATTTTTCACTTTGCATCGGTTTTTTCCTCCACGGGTTATCGTTTTCTTGGGAATTGTTTCTCCCGTCGGGGTCGTTTTACTGGTTATGGCGGTTTTGTGGTGGGTTCTCGATACACGGCGTCAAAAAATGCTCTTTCTCACATGGATCGTAGGAGCGGAAGATAACGAGGGAGTTATCCGGGCAAAAAAAGCGCAGCCACTATCGCAAGAATCACCTGGGATACTGCACTCAGAAGAGAGGGATTCGAGAGTAAGGCAGTACGATCCGAAACACCGGAATGGCGAAGGGCCATAACCAGCGTGGGCATTTGGTGGACAGCAGGATCTTACACAACGCGCCCTGTCCAAAGCGTTCCGGCGTGCGTCAAGAGTTCATCAGTGAGATCGAGGTCGGCAACAAGAAACCGTCGCTGGAGACCGCGTATCGACTGGCGCAAGCCTTGGGCGTCAAAGTCGACGACCTGATCCAGCCCGACGGGCAGGCTGATCCTGCGGACCGAAATAAGTCGTAGACAATGCTCATCGTCGGATCGCATCATCGTGTGATACGATAAACGCAGATAAGAGCAAACGGAAAGAGGGTGACGGGCATGAAACGTGTGGTCGTAGAAACCGTGTTGACGCTTCTGTTTGCGGCGTGGCTGTTCACGTCCATCTTCTTGCATCTGCCAAACTCCGTGCAGTGGGCCGATCTGATTTTGGCAATCGGCTTCGCGACGTACAACGTGGTCCGCATGGTGCAGACGAGACGGGCGCGTCAGCGGGTGAGAAACGGCGCGTAGACATGTCCGGGGCGGGAACACATAGAGAGAACGGCCTTCGCGTCTCTGCGGGCCGTTTTTGTGCGTTTGGCGGGGTATGCTGAACACAGGAACGCTTGGGAACCGTTACAACCTCGTGGTATACTGAGGGCAGAAGATCTGGAACGAACGGGGGAATGCGGATGCTCGAACTGCTCAATCCCACGATGGACTTTGTGTTCAAACGCATCTTCGGGGACGAGAAAAACGCGGATGTACTGGTGAATTTTCTGAACTCGGTGTTTGAGTCGGCAAACGAACCGCTCATTGAGTCCGTCGAGATTCTAAACCCATATATCGACAAGGAGGCGCTGACCGACAAGATGTCGGTGCTTGATGTTCGCGCCCGCACGGAAACGCGCACTCTGATCAATATCGAGATCCAGCTCTGGAATGCCGGAGATATGCCCAAGCGCACGCTGTACTACTGGGCGCGGTTGTATGCGGGTCAGTTGGAAGAGGGCAATCAATACCGGACGTTGCAAAAGTCGATCGCGGTGAATATCTTGGACTTTGACGTGATGGACAACAAGCGGTATCACAATGTTTTTCACGTGCGTGAAGACACGACGGGGCACCTGCTGACCGACGTACTTGAGATTCACTTTCTGGAATTGCGCAAACTCCGGGAGCAGTCGGTTGGAATGGAGAAGAAACTGGTACGGTGGATGCTGTTTCTCGCAGCGCGCACGCGGGAGCGGATGGAAGAACTCGCAGAGGAGGAGCCGATGATGCAAAAGGCGCTGACAACCTTGGAATTTTTGAGTCAGGACAAACAGACGAGGGAACTGTATGAGGCCCGTCAAAAGGCTCTGCACGATTATGCGTCGGCGATCGGGGAAGCGATGGAGCAGGGCGAAACGAAAGGCGAAACAAAGAAGGCATTAGCTGTGGCGAGAGCGATGCTTGCAAAGGGCATGGACGTTGCGCTGGTGTCTGAAGTGACAGGATTGTCGGTCGAAGAAGTTCAAAGTCTCCTCGCCCACTGAGCATATGATGCGACCACCACGAACCCGACCCGATGGGTGCGGGTTTTTTCCTGCTCCAAAACTTGCACGAAAAATGAGCGAACTGAGCTTGGCTCCCATGCTACGATAGACCCATAGACATCACAAAAGGGGGCTATATCCCGATGAAACGGTTACTCTCCAGCATCGCCGCCGCCACGCTCGCACTGTCCACCGTCGTGCCCGCGTTCGCTGCGCAGACCACGCCGATCCACTACCAGTCGGCGACGATCACGCTCAACACGAAAATCATGTCGCACCCGGATCGCTTCACGTATAACAACACGACGTACATGCCGATCTGGTACGTCCAGCAGGTGCTGACGCAGATGGGCGTGAAAAACGCCTGGAACGGCGTCTCACACGTCTGGAACCTGACGGCCAAGGGAAAGGTGGCCGGGAGCCTGATCAACGCCAAGAGCGGGCTGACCAGCGTCCTGGTGAACGGCCACGAGATGGAGGTTCGCGTGCCGACGCTCGTCAAGGGCGATCCGCTACACCATAACGCGGC
>JAJYTO010000122.1 GCA_021793015.1 Bacillota bacterium
TTAAACTGCAGGAACGCAAGATCAAAGTAATAACTGGAGTAGTCGTCCAACTGATGGACGGTGTACGTAGACCAAAACGGGATCCACACGAGATTGCGCTGACGTTCGTGGAGAAACGGCCTGAGTGCTTTTAGCAGCCAGTGATCGTCAATGTCCCACGATCGGTATAGACTCTCAAACAGCCAATAGTAACCCAAGAAATGGAGAAAGGGATAGCGGCGCTGATTGGCGGCCCACCGTTGTTCCACCTGGTCCACATACCACATGCAGGCGCTCAAACGGTCCTCTGTGGCCTGACTCAAATTCTGCCCCTGTACGGAAAAATTGAGCGATGGTTTTGCCGGGGAAATCCGTCCAAACCGACTTTGCATGGGAGATGGGTATGGGATAATGAGGACGACGGAGCGAGGATGCGGGGGTTCCCCCAACACGTGCGCCGCCTTCTCAACCGCCTGGTTCAACCGGTCCAGTGTACCCCCTTCCCCAAAATATTGGTCGATCATGGCCGCCCAATCCTCTTGATGAGACGGATTGGGCGACGGCACAGCATAGAAATCGCCTTCGCCGGACATCGTGGTTCCAATGTTGATGTCAAAACCAAGATCGTTGCCTTGCGGACTTTTGGAGTCAAAAAAGAGGAAACCGTCAAACATCCACCCATCGGGCGTTCCATCGACATTACGGTGCGCAGCATAATCCAGATAGGCGTCGACCGTGTGATCCGGTCCACCCCCCAAAAGGACAAGGTGTTGTAAGTAGTTATAGCGAGGTTGATGAGGCGCCAGGTAGCTCATCAGGTCTTCATCGCCTTCCGTGTGGTTTGCCAGCATCGTTCACCATAAAACCCCATCCAACATGGACTTCCGGCATGGACTTTCGATCGCGGCGCATCGGCCGCGATCCTGCTACACCGTCGAGTCGAGCACAACGACCACCGTTCCCGCTTGGACCAGCGTCGCTTCGGTCCACCCTGAGGCGTCCTGTTGAAAGGCCAAGGACTCGCCGCCATACGTGCGTATTGCCAGGACGCGGGGACGCGCATACAGAAGGAGAGTGCCGGCGTCGCAGGCTGTCACCACGATCCACTGCGGTTGCGGACGATCGACCGTCACTGCGGCCCGGCTCATATATTTTTCCCTGAGCCCGATGACCGCCACGCCGTCTTCCACCGGACTGAGCGTGTAACACCTCACCTCGCGTCCATGCAGACTAACGGATTCGTGAAATTCTCGTCCGGCTATCAGCCGCTCTCTCGAAAAATATTCGTACACGGCAAATTGCGAGGGCGTAAAACCTGGGATATCTGCCAAATCGATAACGGCAAGGTGAGGGCCCGACTCCGCTTCTCCAAGATCGAAGAGGGCCAGTACGGCAGATTCCGCTATGCGATTGAAGACCTTGAGAGGACCGGGGTCTCCGTCCGGCAGAAATACGCTCACTGGGCTGGGCAAAGCGGGGCGATCGGGACGCAGAACCTCTCCTTCCTGTCCGATGAGCGGCCAGATGTACTGAGGGTTGGTGCCCTGCAAGGCGTCGCTGACGTATACCGGCCCCCCGCTGATGGCTCGCAATACCCCATGCGCAACCGCGTCGGGATGCGACGACCAGAACATGTCGTAATCGCACCAACTGATCTCCGATAACCAGAGACTGTTCAATACATTTTGACGCAGGTGATTGGCAAACGTTGCGGGCCGGTCGGGAAAGAAGTCGTCGCTGGACCGGGTTACGTTGGACAGTGTGAAATTCCACACCAGTTCGCTCGTCATCGACATGCAATTGATCATGTTGCCGCGCAAATTCAGGGCGACCGACGCTTGGAGCGCGTATTGCGCACCTTGCGCTGCCGTGCCTATCGGCAGACTGTGGCGGGACTGATAGCGCAGCGCGCCCTGATTGTCAACTTTGACAAAATCGATGCCGTCGCGCCGCATTTGACTATGCCACGCTTGCCAAAAACCGCCGCCTCGCTCCAGTTCCGGATAAGGCACCCAGTTTCCAGACTTGGTGTGCAGAAGATGGGTCTGTTGAGTGAGGGCGAGCGGCGAATCGTGATGAACGCCATGCCAGTGTCCATTGAAGGTATGCCAAAGGCCGACCCATTGAACGGCATAGTTCTGTTTCAGGTCCTCAACCAGGGGCGCCATTCCCTCAGGGAACTTTTCCGGATCCGGTGTCATGGCCCATAAGCGATTGGAATGAATCTCCGCCCAGCCGTCATCAATCAGAACCCAGCGAATCGGCAGACGGTGTTGGGCAAATTCCTGGACTTTCTTTCGCACCCCACCCGCGCTGACTTTGTTATAAAACGTGTTCCAGGAACACCACCCCAGATACCGGAAAGGTTCAGGGTAAGTCTTTTCGGTGCGGTGACGGCTTCCGGAGCTCTCACGAAGCGCGCGCGCCATAACCCGGCGGATGAGTGCGTATACGTCGGAACCGTATCCGACGACACAGACGGCCGCCTCAAGTTGCCGATGTCCACTGTCAAACGTTTTTACAGTGAGCGTGAGTTGCCCATCTTCCCCTTCAAGATCGGATCGACTTCCCTGCGAAACGAGCGGCGCCATACACCCATATGCATCTGTGCCCTCCTGCCAGAGGAGGAATTGGGTGCGGGCTGGAACCTCGCCCCAGTGCGTCACCACCACGGGCTGCGCCCACCAGTCGTTCAACATGGCCAGAGCCAGCCCGCGATCGAGAGCCATGTGCGGCCATCGCAGCCGCAGGGCGACATCCGCGGGAAGTTCTTTCGATCCGGCGTAGGCGGCCACATGAAACACCAACGTGTCACCGTCATCGTCTGCCGACCAACGATGGCTCAAACCTGGCTCGCCATCCGGTGCGGCCGGGGCTTCCCAGAGTACTCCACCTTCCGCGAGAGGTTGCGGAGTTCCCGACTTGCGAAGCGTTTCCTCCAGCGGTGGATCTGAAAATTCGAGACTCACTTCCAGTGATTTCTCCTTCATGAAAGAAAACCGATCATTCTCGTTGATCATAATTGGTTAATCACTCCTCGTGTCCGTTCGCAGGAATGGGCGAATTGCCATGACCCGTGACTGAACCATCGTCAATCGCGGTGACCACGCCGCCCACCACCGTCATTTCCGCGCTCCACATGTTGGTGTTGGTAGAACTCCCGAACGCGGGGGTGTAGACAATCACCTGACTGCCATTGCGGTACTGATTAAATCCGTTTATCGGCAACTGTCCGCCGGAAGGCAATACCAGACTGTCGCTAACGCCGGGAGCCATTTCCAAACAACCGCTGCTGGCCGCGGCTGTCTGAGCGGCAGCGGCATGCCTGAGTTTTGCGAAGCAAAATCTCATCGTCCTGGCAGGCAGGGACCACCGTATTTTCGGAATGGACCCCATGCACTCAAATCACTGCAACAGTCATGGTCACCTTGGGAAGCTCACTATTCTCATCGCAGGTCATTCGGATGGTTAACGGATAACTGCCCGCCAGCGTTCCATCCGATGGCTGAACTGTGATGGACTGGACAGACGCAATTGACGGCCGAACACTGAGACACCCTTCTGCAACGGTAAGTTCCAGTACGTCAGAAGTATCGGCATGCCAGCGAACCATATGGGGCAAATAATCACCGCTTTGAACGGTCAACACGACCGCGTGGTTCTGGCCGACGTTCAGGTCGACGGAACTGTGGGGCCCGAGCGCCGCATATACCGGACTCCGATACATGGAATAGAGGTGCTTCCAGCCGTGAGATGTCAAATCCGTTGCGCATCTTTGCATGGTGTGGCTGTTCTGCAAAATGATCCCGTCAAACCGATGGGTGACGATCATGTCTTCTACACGCCGCCTGGCCTCCTCTTTCTCGGTTGGGGATCCGGTAACACGATGCAGGCTGAGTTCGGTGTCCGCAGTGGCAAATGCCAGATTCCTGGACAATCGCTCGATCATCCGGGCGGAAGCGGATCCCGGCGGCGCATGGTTTGCGGCGGCATCCAGCGATGTTTGGGCGTCTTTGTAATGCTGAAGCACTGTCGACAAGCAGCCTCTGTCGTCATAATCCCCGGGTGGATCAGGGAAAAGCGCGGCGCCGGCCTGTTCCGCCAACTGAAAGTAACGCCGCACAGGATCGGCCGCGGAACCAAATCGGGCGGCACAATATGAGTCGATCCAACCGGAGGCGTCGAGGTTCGTGTTCCAGGAAAGTTCGGCGGTCAAATAGTGCATGGCCTCATAAGTAATCCAGTCTCCCGGCTCGGCGTAAGTTCCCATACCCGACGCGCCAATGGCGTGGTAATAAGGGATTTCGACTCCGATCAATTGCAGGAAGTTGTTGGGGAGGGAATGCCAGCTATATTTGCGGTAATATTCGTAAATGCCGACAGCCCCTGAATAAACGGCGGTCCAGCGCCGAATCAGGCCATCGTAATACGCGTTTTTTTCCGCTCCGTGATCAAATATCGGCATCCGGTAACTCCGGTCATAGGGAGCGATATCGACCACGACATTTGCCGAATCGTGCATCTGGCCAACACCTGGAGGCTCGGTGGCCGGTATATAGGCGATGCGCTCGATTTGCACCCCAGGCAACCGTGACAGCGCGGCGGCGACAAGTTGATTGACGACGGAAGCTTCCGCATCGGCAATGCTGCCAAACCGCTCAACGACGGATGGCGGCCATTGCGCTGCATCCGGAGGCCATGCGTCAAAAATCCGAATCTCCGGTCTCTCCCTCAAATAGCCGATGACATTCTCCACATACGTGCGGACCGCTTCCGGGTTTGCGACATCAAACACGTTGTAACCCGGTATATAGTAGTCCGGGTATTGCCCGGGAGAGAGCCAACTGGCATAACCATGCCCGCCGACTTCCACCGCTATCCCTCGTCTTTCCAGTTCGGGAGCCAAGGTCTCTCTCCACGTGTCATACGTGACCACCCCCTCATTCTGATAGTTGTACGGGTATACGAGAACGTTCAGACGGCGCTTTGCCATCCAATCGATGAGTTGAACAAGGTTGGTCTCGTTAAAACTCCATCCTTCTTCCACATACAATCTGCGATAATGGAAACTGGCCTTCTGGTCCATGTCTTGAAGCACGCTTGCAATCCGAACCTCGTCGGGGATATATTCTGCGGTCCCCTGATAAAAATGGAAGTTTGGCGCAAAGAATCGAAACCCCAACTCTTCAAGAAAGGCGTAAGCCGCGTAAAGTACGCTTCGGGGGTTGGATCCCGTGAGCACCGTCATGTCGGAAAGCCTGTGGACCGCAAAGGCGTCCTGCCCGGACGCGGCCGGAAATTTGCCGCCTTGTTGCAGCCACTTCGCCAAAATGGCGTCGGGTTGTTCCAAGGAGTGCAGGGCAGCGTCCGTATTGGCTATCACAAGCACGCTCCAAACGGCTTGCTCTGAGTGTGAATCACGCGCGACGCCGCCCGGCGCCACTGCGGGACCCGAACAGTGCGCCATAGACAGATAGCGCTGCAGTTCATGCGCGGCAAACTCCGCAATCTCCGGCTGTTCCCGTCCCCACCAAAATATTGTTTGGTTAGACCAGTCGTTCAATATGATCTCCTCCCGCGACCTTCCGCAGAGTCTTCCATCGAATTCATCCTTTTACCGCGCCAGTCACGCCGTTGATAAAGAGCCGTTGCAGACTCACGAACACGATAATGACCGGCAGGACCACGATGATCGACGCGGCCGCGATGAGTTGCCAACTCGCGCCGAAGTACCCGAAAAAGTAGGCCAGTCCCAATGGGGCCGTATACATTTTCTGGCTATTCAAGATGATGAGTGGCCACAAGAACCCGTCCCAGGACCCGAGAAATGTAAAGATGGCCAGGGCCGCCAAACTGGGCATGACCAGTGGAGTCATGATCTGCGCAAAGATTCGAAGCTCGCCCGCTCCATCAATGCGGGCGGCGTCCTCCAATTCTTTCGGCAAGGTGAGATAAGCCTGACGCAGGAGAAACACGCCAAATCCGCTGAAGAAACCTGGGACCGCGACGCCCCAAAAGGTATTGACCATCCCGAAAAAGTTCACCAAGAGGTAGCGGGGGACCAACACAGCCTCCCCCGGAAGGACTAAGGTAGCGATCACGAGGGCAAATACAATCCTTTTCCCTGCGAAATCCATTCGAGCCAACGGATACGCCGTCAACGTGGAAATGATGCTGGTTCCCGCCACGGAGAGAACAGCCAGTTCGAGGCTGTTCAACAGATATTCGCCAAAAGGCCAGGTTTTGAACACTGATTGGTAATTGGCCAAGGTAGCCGGATGAGGGATCAATTGCGGAGGGATGACAAACGGATTTTGGTCGGGACCCATGAGAGAGGTGGATACCACCCACAACAACGGTCCCACGAAGATGATGGCGCCGAGCGTCATCGCTGCATAAGACAGGAAAGTTCCAAGGTTGCGACGCGACCCGACCATTATGTTGTCCACCTCTTTCCGCTCAACCGAAATTCAAGATACGAAAAAACGATCAGCAATACAAAGATGACTTCTCCCGCAGCCGCTCCGTAACCGAACTGATAGTTCGCAAACGTGGCTTGATACACGTAGAACAGCAGCGTAGTGGTGCTCTGCAGGGGTCCACCCCCGGTCAATACATAAATCTCAGTGAAAACCTGCATGGCTCCCAAAGTCGCCATGATCATCACAAACATCATAAAGGGCCACAACATGGGCACCAAAACATAGCGAATTCTCGCCCACAGATTGGCTCCGTCCACCTTGGCGCTGTCGATCAGTTCCTGGGGAACGGTCTGCAGACCCGCCAGATACACGATCATGTAGTACCCAATTCCCTTCCAAATCGTCACCAGCATCACGACGAAGATTGCGATAGACGGCAGTGCGAGCCAGGAAATGGGTTGATTGATGATGTGCAACGACATTAGGCCGACGTTCAAGAGACCAAGCGTCTGGAAGATTTCCGAAAACACGATCGCAACCACGACCATACTTAACACCACGGGGAGAAAATACAGCGTCCGGAACACGCCCACCCCAGGCAAGCGTTGATTCATCAGTACGGCAAACAGCAATGGGATGATCATCAAAAATGGGACCACCAAGAGATATTCAAATGAACGCAACAGCGAGTGCCAGAAACTAGGATCTGACAGCAAACGGGCATAATTCGCGAAGCCGATGAATTGGCTGCTGTTTCCCGGCGCGGCGTTCGTGAAGCTGATCCAAATCGCGTATGCGGCGGGAACATAGTTCCACACGATCAGCAGCACGAACCCCGGAGCCAAAAACAGATAGGGAACGAACCACGCGCGTCGATGAGCGTGGTTCGTCCTCATTGGGACAGATCGGATCTGGCGCATTTTGGTTCCCGCTCCCTGACGGTGTGTCTATTTGCCTAACAGCGCGTCGATCTGTTGGGCCGCGGTGTCGAGCGCCTGTTTGGCGGGCATCTGACCCAGCACCGCAGCATTCCAGTATTTTTGCAAAATCACGTTGATGTGATTTTCGTGCGGGTAGGTCGGAATCGAGCCGTGCAATGTGGGCGACATGGATACGCCGTGCGACAGGTATTCATTTTGCAGAAGGGCGGACCGAGCCTGCAACGCCTCTCCCGCAGGAAAGCGATAGAAGGCCTTGTCCCGGATGGCCGCATTGGTTATCGGTCCGACGCCCCCGTTGGTAGCGTTGTGGAAGGCGAGTTGGGCCGGTACGGTCTCGAAGGCCATCGCCAGTTCTGCGGCCAGTTTCGGATATTTGGAAGTCTTGCTCACCGAGAAGGAAAACGGCGGATTCGCCATGTATTTCCCTGTGGAACCGAGTATCGGCGGGCCGACTCTCAAGTTTGCCTTGATGGGTCCCCAACTGGATTGCAGGGCGGACGTCATGCCCTCGTTATAGGTGGCGATGGCGCCCTGCACAAACAAGGCAGTTTCATGAACCGGAGTGATGCTGTCCGGGTCAAACACCCCCTCGTTGTACCATTTCCGGTATTGATTCAACAACGCAACCGCCTTGGGCGTGTCAAATGCGGCTTTCTTCAGGTTGAGGGTCAAAATGGGAATCCCGTTTTCAAGTAAAGTAGGCGTGGCGATGGGCCCGCCGGTGGCGTATGACAAGGGTTCCACTCCACTGGTCGACCAATACGCGGTTGGGTCGGCGTGATGCAGCTTCGCTCCATCTTGATTAAACTGATACTGCGTCGTCGGCAAGGTGGTGATCCCCGCCTTTTTCAGGAGCGCCATGTTGTAAATCATGGGGATGGCGGTGCCGGCGCCGTAATAGGGGATGGAGTAGATCTCATGGTTGATGATTAACGGAGCAATGGTTGCGCCGGGAAACTCATTGATTTGGGCCTTTGTCAAAATCCCGTTCAATGGCTTGAAATCCTTGTACATGGAATAGAGTTCGGTGCCGCCGATATTGATAAGATCCGGAGCTTGGTTCGCAGCGTATGTCGCCAGGTATTTGTTCACAATTTGGTTTCCTGGGACGTCCACCCAACTGACGTGAACCCTGTGGGTCTTTTCAAATCCCGCGATGACGTGCCGGATATACGGCGCAAATTTGGCGAGTTGCAGCGTCCAGACGGTGATGGTAATAGGGGGATGCGCACTGGACGCCAGTGGTGTACTGGCCGCAGCCGGCGCACAGCCCGAGAGCCCGCCGACCAACAGTGCCACTGACCCCGCGATTCCCAATGGTCGAGTAAGAAAGCGTTTCCTTGTGACCATCGAAGAGCCTCCTTATTTTTTTGTCTTCACCGTAGTTATTCGCGATCTGACGGTGTATTCCTCCTTGATAATTTATTAAAAAAAATAATTCTCCATTCGCGTGGCACTTGATTGCTGATTCACGGTCGACCCCGTCGCAGGAGTGCATCGGATGGCCGCGAATTCCCGCGTAGAAATCGGATATCGACATCGCGCTCTCTTCTTCTCTGGTCATCGTCCGCAACGCCGGTCTCAAGGAGCGCGGCGAAGGCGGACAAAAGCGCTCCAAACGACCAGTTGAATGCATATGGCCGGTCGCCTTGCTTCGTGCTTCCAACCGCCTCGTCCACGTCAGGCGCCGGCTTGTACGCCAACCGGCATTTCGATTATCGGTTCGACGCCGAGTGACCGCAACATCAGTTCTGCAAACAGCGAATTGGCCCAGGCAAACCAGGGACGGGAAAACTGATTCGGATCATCCGCGTCGATACTCTCGTGCATCAGCCCCGTATCCGCGTCGGTGCGCACAAGGATGTCGATACAAGCGGCCTTCTCGGCGTCCGAAGTACTGGTCAATGCCTGCATGATGACGGCGATGGGCCAGAACCTGTTTTTCGGAGTATGTGGGCTGCCGACGCCTGCTCCGAACTTGCCGGAGTAAAAATACGGATTGTCGCGACTTAACACGAATTGGCGTGTGCGGAGATACTGCGGATGATCCGGCGCACAATATCCAAGATACGGCAACGAGAGCAGGCTCGGAACATTCGCGTCGTCCATCAGGAGATGCCCTTCGAGACCATCCACCTCATAGGCCCATATCCCGCCGAAGCGATCATGATTTACAGTCGCATGCTGCGCTATGCCTTTTTCTATATCCGCCTTGAGAGACATGGCCCGCCGGACTTCTTCTTCATCGTCAAATCCAACCTCAAACAGTTCCGCCAACATGCCGAGACTCACCACCGCGAACATCTGGGCGGGAATCAGGTAGTGGTATTGACAGGCATCGTCGCTTGGGCGAAACCCCGACCAGACCATGCCTGTGACTCCGACCGAAGATCCCTTTCCTGTGCGAACCAACGTATCGCTGGAAGGAGCGTATAGGCGTTGAAACGAATACGATGACCGTGCCGCATGATCCTGCTCCATTTTCATGACATCGATAATGCTCCGGATGGCGCTTCGCATGTCGGGGGTAAACATCGTGCCGTCTCCCGACACTCGCCAATACATCCACCAGAGCCGAAGCGGATGGCACAGCGAATCCAACTCGAATTTGCGTTCAAATACCCACGGATTTTTGTCTGTGATATCATGCGGAAAACCCATGATATGATTGGGCCCTTCATTAAACGCATTCGCGTAAGGATCCTGAAGAATGTAGGAAACTTGGCGGCGGATCACTCCCGCAATCAGCGCGCGGAGAACAGCGTCTTCCTTGACAAAACGGACATATGGCTCGACTTGGCTCGACGAGTCCCGCAACCACATGGCAGAAATATCGCCGGTGATGACGAACGGTTCATCGCCTTCGACCCACCGGACCGTCGTGTCGAGCGTGCTCATCAGGCAATTCCCGGCCATATCTCTCAGTCTTTTGTCTTCCAATTTCCCAAAGACATCTCTAATCACTGCAGCAAGGGCATGCGAAACTACCGCCGCCACGCACATTCCCTCCCCAGTTCTCCACGCGGTCAAATTGTCCCGCGTGGAGAACAGTCAATCTAACTAATGGTCTGCAGATATCCCCGTCAACGTTTCGCAGTATTCATCTCAGCGAAGCCGCGGTCTGCACGTATGGTTCCCTACTGATTCGTCCCCGACGTCACGTTTGCCAACATGCCAAGCAGGCGCAACGTCCCGCCTTGCGTGAGGAGATCCACCGATTGCGTGGGATCGTTGACCCCGGACCAATTGATGCCGTAGATACCCTGGCTGTTGCGTTCATACCGGTAGGCGACGTTTGCCTGGTGCTCAATGTACCGCAGGAACGCTGGATTATGATCCGTTTGGTACACCATGAGCAGCCCGCGGAGAAAGATTTCATTGAAAGGAGCGTTCGACTGCCCGGCGTTGTTGATCATCAACCCCGAGAGCGGATCTGTGTACAGCGTGAGCCCTTCGACCGCCAACTGTTGCGCGCGGGCCAAGTACTTGGGATCGTTGGTAATGCGGTACAACAGAACGTCCGCCTGCAGGACGACGCCCGTGTCGTATGTGAAAGGTGTGCCACCCGGCTGTCCCGTGGCCGAAAGCCCATCGTTGTACAGGCCGTTTACGCCCTTTACATAGGTGCGGTCCCATTGGTACGCCTGTTCGCCAAACGAGAGATACTGGGAGTTCTTAGTGTCCAGGTACAACCTCAGCGCGGCATCCATCACCGACCCGGTCGCTGTTTGCGTTCTGCCGAAGCGATTGGTGTTAAAGTATTCTCCGCCCGGCGGCGCTTTCGACTTGCTCCAACCACTTTTGAGAAATGGGAACAGATTCTCGGCCAATTGCAGGAACTTCTGATTTTGTGTATCCGAATAGCTGCGCAGCAGATCGAGCGCCGTCCACCCGTTGTCATCGAAAAACGGGGTGCCTCCTCCGTGACTCACCACGTATGAATCATAGCCGGGAGGATTCATCGAGGAATTGTAGTATTGGCTCAAACCCTGCGCGAGGTTGGACAGCAGTCCCGGAACGTTCGCCACGCTTGACAAGGCGGTGTTGCTTGCGGCCACGCCGCCGAACGCCTGTGTGAACGGCCACAAATACGAGTGCGTTCGGGTGTGCGCCTGAGGAATGTTAAGCTCTCTGTACAGATTCGTTCCCGGTATCACGTATACCTTTTGCATCGCCTGATACAATTGCTGCGCCGCAGACGTATAATTCGCCGGCGTCTTTTG
>JAJYTO010000123.1 GCA_021793015.1 Bacillota bacterium
AAGTGATCTGTTGTTTCACAGGTGGTCGAACGAAGAAGTGGCGGGCAAGGCCGCCGCTGTCAAAGGGGGAATTGCCAAGAAGACCGATAACGTCGAGTCGTATGTGTACCGGAACGGGAACGGAGAAATCTGCATCCCTGGGGAATACGTGCGTCAAGCCATCATTGCAGCGGCCAAGTATCGCCAAGATCCGCGTTCACCGCGCAAATCGGCGATGGACCTCGTAAAAGCCGGACTGGCATGTTTAACACCGCTCGCGAGCCTTGGTGTCAAAGAGTGGGATTATCTTGACCGCCGCCGCGTCATGATCCAACGCAATGGCGTCACTCGGACACGCCCCACTATGCTTGCGGGATGGACGTGTGAAGTCGTTTTTACGATTCTGCTCCCTGAGTATTTGGATGAGGATTTTGTCCACGATCTCTTTGTCCAAGCGGGGCGATTGATCGGAATTGCGGATTTCCGTCCGACGTTCGGGCGATTCTCAGTAATCCATTTTGAGCGGTTGATCGAAAACTAGCCGAGGAGGGCGCGATATGGAAGGAGCAGAACGACCGCCGCCGCAGCAAATGGTCACCCGAAAATGCTGTTAAAAACACAACTTACAAGGAGCGAAAAAACCATGACAACGAAAGCCATCACACCGTTTGACGAAAACCTTTTGACGCAACTGGCTTTGTCACCCGCCCAGGCGCAGGAATTGCTGGACGTGGGAATCAGTCTTCAAGAGTACGCAGACATGCAGGCCAACGCCGCGCTGTCCGAAGCCGAGCACAGCGAACCGGTTCCTGTCCGTTTTAAGTTGGTTGGTCAAGGCGGTTCTCCGTTTTTTGTCAACGATGCGACGGGAGAGGCCGCCAAGACGCTGACGGTGAAAATTCCATTCTTTCATACCGCCCGCGTAATGTTCGACCAAACCGACGAAAACAGCGACGACAAAAAACCGCCGCTTTGCAGCACTCATGACGGAAGAATCGGGCGGTATACCGACGACACGGACGTGCTGGCCTACCGGAAGTGCGAGGGTTGTCCATTCAATGTCTTCGGTAGCGACCCTAAGACAGGAACCGGAAAAGCCTGCAAATCGTTACGTCGGCTCTACGTGCTGGTCGATGGCAACGAGGACATTCCGGCCATCATCAATTTGCCTCCGTCAAGCCTCAAGGTTTGGGACAAATTTGCTTCCGCCGTTCGCTTTCGCGGCCAGATGGTATCCAACTACGAACTGAAGTTGTCCCTCGAAGGTAAATCGAGAGGTCAATTCGCGTGGGCCGAACTGAAGCAACCGGAGATCCTTCGCGAGTTGTCGCCTGTCGAACGGGCCAAGGTGATGAAGATCGGGCGCGAACTGGAAGAACATCATCACGAGGTCACGGTTGGGATTGAGGATTATCTTAATCTGCCGCTTCCTGCGGAAGATCAGGTTGCTGCGCAGTAAGAAACGGTTTCCGACGGGCTTCCGGCAAAAGCCCGCCTCCAGCGCCGCAAGGCGCGTGCTGAGGACGGTCCATTGTTGTTCTCCCGCAACGCTGGATCGTCCCCGGCAAATTGCTGAAGCTCACACCACATTAAGGGGGCGTTGATTTTTATGGGAGCCATATTCAAATATTTCTTGAAGTATGGCCATCAAACGATTGAGTTGCCAGTGGGGGCGAGGATTCTGAGCGTTGTCGCGCAGCGTGAAAATTCCGTCGCGTTCTATGCGTTAGTAGATCCGAGTCAACCAAGCAAAGAAATCCACGAATTCGTAGCAACGGAAACCGGATATAACTCAGAGGCCATTGATCGGATGAAGTTTATTGGCACTGTTTCAGTCGAAAACAATTCGCTCTTTTTTCACGTGTTTCATCGGCTGACCGCGTCGAACAGTAAAGCGGACATGGCCTTTGAAGATCAGGTTACGGTGCACTAAGAAACGGTTTCTGGCGGGTTTCCGACAAAAGCCCGCCTCCAGCGCCGAAAAGCGCGTCGCGGACGTAGATCCATCGATTACGGTGCAGGGTGGTCAAGAACAGAGCAGGTCGCGCCGGTTCGACTCCGGTTACCAAGAGGGTTGCGTGAAGCTTGCTACAGACGGTTCGAATCCGTCACGTCCCGCGAAAATCACAAAAAGGAGAGGGAAATATGCCGGCCAAAATTTTAATCGAGTACGACGCGAACGATCTCAAGGAGCTGATTCTCGAAGACTTACGCGGCAAGATGCCGGATGTCGATCTCGTTCTGTCCGACATTAAAGTCGAGGTCAAAAGCACGCAAAACTACAAGTTAGAATGGGAGACGGCGGCGTTTCGCGCCAGGGTTGAAAACACCAAAGAGCGGGTAGACGCCTATTCGCAGCGTAGCCGAGCTTAACGGACGCTGATCTATGCAATCCAAAAAACGAACGGGGGAACCGCGATGCACTACTTAACATTTGTCCTACTGAACTCAAACGTCAATGGTTCCGAACTTCCAAAAGCCGCCGCCTCTGCCATGGCGCCGTTTGACGAAAATCTCGATGTTCTGCACGTCGTTGCAACTGCCGCCGAGGTCGTCGCTGACCGCGATCAAGTCGTCGCGCAACACCCCGAGTACGCCGAAAAGTACGCTGATCTTAACGTGTTTGTGCGCGACTGGCACGGCCATATGAGGCTGGACGAGCACGGCAACGCCTTGAGCACGCGCAACCCGAACGGGAAATGGGATTACTACGAAATCGGCGGACGATGGGTTGGACTCCTAGCCGTAAACGGGCAAGGGCCGAATGTCGCGCGGCTACAGGACATCGATATCGCTCGCCTTTATGCCGATAGTCTCTTGCTGGCAGACGGAGCGTGGATGAAGACAGACGCTCCCGTGCCCGTTCCGGACGGTCTGGCGGAACTTCTCGAAACAGATCCAGACGAATACGAAACTCGATTGGCTGAATGGGACAACGAAAAGCGGACCGTCTGGCAGGCCAAGTTCGGACACATTCTGGAATCCGCAAAACAGGAAGATCCTGAACAATGGCTCGTTGTTGTGGATCGCCACCAATAATGACGCTTCTCGCGGACTGAGCGTATCAGCCCGCCCCAACGCCCAAAGCGGCGTGACCCAAATCGGAAGGGAGTCTTGTCCATTGGCTACTTCATTGGAGGAAATGGAACGCGAGTATCAGGAGGCGCAGCCCGCCGAAGGCTTTCAGGCATTGCCGGACGGCGACTATATCTGCGCGGTCGCCGAAGCGGAATTGCGGGACAACAAGAGCAACGACGGGCAACACCTGTACAGCCGCCTGCAAGTTCTGGCCGGCGAACGCAAAGGCGCATCCATCTTTCATCGACGCGCCCTAACCGGCAAGACGCTCCCGTTCGTAAAAGCCGACGCCAAGGCGTTTGGTTTGGAGGAACTTGGAATCGTAGCGCTGGCTGATCAATGGCCGAGCGTTGTGGGCCAAGAGGTGTTGTGCAAGCTTCGGACCACGAAGCAAAGCGACGGCACGGAGAATCAAAACGGATATCTCTCGTCTGTCGCGCCACTGCAACAAGAGTACACAACCAAACTTCTGACCATGGCGCAGGAGAAAGGTTTTGCGAAGGAGTCTGTGGCGCAGATGGCCAAGGCACAATTCAAGGCGGACCTGAACCAACTGACGACCACAGAACTGAAGGCGCTGGGAACGCAGATCAAGGCGGCTGTCGTAGCACCGGCGGGAAACGATCCGTTTTAAACAGGCGGCCGCCTTCGGGCGGCCATCCCAATTCACGGGGGCGAGGAACATGCGTTATCGACTCGAACCGCTGCTCAACAAGCGCGTCACGTTCACGGCAACCATCAAGGAGATTTGCCGTTCGCCGCAACGAAACGTATTTCGGGCATTGCTGGCCAATGTCCATCATCAGAGGGAATACGTAACTGATCACGCTTGGATTTTTGTGTCGCGCCATCACCCATTCACAGACATGATTGGCACGCGGGTAGTGTTCACGGCCTCTGTGGAGCCCTACCTGAAACACAGGTGGCACTCGAGTAGCGACATGCTGATTGACTGTCACCTTGTCGATGCAAGGGATGTAAGAATCATTTCTCATCGATCCGGGAAGCGAGGAGGTGAGTACAGATGTCCGTGGTGAAAACATCGAAAACGGTGAAATTCAAAGTATCGCCTGCGACTAACACGGGCAAGCAGGGCGCTTTTGTCGCCACTCATGCCCTGTGGCAACGGGCGGTGGATTTCTACACGGGTTTCTTCCTCGCTCATGTAGGAATTTTTGAAACCACCAAAACTGTGATCGTCAAGAAAGGTAAACATAAAGGGGAAACCCAAGAGAAGAAATTGGATGCCAAAGACCTGCTTTCTTGGGCAGAGAAGCATACCGTTGTCACCGACGCACACCCCCGGGTGTTCAATGACTTTGAGAAAACCTGTCCTGGGATGCCTGTGATTTTACGCAGAGCGGCGATCAATGCGGCCTCCGGTGCCGTCCGATCCAATCTCTCCAACGAGAAACGGTGGATGGCTGCTGGATGCAAAGGTAAAGGACCTTCCCTGCCCCGTCCGCATCCCAACCTGACGATGTACCAAGGCGTTCATAACATTCTTGTGGAGAACTTTCGGGACGGACATGTCCGTTTGAAACTCTTTAATGGAACTAAGTGGGAGTGGTACAACGTCCCAGTCCAAGCACCGCCTTATGCGATGTCGCTCTTGACAGGATCTGAGCAAGAAAAAAGCCGTATCGCCCTGTGCCAAAAAGAGATCCAGCAGCTCATGAAGGCGAGCGGCAGAACGGAAAAAACGGATGAAGAGAAAGAAGTCTTGCAGCCCACGATCGGGACTTGGGTCATGCGAGCCTGCACTATCCTCGAAAAGGATGGGCAGTGGTGGATTCACATTCCCTTTGAGAAACGCGTGAACATAAAGGGAAAAGCGGAAGATCGGCGCGCTCGTGAACCCAATCTGAGAGTCGGCACCATTGACCTGAATGTCGATAGCACCGTGGGGATTTCCTGGATCGGACATCAGTTGCAGGGCGTTCACTCCTTCCGGCAGGCACGGGAGAACGCCAAACGGGAGAAAGCCTTGCAGAAGGTGGCGCGCAAGCAGTCCGCTTCAGGGACGGCGGTCAAGGGAGAAAAGAGCAATCGGCAACTGTGGCGGTATATCAAGAACCTCGACGATTCCGTGGCTTGGCAGATTGCACGAGCCATCGTAACCTGGGCGGTTCTCAGTGGTATTCAAGTGCTGGTCTTTGAGCATTTGCGCTCTTATCGCCCAGAACGGGGTCGATCCTGGAGCCGTCGCACCAATCGAAAACGCAATTACTGGCTGAGAGGCAAGGTGATGAAACATGTAAGAGATCTCGCGCTCCGAGAAGGCATTTTAACTGTAGAACGCAATCCCGCCTGGACCAGTCAAGCCTGTCCGCGGTGTACCCATTTGGCTGAGAGGTTCTCACCCAATGGCAGCGGCTATCCAAGCCGTTTACGCTGTGAACATTGTGGCTGGGAGGGCGATGCCAATTTCGTAGGTGCCTACAATCTCAAACGCAAGTGGAATCGAACTTTCCGATATCCCACGGCGGCAGAGAAAAAAGCGGCACTTGAACTCAGACGCGTCCGAAAGGAAAGCGCAATGCAGACAGCTAACGCAATGAAACAGTCGGATGCCGTCTGCATCCAAGGCCCAGAATTTCTCGAACTTGTAGAAATTTCTTAGTGGTGGGGCTGTAGCTAGACGTTGCATGAGTGAGCGGGGAGCTTACTCCCCAGAGAGGCAACGTGTAACCCGATCTGTGTGCTTCCTGGATCTGAACGCTCAAAGGGAGGCCCTGCAAAGGCTCTGCGATCGGGGCGGCTAGAACTGAAACTGTCCGGGTTTGTCAGACAAATCCGGCAGCTGATGACACCACAGCCAACTCGTTATCAATCAGGTAAACGGAATCTGGCAAACCAAACAACCGCATCTGGCGCCGCTCACGGAGCAGGCGGCAGCGCTGCTGAAAGAGACCGGCGCTTCGCTCTATTGGGGAATGCGAGAACACAACAAACGGGCGGATCAACTGTCTAAGGCTGGTGTCAAAATGAATCGGGGTGCGAGAAATGGCTGATTTGCCCGTCCTAAAAACAATCGCCGTCACGGGGCACCGACCGCCGCGTTTTGGCGGATACGACGAACGGGACAACGATACCATTATCGCCGTCAAGCGGTCCCTTGAACAGGTTATCGATTTGTTGATTGAAGTGGGCGCCGAAACGTTCATTTCAGGTGTGGCACTCGGCGTCGATACATGGGCTGCGGAGGCGGTGCTTGGCTGGAAGAAACGGCATCCACAGATCCGGCTGGTTTGCGCCGTGGCGTTTGAGGGGGTGGAGGGGAAGTGGCCGCCCGCTTCTCAGGCACGGTTTCACTCCATTCTAAAACGCGCGGATCAAGTCGTCCTTGTATCCAAAGGGGAGTATTCGAGGGAGAAGTTATTGAAGCGCAACGAGTGGATAGTCGACCATGCGGATGGGCTTCTGGCCGTTTGGGATGGGAGTCCGGGTGGAACGGCCAATGCCATTCATTATGCAAAATCGGTTGGGAAGCCAATTCACTTCGTAAGGTGGTAGCCATGCAGATACAGTCCGCTGTGCGTCGAATTTTGTTTGAGTCGTTGGATGATTCATTTGCCATCTTGGAACTGCGGAACGGACAGACCGCAAAAGGACGGTTTTTTCGACCACGCGTGGACGATGTGTTTGCGATGGAATGCGAAGAGGAAAGACACCCGAAATACGGGATGCAACTCGCGGTCAAAAGCGCCAAGCGCATTCTACCGCGCGAACCAAAAGCCATCATCGATTATTTGTGGGATTTGCATGTAAAGGAAACGACAGCCAAGAAGATTCTTGCGGCATTGGGGCATGATTGTTTGGATCAGATCAGCGATAACGATTCCGTATTGTTGCTGGTGCCAGATCTCTCCTTTGATGTTCTTCGCACAGCCGTTGATTGGCTGTGTGGCAACCGACAGTTTGAACAGGTGTGGAGCGTTCTACAGGAGGCTGGCCTCAACAAAACGCAAATCGCGGCCGCCCAGGATCGATACGGACGAGGGCTGTGGTCGGTGGTTCAAGGGAACCCATACCAGCTTTGCTATGACGTAGACGGCATTTCGTTTCGAAATACAGATCAGGTCGCATTGTCGTTGGGGTGGGGATGGGATAGTCCAGAACGCGCTGAAGCTGCCATTCGACGGGCGCTATTTGACGCCGGTTGGCGTGAGGGTCACACGTGGATCACGGATTGGGAAGATCGGGCGCTGTACTTGTTGAGCGAAGGCGGCAGACAGGCTGTACCCCATTTGACTGTTCAAAAAGGGTTGCAGCGGGCCTTGGAATCAGACGCTGTTATACAGGATGGCGATCGCGTTTTTGCCGAAGAAAACTGGCGTTCTGAACGTAATATAGCGGATTGCATTCGCACCATTATGCGCTTCGGTCCGGCACCATTCGCTTCTGAGTCGCAGATTCGAACATTTGTGCGCGAAGACTCGGATACACCTTACTCAAACGAGCAAATAGAAGCCATTCTGCTGCTCCTGTCCCAGTCGTTTAGCATCCTTACCGGAGGCGCCGGCACAGGCAAATCCACGGTAATGCAGGCGGTTGTGCGGGTATTTCAGGCAATGTGCCCTGACGCCTCCGTGCATTTGGCGGCCCCGACCGGAAAAGCCGCCAAACGCCTCTCGGACATTGTAGGCGCTCCTGCTAAGACAATCCATCGACTACTGAGCTACGGACCCACCGCCGACGGATTCGATTTCGGATACAACGATCAGTTCCCACTGCCGCCCGGCCTCGTCATCATTGACGAAGCATCCATGCTAACAGCGCCTCTGGCGGCGGCGCTCTTGCGCGCCATCCCCGCTTCATCTCGCGTCGTGCTGGTCGGCGACCCGCACCAACTGCTGCCCATCGGGCCAGGGGATGTCCTGCGTGACTTGTTGCTGACTGATGTGCCCTGCGCCGAGTTGACACAGATTTTCCGTCAGGCGGTCGGCAGCAGCATCGCGCTGGCGGGGCAAAGCATCGTACAGGGACGATATCCTTCGTTTGGTGGAGATTGCACTTTAATTGAGCCAACCAGTTTCGACGATGGGTGGAACACCCTGCAGGGAGTTGTGGATTCGTTGCGCAACCGCCGCGTGTCCATGATGGACTGGCAGGTCATCGTTCCTCAAAACACAGGTCTGTGGGGTGTCGAAGAACTGAACAGACGCCTTCAAATTATCTGGAACCCGGCCAATCCCAATAAAGCCGAACTTTCGCACGGGAATCGTGTGTTTCGCGTCGGTGATAAAGTCATGCAAATCAAGAACAACTACGAAACAGAAGTGTTCAACGGGGATGTCGGTTATGTGACGGCGATTGTGATGGATCCCGAAACCCACAAACGAACCGTCTGTGTAAACTTCGACGAACGTCCGGTGTTGTATGCCGGCGGCATGCTGTCTGAATTGCGCCACGCCTACGCCTGTACTGTGCACAAATATCAGGGTAGCCAAACGCCGTATGTAGTGATCGTTCTATCCGGCGAGGCCAAACGCATGCTGAATCGCAACCTGCTGTATACCGCCATTACGCGCGCGGAGCAATCCTGTTTGATATTGTCGTCTTCTCAGATAATCGATGCCGCTGTGACAGCCCGACTCACATCGCGTCAGACCGCGCTGGGCGAGTGGATGCAGATGGAACGCACACCTCAGATGGCGGCGTCCGCGAACAGCGGCAGGTAAATTCAGACAAACAAGGGGGAAGGGCGTTGGATAATTCTCTTAATTTCGACCCCCGCCCCGATCTGGCGGACGATTCGTGGATCTGGGATTGGCTCCTGAAACGGCTGACCGGCGAAGATCAAGGATTGTTTCACGCTTTTCGGTGTGCCGGCTTCCGTTTGAAACAGCGCGATGGGCGGATAGTACTGGAACCGACGATCCTGCCTGTTCTCGGATTCGCAACACAGGAAGAGTACCAGGCGTTCAAGGAACGATGGATGATTCCAAATCGGGAAATCATTCTATCCACCTTACAAAAGGTGGAACTCACAATAAAAAACGATCAAATCAGCAAGATGTCAATCGGTTAAATCCGTCGCCCGAATCGTTAACGGTATCCCAACAATCAGGAGGCTGACTCTCATGCAAGCAAACTTTTCATCTGTAGCATTAGAAATCGTGGTTCGCCGCCGCGATGGACAATCGTGGGCCAAACTCGCCAGAGAGATGGGATTATCCGCGAGAGAGGCAAAAACGCTCTACAACAACGCAATCAGGGAGTTGGAGCAGCCTCGGAAACCCGCGATAGAACCCGACAACAAGGTTGTGGATCCTCCGCAAGATTGGCCGAAACACCCGCGCTTTCGCGCTCTGCCGTCCCTCGAACGGGAAATTCTGTTTCGCCGCCATAAAAAGCAATCGTGGGCCGACATCGCGGATGAAGTAGATTTAACCGAACGCCAAGTAGGAGTACTCTACAAAGGCGCGATTGATAAATTGGGACCAAATACACAAGACTGGCTGAAACACCCGCGCTTTCGCTCGCTATCATCCGCCGAACGAGAAATTCTGTTCCGGCGCCACAAGGAGCAGGCGTGGAAGAGGGCTGCAGAGGAAATGGATTTGTCTGAGAGTCAGATAAAGAGCATCTATGAGAGTGCGGTCAATAACCTAACGACCGCGTAGAATGCCCCCAGAGCCGTTTCGGGGCAAAGGGGCATTTCCCACACTCGAACGAGCAGCAAACGCCGTACAAGCCAAAATTGGGGGCGACAACATGTATATCGAGACGTATACCGGTCGGGCGATTGATCCATTCAATCCCGATCCAACGCAAATTCATCCCGACGATATCTTTCACGCGCTGACGCAAATCAATCGGTTCGGCGGACACACCAAAATCCCGTACATTGTCGCGGAGCATAGCTTGCTGGTCATGGGGATTCTCAATGTCCAAGGCCATGATGAGACAGTGCAACTCCAAGGATTGATGCACGATGCCGCCGAGGCGTACATGGGCGACGTGCCGACACCGATCAAAACGGCGTGGCCAGGATTTATCGAGGCAGAAGAGCGCCTGCTGCGCGTCATATTTGATAGAATGGAGATCCCATGGTGGACGGACGAACAACGACAAGTGGTTCATGAGGCGGATCAAATGGCGCTGCACGTCGAGGCGAAAGTGCTGATGCCGCTCAAGGTCTGGAAGGTTCCGGAGGTAGACTTCGAACTGATTTTCCAGGCTCACATGGCGAAGGGGACGTTCGGGATGCGGCACTGGTACGAAAGGTTGCATGCTGTTTGCGCGGTTAGATAGCAAGGGGGCAGCTATTTTGGAATCGCTGAATCCGCAATTATCATCTGAACTCACTCTCTACACCAAAATGGGCTGGCGCCTGATCCCGCTCCACAGTGTTCGTCCTGATGGTCGTTGTACCTGCGGAGACTCGCACTGCGAGAAGAACGCAGGGAAACACCCCCGTATTTCCGCATGGCAAAAGAATGCCAGCGCGGATCTCGGACAGGTGACACGGTGGGCAACGCAATTTCCGGGATGCAACTGGGGCCTGGCGTGTGGCGAAGAAAGCAACGTGCTTGCTCTTGACATAGACATGCCATTCGGACTGGATTCGTTGAAAGAATTGGAATCCGCCATCGGAGAAGAATTGCCGGAGACGGTCATCAATCTCACAGGCAGCGGCGGTCAGCATTGGCTATACCACTATCCAAAAGGACGCCACATTACCAATGCCGTCAAGCTAAAAGGGCTGTTTGACGGGATTGATGTCCGTTCCAACAACGGCTATATTGTGCTTCCGCCGAGTATTCACCAAACCGGCAGACACTACGAGTGGGATGTGGCCCATCATCCCGAAGGAATGGGTATCGCCGCATTGCCTGAAACGCTGATTCATTACCTGGAGAGCGATCCGGTGTTGCAATTTGCCCAAATTTCCTCGGAACCGTGGAAGCCGTTGCCGATCGAAGTGGCCGCCCGGTTGCCGGAGGTTTGTGAGCGGTTAGGCAAAAGTGTTGCAGATGCGGACGGCGCGGCACAGGTTAAGTATCCGGAATGGATTGGCTTCGCATCCTGGGCAAGGGCAGCGGTTGCTGACAGTTCCTTGTTTGACGAATGGAGCCGCCCTTATCCGAAATACAACGCTCGCGAAGTGCAGAAAAAGTGGAAAGACACAGAGGACCAGGTGATACCCTATACTTGCCAAACTATGCAGACGCACCGGCCCTTGCCCGAATGCGAAACTTGCCCTATTTTCCAATCCAAATATCGGAATCCGGTCGCCTTCCTGCGCGCAGAGTACGGCCAGGAACTGGGCCTGAACCGACCTTATGGTGCCCCTTCGTACGTGGAAGCGATTCAAGAGGGGTATGAGTCTGACGGGGTGGAGTGGCTGCAGGGGCATAAGGATCTCGTGGACAAGGCGCGGCG
>JAJYTO010000124.1 GCA_021793015.1 Bacillota bacterium
TATTGTCGGAACAGGACAGGAGTGTTGTGGACAGTGGGCTGGCACGACGACTATGAACGGCTCTCACAACGGGATCGCGATGAATTGGCGCAAGTGTTGAGCATTCTCTTTGAACGGACATTTCTCGTGCGCGATGTGTGGAACTCCAGGGAAGGACGCCTCACCGGCAACCGTCACTACCGGCTCGTGGAACGCATGCGCCCGCTGATTGAAGAGTATTTGAAGGTCGCTGGCTGGGCGCTGCAGTTTGATGCCCAGCGCGGCGTCATCGCCCTGTACAATCGGTTTGGGAACAACCGCGCCCGGCTGGATCGGTTTACCACGTATCTGGTCTATGCGCTGCGGCTGCTCTATGAAGAGGAAATGGGCCGGGCGTCGGGCCGCCGCGAGGTTGTGCTCACGCTAAGCGTTGTTCTGGAGAAGCTGCGGACATTTGGCATCGTGGATCGCAAACTCCCTGTCACCCAGTTGACCGCGTCCTTGCAAACGCTGCGCCGGCTGTTTGTCGTCGAACGGGTGGAGGGAGAAGAAGTCGAGCCGGAGAGTCGATGGCTTCTCTATCCGACGATCCGGCTGCTCGTTCCGGACGAACTGGTTCATGCGGTATTCCAGCAGTTGGAGAATTCGGGTGCGGATGCGGGCGGGGATGAAGGCGAAGAGACAGGCGAAGAGACAGGCGAAGAGGCAGGCAAGGGTGCAGACGCTGAGAACAGAAACGGCGCGGACTTCTGGTTCGGGGCGTCTGGCGACGGCGCAGAGGATGCGGAGGAAACTGAGAATGCCGAGGATACCGAGAATTGGGGATTCCCACCAGGGCATGGGGAGGAAACGCCTTGAAACTTCTGAAACGGATTCTGCTGATCAACTGGCACTATATTGTGCATCAAACGATCACGATCGAGCCAGTGACGTTTCTCACCGGGAAGAACGCTGCGGGAAAGTCCACCATTGTGGACGCTCTGCAAATGGTGATGTTGGGCGACACGTCCGGTCATTTTTTCAACAAGGCGGCGAACGAAAACTCGCGTCGCACGCTCAAGGGGTATCTGTTCGGCGAGATTTCCGAAAGGGAAGAGACGGGAATCGTATATCTGAGGTCTGGCGCGTTTTCCAGTTATGTTGTCGCGGAGTTTGTCGACACGGTGAAGAAACGGTCATTTTGCCTTGGCCTTGCGTTCGACTGTCAGGCGGATGGATCTCATGAACGGAGCTTCTTCCTGTTGCGGGATGAACTGCCGGCTTTTCACTTTATTCGAGATGATATGCCGCTCGACCGAACGGCTTTGCGCGTCTGGGGTCACCAGCAAAAGAAGAACGCCTTTGAGATGATTGACACGAATAAACGGTACCAGGCTGTGTTGCGCAGCGAAATGGGCAATCTTGGCGAGAAGTTTTTCACGCTGTTTCGCAAGGCCGTGCCCTTTTCGCCGATCATGGATGTTGCTGGATTCATTTCAGAGTTTGTCTGCGATGTCCGTCATGAACTGGACATCGAGAATATGCGCGACAACATCCGGCACTATCGTCGTCTTGAGGAAGAGATGCGGTATACAGAGCGCAAGATCGGCGCTCTGCACTCGATTGTCGATCATGAGGCGGGTTTGCGGGCGCAGGAACAACGGGTGCTGTTGTACGATTATCTGCTTGACCGGGCAAGAGGGGCGTCCGCGCAGGAGCGGATCGCCGATGTGCGCCGGCAGATTGGCGAAGCGGCGGAAAAACTCCATGCGACGGAACAGCGCCGAGCGGCGCAGAGCGCTGAGTTGGACCGACTGCGAGCGGAGCGCGATCGTTTGATCGAGATGAGAGCGGCGTCTGATGTACAGCAGACCAAGGAGCGGCTCGATCACGAGTTGCGTTTGATCGATGCGGAGTATGCGGCGATTCGCAGGGATGGAGAACGGCAAAATCGCATCCTGGCGGAGGGTGTGAGATGGTCCGCGGCCCAGAAGAGCATGGAGGAAGGGCTGCTCTGGTTCGCACATGGGTCGCAGGGTGGTTCACGCCAGGCGCCGTTTGCCGACACTTTACAGGCGGGGGAATGGCTCACGCACGCGTATGATGCGCTGACTCCGGCGCTGCGCCAGTGGCCCGTTCCTTACGATTGGCATGGTCGACGGTTGGGACAGGTGGATGCGAACATCGTCGCGATCGATCCCGATCGTTTTGGGGATGTCAGTGGCCGCCTGGCAGAGGCCGCGGAACATCTGCGCGAGGGGCACAGCCTTTTGCAGCGGTTTCTCGCGACGCTGCGTCAGGAGAAGGAACGCTTGACCGCCATGATTGCGGACCTGGAGCGCGGCGTGAAGCCATACGATGCGCGTGTCTTGCGGCTGCGCGCTCTCATCGCGGATGGCTTGCGCGCAGAGACGGGTCAGGACGTTTCCGTCACCATCTTCGCGGAAGCGATTGAGTTGCCGGACGAGACGTGGCAAAAGGCGATTGAGGGATATCTGCACACGCAGCGGTTTTACCTGCTGGTGCCGCCGGAGCATTTTGCAGAGGCCCTGCGCATCTACGAACGCAACAAAAAGCAGGCGGACATCTATGACGTGGGTCTGGTCGACATCGGACGCGTGTTGGAACAAAACCCGAAGCGCATGGCGGGGTCGCTCGCGCAAGAGATTGAAACGCAGGACCCCTATGCGCGCGCATACGCCGATTATCTCTTGGGCCGCATTGTAAAATGCGATTCTGTGGATGAACTACGCCGCCATGGCAGTTCAATCACTGTGGACGGCATGCTGTACCAGAATTTCGTGGCGCGACAGTTGAATCCGAAACGCTGGGAGACGCTTTACATCGGAAGGCGGGCCCTGGAACAGCAGTTGGCGCAGGCGCGTGAGAAACTGCGGGAGACTGAAGAAGCGTCTGTGACCTGGGCGCCGCGTGCGCAGATGTGGTCACATTGGGTCAGACTTGAGACTGTCTCAGCGTCTATTGTGGAAGAGATGCGCGTGATACAGGGCGAACTGGCCAAACTGCCGGCCTTGCAGACACGGTTTTTGCAGACTTCGAATGAGTTGCAGAACCTGGATCTGACGGCCCTCATGGTGATCGAAGAGCAGTTGGGTCGCGTGGAGGCCGAGATCACAGCAGGCGACGGAAGAAAGGAAGACATCAGTCGGCAGATGGGCGCGCTGGCCACAGAAAAAAACCGTCTGGAGAGCAGCGATCTGCCCGCGGCGCTGGGTGAAGCCCGCGAAGCGGAAGAAGTTGTCGCGAACAGGTACGACCAGGACTTTATTGAAACCGTCGCAGAGCCGCGCTTTGTTCAGGAGATGAATCGCCTCGGCCATAGCGAGGCGCTGCGCGCCAATTTCGGACGGCAGCGGCAGACAGACTGGAATCGCCGTGAACAGGTCAGGGAAGAACTGGTTCGCATGCGTGCGGAGTACAACAAAAACTTCCAGGCGGGGTTCGATATTCAAAAGTTCGACAGTGTCGCCTATGAAGAGGAACTGCGGCGGCTCACGGACACGCAGCTCGCCGACTACGGCGAAAAAATCCGTCAGGCCAAGGAAAGAGCGCAAATTCAGTTTCAGGAGGACTTCGTGTCCAAACTGCGCAGCAACATCGAAACAGTGGAGCGGCAGATCGCGGATCTGAACCTTGCGCTCCGCGGTGTGCGTTTCGGACACGACCAGTACTCTTTTCGCGTGTCGCCGGATCGGCAGTATGAACGGTTTTACAAAATGATTATGGACGACATGCTGCTCGAAGGGCACAGTCTGTTCTCACAAGCGTTTCAGGATCAGTACGGGGATGTGGTGAGTGAACTGTTTCGAGAGATTGTCGATGTGGATGACGCCGACGCCAGCGGTGAATTGGAACGCAATCTGCACAAATTCACCGACTATCGCACATTCCTGGGCTTTGACTTTATCGTCACCGACGAGGAAGGACGGGAATCTCGCCTGTCGCGCGTCCTCAACAAGAAATCCGGCGGCGAAACGCAGACGCCGTTTTATATCTCGGTGCTGGCGTCGTTTGCGCAACTCTATCGAGTGCGGCAAAGCGGAACTGACAACACGTTGCGGCTGATCGTGTTCGACGAAGCGTACAACAAGATGGATCATCAGCGGATTCGCGAAAGCATCCGCCTTGTGCGACAACTCGGATTGCAGGTGATCTTGTCCGCGCCGACGGAGAAACTGGCGGACATCGCTCCGCTGGTCGATCGCACGCTCATCGTGACGCGCATCGGCAGCGAAACGCGCGTCGACGCATTTGATACAAATAAAGAGGAAGTGATGGCGTAGATGCAGGGTGGGCAGGAGATCGCGCGGGATCTGCTCGGACGGCTGCTGGACAAGGCTGAGGCGCAACAGTCGCCTGTCGCCGCCCGACGTCCGCAGATTCGAGTGACGGATCAGGTGGTACGCGGTTACGTGAGCGGAGGCATGGATCCGGACATTCGCGCGGAGTTGCATGACGCTCTTGAACATTGGCAAAGTGGAGGGCTCCTTGATTTGAAGTGGGTGCGTTTCGAGGCGGGCAATCTACTGGAACGCATCTACCTTACGGAGCGCGGGGCCGCAGAGGGGTTTCAAGTGCTGGGGCGACTGTCCAAGGCGGACGTCGTGCAGACGGTGCGCCGAAACTTGACGGAGGTCTTCGATGCGCTGAGCGTCGACTGGATGAGACTCTGGTTGACAGATGCGCTGGCGGCTCTTGATGAACGGGCGTCGGTTCCGGGTCATCTGCTCCCGGCGGACTCGGAGAAACTGGGGTGGTTGCTGCAGTCGCTCATGGGAATCGTGGACAAGGGCGACGAGGAACTTGCCATGAGGGTGTTCTCAAAGAGGTATCTGCGCGACAGCAAACTGTTCGAACGCCATGTGAAGTCATGGATCGCCAAGCTGTACCGGAGGTATGGAGCGCAAGGCGCGGAGGCATGGAAGGCGTCTGAATTTGCAAGTCGGAGGCCAGTTTCGTTTCCGCCTACCCGATTGCGCGTGGCGGACACGGCGGACTCGACGAAGAGGGCAAGCACGGCAAACCCGGCGGAACTGGTGGACACGACGAACCCTGACCATACGCAGCTCGACACGATCTACGGGGACCTGCTGTCTGATGATGATGCACTGGCGGAAATTGGCATTGTGATCAGCGGTGAGGATATCTCTTTTTGCGGGCCGCTCACGCTCATGGTCGCAGGCCGCATGGTGGACTGCTCAGTGTTTCCAAGAGGATTGTCGCTTGATTCCGCGACACTGCTGGATGCGCTCATCGTGAATCTGCCTGTGCAGCGCATCCTGTCGATCGAGAACAAAGCGAATTACCGTCACTATATCGCGCGGGAACGTCGCAACGATGAACTTGTCGTCTATGCGGGAGGATTCCACAGTCCCCACAAGCGAAAATTTCTGGCCAAGCTGCGAGAGTCCCTGTTTTTCGCACCGCTCCAGAGCGAGCCGTCTCTTTGGCACTGGGGGGACTTGGACTACGGCGGCATCCTGATCCTCCACAGTCTGCGCGCCTCTGTCTGGCCTGAGGTGCGCGCCTGGCGGATGGAGCCTGAGTGGGTGGATGAGTT
This sequence comes from Bacillota bacterium, assembly GCA_021793015.1. Taxonomy (GTDB): domain Bacteria; phylum Bacillota; class Bacilli; order Alicyclobacillales; family SLC66; genus JAKADD01. Next base: position 5,540 of record JAJYTO010000124.1, read on the forward strand.
TCGCCAGTATGTCCTGCCCGTGCGCCCCGATTACAGAGCGAAACTGCAGCGGTTGCTCTCGTCTGAACAGTATCGTGATCAACATCCGCTTGTGCAGAAACTGCTTGAAGTGGATGGAGTTCTTGAACAGGAGGCGTTTATCACCTGAAACTCCCCGGATGGTAACGTTTGGGTCCTGACGGCGGCGCTTTTTTGGTAAGATAGTGTCGTAGGGTAGAGTTGGCAAAGCAGCCGCGAGACAGCCGCCAGAGTTCAGCCGAGAGGCCGCAGGACAGGACTCCAACCGGACAAGTGAAGTCTCTGACCGGACAGGCAATACCCTCGACCGGACCAATCTCCTGGTTCCCGCAAACTGCGCAGGACCCGTCCCACCGCCCAAGAAAGGAGTGGAGCGTCGTGCATACGCGCGGCGGCAATGTCCGTCTGGAGACCGATGCGGACCCTTCCTGCCATCGTTACTATTGGAAATATGGCAAATAGATGGCAGTCGTGATATGCGGAGGTGCAGCGGATGTTGCTGGAAGTGGATGGATTGGTCAAACGGTACCGAACCAAGGATCGGCAGGTCGTCGAGGCGGTCAAGGGCATTCGCTTCTCGCTGGCGGCCGGGACGATTCTGGCGTTTCTCGGCCCAAACGGCGCGGGCAAGACAACCACGATCAAAATGATTGCGGGATTGGTCCGGCCGGACGACGGCGACGTCGCCGTCGAGGGACACAGCCTGTCCGCCGCGTCGGGTCAGGCGCTGCGCCGTCTCGGCGCCGTGCTTGAAGGCAGCCGCAATCTCTACTGGCGCCTGACGCCGCTTGAGAACTTTGAGTATTGGGGCGGGATTCGCGGGCTATCCCGCAAAATGGCGCGCGAACGCGGCCGGGAACTGATGCGTGAGTTCGGTTTGGAGGACAAGATCGGGAGCACGGTGCAACAACTCAGCCGCGGCATGCAGCAGCAGGTGGCCATCTGCGCCGCGCTCATCCACTCGCCCGCGCTCCTGTTGCTGGACGAACCGACCCTCGGACTTGATCTCGACGCCTCCGACCGCATTCAGGAGTACGTGCAGAGACTCGCCCACGAACGCGGGATGGGCATTCTTCTCACCACCCATCAGATGGAGGTGGCGCAGACGCTGGCCGACCGCATCTCGATCATACAAAGCGGCGTCCTGACGCTGGAAGGGCTCAAGGAAGATGTGCTCGCCCGCTTTACGGGCAGCAGTTATGTGTTTGAGCTTGCCGAAGCGCCTTCCGCAGGGGCGCGCCAACTGGCGGATCAACTGGGCGCCGCGTGGACGGGGGAGCAAGAGTTTCGCGTCGTGCTCGATCGGCCGACCGATGTTTACGACATCATGCGCGCCCTGGAACCGTGTCCCGTCGTCCGCGTCATGAGGGAAACGGCGGATCTCGCCACGGTCTTTCGCGCGCACACGAGACAATCAGTCCCGGTACAGAGCGGTCGGGAGGCGATGGCCTGATGCTGCATGCGCTGCGTGCGGAGTGGCGGCGGGAATGGGTGCAACTGCGCCGGTATCCCACGGAATTGCTGAGCGAACTCGCCGTGATTGTGCTCGTGTTTTACGGGCTGTTCCTAGGCGGTTCCTATATGGCGGGCGGGTCTATCCTTGGCGGTCGTCTCAGCGACATCATCGTCGGCTATACGCTGTGGACGCTGTCGATGATGTCGGTCGGCACGATGGGTTGGACGATTTCTAACGAGGCGCAAAACGGGACGCTGGAACAGGTGTTTCTGAGTCCGTACGGGGCGACGTTCATCTTGCTGCTGCGCAATGTGGCCGGCGTCGTCATCGGTCTGCTGTTCACGATCCTGACGCTGTTTTCGGTCATGGCGATCACGGGCCATTATCTCTTTGTCTCACTGTGGGACATCATTCCCGGACTCCTGATGATCGCAAGCGCCACAGGGCTTGGCTACCTGGTGGCCAGTGTGACCATCCTGATGAAGCGTTCGCAACAGCTTCTGAATCTGCTGCAATTTATCCTGCTGTTTCTCATCATGTTGCCCACGGCTTCCCTGGGCGGCCCGTGGCGATGGTTGGCGATCGTGGCGCCGTTTTCGCCAGTCGTGGCGCTTCTGCGTTCCATGATGACGCACGGCGCTGCCCTGTTCGGAACAGGGAACTGGCTGCTCTGGAGTGTCGTGAACGCTGTCTTGTGGCTGCTGATCGGTCTGCTCGTGTTTGGCTTGGCGCAAAAGAAGGCGCGCCGTCGCGGCAATTTGAGCCATTACTGAACTCGCGCGAAACCGCAAGACAGATGGACCCGGCGAGGGCCGGCGCGGGAAACCGTCCCCAAAGGAGAACGAGCCGATGTTGCACACGAAGAGGAAGAATCATGACGCGAGAAACGCGGCGGTTGTGGAAGATGTGTTTGCGCCCACCGATTTGACGGCGCAGATGCCCAAATACAAACTGCCTGAATTTGAGCATGACCCGCGGCAAGTCTATCAACTCATCGTGGATGAACTCATGCTCGACGGCAACGCCCGCCAAAACCTGGCGTCGTTTTGCGGCACCTGGGAGGAGCCTGAAGTCCATCATCTTCTCGATGTGAGTCTGGGCAAAAATATGATTGACAAAGACGAATATCCCCAGACCGCCGAAATCGAAGCCCGCTGTGTGCATATCCTGGCGGATTTGTGGCATTCCCCGCGCGCCGCAGACACCATCGGCACATCGACGACGGGTTCCAGCGAAGCCGCCATGCTGAGCGGCCTCGCCCTCAAGTGGCGGTGGCGCCGACATCGGCAGACGGCCGGTCAGTCGATCGAACGGCCCAATCTGGTGTCGGGTCCCGTTCAGGTGTGCTGGCACAAATTTGCGCGTTACTTTGATGTTGAATTGCGCGAAATTCCAATGAAACCGGGCCAATATGTCGCGCATCCCGAGGATGTGCTCGCGCGCTGCGACGACAACACGATCGGGGTTGTGACCACGCTCGGCACAACGTTCACCGGCCACAACGAGCCGGTGGCGGCGATCTGCGCGGCGCTGGATCAATATCAGACGCAAACCGGACGGGATATTCCCGTGCATGTCGACGCTGCGAGCGGCGGGTTTGTCGCTCCCTTCCTGGATCCTGATCTCGTGTGGGACTTCACCTTGCCGCGCGTGCAATCGATCAATGCGTCAGGCCATAAATACGGCCTCGCGCCGCTGGGTGTGGGCTGGGTGATCTGGCGGGAGAAGACCAGCCTGCCGGAAGACCTGGTTTTTCGGGTCAATTATCTGGGAGGCGAGATGTCAACGTTCGGGCTCAGTTTTTCGCGTCCGGGCGGCCAGGTCATCGCCCAATACTACAAGCTGCTGCGCCTGGGCCGGGAAGGGTACCGGAAAGTGATGGCCGGACTGCGCGAAACGGCCGCCTATCTCGCCGATGAGATTGGCGGTCTGGGACCCTTTGAGATCCTTCATGACGGGCGCGAGGGCCTCCCCGTCGTGGCGTGGGCGCTCAGGCCCGACGTTGCGTCGGGGTTCAATTTATTTGATCTGTCGAACCAGTTGCGGACGACGGGATGGCAGGTCCCGGCGTATACCCTTCTCCCCGACATCTCCGACCTGGCGGTCCAGCGCATTGTGGTTCGCCACGGGTTCGATCGCGACATGGCGGCGTTGTTTCTGAACGATCTGCGCCGCAGCGTGGCCTATTTCGACGCCCATCCCGTCACGGCCTCACTGCAGCCCGAAGAAGCGCAGAGCTTCAATCACAGTTGATCAATTTGGAAGCGCAAGGTCTTGATCACGGCTGATCATTGTCATGTTCCCGTTCTGTGAACCCGCCGCCAAGGAACCTTGCCCTGGCGGCGGGTTCATGGTGCGAGGAAAGACTGGCCGTCACACTCCGCCATTCCAGTCTGATTGTCACGCGGAGAGGGGGACGGGAGGGACGACTGAGCGGACTTCCCGTTGCGCTCAGACATGCTGACATGCGGTGCATTGCTGAGTTGCGACTCGGCCTGTCGGCATGCCGCGCATTGTTCGGTTGCGGAGATTCTCCGGTTGGCGCTTCCCGCTTTGTCCGGTACAATTGTCTCAGGAGGCGATGCTGATGTTTGAAGCCCACAACCGGTTGGCCATTGTGGACGAAGAGCAGGCCAAGATGCTGGAACAACGATTCGCGCAGGCTTCTGACCATATGGCGCGTGTGCCTGGTTTCGTCAAATTTGGCATGCTGCGTTCGCAAGATGGGTCGCATTTCATTGTGGTCACGCGTTGGGAGACGGAACAGCACTTTCGCGACTGGGTGGCCAGTCCGCATTTTCAGGCCGCGCATGGACGCAGATCGCCGGAGGGCGAGGCGCAGGTCGGGGCCTATGAAGTGGTCTACGGCTGAGCGTTGCGGCTGGCGCTTCTCCGGCGCGCGCAGCCTGCTGCGGATTTGAAGCGGCCCGCGCATGGGCGCCGCACGATCGCATTCCGTAGACGCAGGGGGGGTGTCTGGATGGCCAGAAAGTATATCATGGCAATCGATCAGGGTACAACCAGTTCCAGGGCCGTGCTCTTTGACCACATGGGCCATGCGTTTGGCATGGCGCAACGGGAAATTTCGCAATTTTACCCGCAGACAGGCTGGGTCGAGCAGGATGCGATGGAGATCTGGCGTTCCGTGCAGAGCGTCATGTCCGAAGTTCTGCATACACACAGCGTTGCGGCCGACGAGATTGCCGCCATCGGCGTCACAAACCAGAGGGAGACCACCGTCGTTTGGGATCGACGCACCGGCTTGCCTGTCCATCACGCGGTCGTATGGCAGTCCCGGCAAACTGCCGGAATCTGCGAAGAGTTGAAAGCATCGGGATATGGCGAATCAGTTCGCGACAAGACAGGACTCTTGCTCGACGCCTACTTTTCCGGGACAAAGGTGAAATGGATCCTGGACAGCGTCGAGGGGGCGCGGAAACTTGCAGCCCAGGCAGACCTGCTGTTTGGCACGGTGGATACCTGGCTCGTATGGAACCTGTCGGGGCGAAGGGCCCACATCACCGATTACACAAACGCTTCCCGAACCCTGATGTACAATATCCACGATCTCAGATGGGACGATGATCTTCTCAGCATGCTGACAGTTCCGCGCGCCATGTTGCCGGAAGTACGGTCTTCTTCGGAGATGTATGCGCAGACAGATCCCTCGGTGTTTTACGGCGCAGCGACGCCGATTGCGGGCATTGCCGGCGATCAGCATGCGGCGTTGTTCGGACAAGCCTGTTTCGAACCGGGTCAGGCGAAGAATACATATGGCACAGGCTGCTTCATGTTGATGAACACGGGAGAAAAGGCCGTTCGTTCGCAGCATGGACTGCTGACCACAATCGCATGGGGGTTCTCGGGGAGAGTGGAATACGCGCTGGAGGGAAGCATTTTTGCAGCCGGATCGGCGGTCCAGTGGCTACGCGACGGGCTGCGCCTATTGGGCGACGCGGCCGAGAGCGAAACGCTGGCGGCGTCCGTGAACTCGACGCAAGGCGTGTACGTCGTACCGGCGTTTGTTGGGCTCGGCGCGCCGTATTGGGACAGCGACGCGCGGGGCGCGGTGTTTGGGCTGACGAGGGGAACGCAGAAAGAGCACTTTGTCCGGGCCACCCTGGAGTCACTGGCGTACCAGACGCGGGATGTGCTCACGGCGATGGAAGTGGATTCGGGGATACAACTGAAGAGCTTGAGGGTTGACGGGGGCGCAGCCTCCAACAATTTTCTCATGCAGTTTCAGAGCGACATCCTCGGGGTGCCGGTAGAACGCCCCGCAGTTCTGGAGACCACTGCGCTGGGGGCGGCTTATTTGGCTGGACTCGCGATCGGGTTCTGGAACGACACCGGTGACGTGTCGGGGCATTGGCGTGTCGACCGCCGTTTTGCGCCG
>JAJYTO010000125.1 GCA_021793015.1 Bacillota bacterium
CGTCATCGCGTTCCTGCGCCCCAGGATGTCCCTTCGCGAGATCGGCGGCGTGGGCGGCGATTTTATACGTGACGACACCCTCGCGCACATCATCCTTGTCCGGCAGCCCCAGGTGCTCTTTCGGCGTCACATAACAGAGCATCGCCGTGCCAAACCACCCGATCATGGCGGCTCCAATCGCCGATGTGATGTGGTCATAGCCGGGCGCAATGTCCGTGGTCAAGGGACCTAGCGTGTAAAATGGCGCTTCTTGGCAGACTTCCAATTGACGATCCATATTTTCCTTGATCTTATGCATGGGAACATGGCCAGGGCCTTCAACCATCACTTGCACGTCATGCTCCCAGGCAAGCCGCGTCAATTCACCAAGCGTTTCAAGTTCGGCGAACTGCGCCTCATCGTTGGCGTCCGCGATAGACCCCGGACGCAGTCCATCGCCCAATGAGAAGGACACATCGTACGCCTTCATGATCTCGCAAATATCGTCAAAATGCGTGTAGAGAAAGTTTTCCTGGTGGTGCGCAAGACACCATGCCGCCATGATCGAACCCCCGCGTGACACGATTCCCGTCATCCGCTTGGCGGTCAGCGGAATATAGCGGAGCAAAACGCCGGCATGAATCGTAAAATAGTCCACCCCCTGCTCAGCCTGCTCAATGAGTGTATCGCGATAGATACTCCACGTCAGCGCCTCCGCCTGCCCATCCACTTTCTCCAACGCCTGATAGATGGGAACCGTGCCGACCGGCACCGGGGCATTGCGGATGATCCACTCGCGCGTCGTGTGGATGTTCCTTCCTGTCGACAGATCCATAATCGTATCGGCGCCCCACCGAGTGGCCCACGTCATCTTTTCCACTTCATCGTCGATCGAAGACGAGACCGCGGAGTTCCCAATATTGGCATTGATCTTGACGAGAAAGTTGCGGCCGATGATCATCGGCTCGCTTTCGGGGTGGTTGATGTTGGCAGGAATGATCGCTCTTCCACGCGCCACTTCGCTGCGCACAAACTCGGGGGCAGTCTGCTCGCGAACCGCGACAAACTGCATTTCGGGCGTCACAATGCCCTTTCGCGCGTAGTGGAGTTGCGTCACATTGGCTCCCGCCCTGGCGCGCAGGGGACGCCCTTCATACTCCTCGACATCATCGCGCTGAAGCACCCAGTCCCGGCGAACACGGGGCAGTCCCTTTGTAAAATCGCAGCGATAATTCAGATCGGTGTAGGGACCGCTCGTATCGTATACGCGGACCGGCTGATTCTCCTGCGCCCCATAGCCTTCAGTGGTCGGCGCAAGCGCAATCTCCCGCATCGGAACCCGAATGTCCGGCCATCCTTCCATCTCTGTGTACACCTTTTTGCTCCCTGGAAATCCATCCGTCGCGCCGATTTGCGAATGATCCGGATTGTTTGCCATCGTGTTATCACCTTCCCGCATGAGTTCACCCGTACAAAACAAAAACCGCTTGCGAATGCCAAGCGGCTGTATGCGCACGACTGCACGACTGTGCCCGTTCCCTCCGCTGGCATTACCCAGATCAGGTGATCGGTCGGCAGTAATCATGACTGCCCTCTCAGCCTGGCTCAACCAAGCTCCCGCAATAGTATGGGATTAGAAATCACCATACCATCACTATTCACAAAACACAATCATTATGACTAGAAGTTCTGCACTTCAATGTTTCCTCTTCGTCGACTTCGAATGTTCCTTCACGAATGATTACACCGTAATCACTCTTGGCTGCTTCAAGGGACACATATCCGTGGAGAACGTCTTCGAGAACGTGATGAGGATCTCTGTCAAACGGATGCCCAAAACCGCCACCACCTCCCGTGTACGCGATGACAACCGTGTCGCGTGTCAGTGGCCTTGCATTCACTTTAAGCATATCCACCGTTTCTCCATTCGGGATGCACACTGTCACCTTCGGTTTGGCGCCGTCCTTTCCGCCAAACAGCCCCCAAGCCGGTGTCTTGTAGCGTTCAAACCACAGATACAGCCAAGATCTATCGGTCCGCAGTTGATATCCACGCACTACACCTGTGCCCCCTCGATGCGCACCTGCACCGCCTGAATCCTGTCGCAAAGCGTATGTTGTTACTTTAACTGGGTATTTCGTCTCAAAGACTTCAATCGGCATATTTTTAAAATCGCCATTGACGTTATTGATAAGCGCATTTTGTCCGTCCGCCTTAGCAAAACCACCCCATCCTCCCGCCGTGGCTTCCACACTTAAAAAAGGCGTGTGACGATTTGGCTCAGTACCAGCGAAGGTGATCACCATCGAATCACCATAGTGGGCCGCTGCACTCAAATCCTTTATCGTCGGAGAAAGTGCTTTGACGACAAGATCAATCAACAAACCGAGCGCAGAAAAGTACCATCCGCATGCAGCTGGCTCTGTTGCGTTAAAAATTGTTCCTTCCGGCGTAATGACTTCTAAATTTCGGAAGTTCCCGCCTGTAACCGGAGTGTGTGGATTCACTAATTCTTTAAAAGCGACTCGACACGCTGAGATAGTCTGCGCAAGCCCGCAGTTGGTTTGACCCTGCTGTTGAGGACTCGAACCAGTCAGATCGATGGTCATGTTCTCTCCCTGAATATATACTTTCACTTTAACGTTAACTGGATCGTCTCCATGACCATCGTTGTCCAAACACCCTTCTGCTTCATAACCGCCATCCGGGATCCGGGTAATGACGTCACGATCCATGACTGCTGATTGAGCGAATATATCATCAATCGCCTCATTGACAGTCTTCAGACCAAACCGTCTGATGATCTCCTGAAGCCGCTTTTCCCCTGTTCTGCAGGCCGCAATTTGCGCTCCTAAATCGCCCAGTGCGGCTTCCTTAAAACGACTGTTGATGGTCAGCATCTGAATGACATCCTGACGCGGAGTACCGCCATCGTACAACTTGAGCGGTGGAATGCGTATCCCTTCCTGATAGATTTCAGTGGCGTCCATCGGATATCCCGGATCTTTTGCGCCAACATCAATCCAATGCGCTCGCGTTGCGGAAAAACCAACGAGCTCGCCATCGTGGAAGATCGGTGAAATGGTTGTTATGTCGTTTAAATGAGTGCCGGTTAAATACGAGTCATTCAGAATGTAAAGATCACCAGACTTATACTTTCTCTGACCGCCAATTGATTCGGTCGTTAGCTTTATGCAGTGATCAAGATTTCCAAGAAAGATCGGCAACCCGGCGGATTGTCCAAGCAATGCAGTCTCTTTGTTGAAAATCCCAACACTGCAATCCTTCATCTCATAGATGATTGGCGAGTATGCACTTCGCGCAAGACTTGCATTCATCTCCTCGGCCGCGGATATGAACGCGTTTCTAATAATCTCGATAGTAATAGGATTTGCCACTGTTACCCCTCCTTTTGGATATCCAAATTGCCGTAATGGTCAACGATAATCGAGTAACCAGGCGGCACAACAGTTGTTGATCCCTCATCTTCAATGATAACTGGACCTTTAAGCATATGTCCCGATTGAAGCATGCCGCTAGAAAAGACTTCTGTGGCAACTGCAGTTTCATGAAAGATCACTGATTTCACAAGCCTGGTCTCAGGCGATGACTGGGTTTCGCCCCGGTGATATTCACGGTCAGCTACAGTATCTTCGCTTGAGTAGGTCGTCAATGCTCCATAACCAATGGTCCTCAGATTCACAAATTCCACATCACCCACCGGATTATTGTGTCCGTATATATTTAGGTGCATATCATGAAAGCGGCGAATCAGCGCCTGGATTGAGGATTCTTCCATATTCACCGACTCGTATGGAACGTTCACTGTGTACTCCTGACCAACATAACGGAGATCGGCAGTTCGGAAAAATGCCATTTTGTCACTTTCAATATTTTGATAGTTTAAGATCTCAATAATCTCCACTTTCATTTCTTCATAAATACAGGCCATTTGACCGAAGTCGACATCCGATACACTGTGATAGAAGGTACGAACGGCATCATGACGAATATCCGTTTGCAGCATTCCCCAAGCCGAAAACACACCTGCGGCGGATGGGATGATAACCCTTCGAATGTCCAGTAAATCGGCTATGAAAACCGCGTGCATCGGCCCTGCCCCACCAAACGCAACCAAAGCAAAATCCCGTGGATCAATGCCCTTCCGAACTGTCAGTGTGCGAATCGCGTCCGCCATTTTCGCATTCGCTATATCACAAATCCCCTCAGCAGTCTGTATAACATCAAGTCCGATCTCTTCGGCAATATTTTGAATCGCACGATGTGCAGCGGCTTGGTCGAGTTTCATGTTTCCACCGAGGAAACCATCCGAATCGATCCGGTTGAGCACCAAATTCGCATCTGTTACCGTTGGCTCTTGACCTCCCCGTCCATAGCAGGCCGGTCCGGGATCGGCACCAGCGCTCCGTGGTCCAACACGAAGACCGCCTCCTTCCAACCAGGCGATGGAACCTCCGCCTGCCCCGATCGTGTGGATATTGACCATGGGGGTCATGATGGGGAATCCCTCTAGTTGGGTCTCTGCAGTCACATCTGGTTTACCGTCAACGACAAGGCTGACGTCGAAACTGGTGCCGCCCATGTCTACGCAAATCAAATTTTCATCTCTCGTCAATTTTGATAGTCTGATCCCACCAATGGCCCCTCCGACTGGTCCAGACAACAGCGTTTGAATGGGATGGCGTTTTGCCAAGTTCGAGGTCATGACCCCACCATTGGATTGCATGATAAAAATGTTCCCGTTCAGTCCCCGTAACGCTGTTTCCTTCTCCAAGGCCGCCAGATATTTTTCGACAATCGGGGCGATATATCCGTTGATAACCGCTGTACTTGTACGTTCATATTCCCGCCATTCACGTGCAACTTGATGTGAAAGACTAAGCGACATTTGCGGTGCTGTCCGTTCAAAAACATGTTTGATCGCTAGCTCATGTACTGGGTTTTTATAGGCGTGAAGCAAGCTTACCACGACAGATTGATAATCTTTGCGAATCAATTCATCCACCAATTGCAATATCTCAGATGGCTCAAGCGCAAGTTCGATGTTGGCGTCCGCCAGAATTCTTTCCCGGACTTCATACACATCCCCCCTAGCCACAAGAGGGGATGGCTTTCGATACTGAATGCTGTACATATCAGATCGATTTGCACGCCCGATCTCGTAGATATCTCGAAATCCTTCTGTAACAATGAGGGCCACCCTGGCTCCTTTTCGTTCGAGAAAGGCATTTAATCCTGCTGTCGTTCCATGTACGAAATAATCAATCTTCTCGAACTGACCCACTGACTCTTCCATACCATCTAACACACCAATGGCCGGGTTCTCTGGTGTGGTGAGCACTTTTTTTGTCTCGTAAGACTGTGCCTGTATATCGTACAGTACTAAGTCGGTGAATGTTCCACCGATGTCGATGGCAAGCCTTATGTTCCGCATCCCATTTTCTCCCTTACGCTTATCTGCATTCAACATGTCATCAAACGACCAAGAGCTCTTTTGTAAAGTTATTGAAACTTTCGCAATTGGTCTCTGTCGCAATGACAATGTCTTCAATACGAACACCAAATTGCCCGGGGAGGTAAATTCCAGGCTCAATACTGAATACCATGCCAGTCTCGATTGGTTGCTGATTCCCACTGTACACGTAAGGTTCCTCGTGAACTTCGATGCCGAGCCCATGTCCTGTACGATGAATAAAATAACTTCCATATCCGGCTTCCTTGATTACCGTACGAGCAATGTGGTCGATTTCACCAAGCAACACACCTGGTTTCACCGCCTTTGCACCTGCTTCGTGAGCTCTATGAACCACTTCATACACGTCTTTCATCTGCGGCGTCACTTCACCAATCGCAATCGTCCGTGTCATGTCCGAACAGTAGTGGTTTATAACACCTCCCATATCAATCACAACCATATCTCCGGACTTGATTGTTGTCTGACCTGACTGATGATGTGGCTGCGCTCCGTTAGCGCCGGCTCCAATAATCGGGTTGAATGATACTTCATCAACCCCTTCTTTCGTCCACAAATTCTTCAATTCTTCGACGACGTCAATCTCCCGCATACCGGGAACAATCTTCGCAATGATTTGTTGCATGACACCATCCGCGACTTCCCCTGCCTTACGAAGCAAAGCGAGTTCATGTTGATCTTTTCGGAGTCGTAGCTCGCCAAGGATTCTGGTACTATCGATAAATGTCAATTGAGGTCTATGTCGCATCAGCGAAATGAGGTTCTGACTTGGCCACAGGCTATCGATCGAGACTACGCCCTTCTCAGGGATGCATTTCGCGAGCAACGCCATGGCGTTTTCTCCATCGTTCCAGAGTAGTGTTTCCACGGAAGAACCAACCATATCATTTTCATGCATTTTTGGCGCCAGAATTACCGGATCACCTGTCTTGCGAATCACGAAAGACAATAATCGTTCGTGTGGGTTTATCCACGTTTCCGTAAAGAAAAAGAAGTTAGCCGTTGAAGTGATCACCACCGCATCTACCCCATGTGTCTCAAGCAAATGCCGAGCCCGTTTTATTCTTGCATCAATATAATCTTCCACTGACGTTCACCCCCAAGTTGTTGCCGCTTACCTGCAACTGGATCGAGTCCGCAAATATGTGGTTTCGACCATGTAGGCCAGCGTAGCCGTCTCAAGGCGTCTGTCAAGGCTGGGAAACGCGCCTTGACAGACTGACCAGAGAACAGTGATCCGATGCCCATCCGCCTATGTCAACCATCGTTCCAATCCGCCGACAGTTATCATGGGAAATTCTCGTGGCTTTACCGTCAAATAGCCTGAGTAATGACACCCAAGTTTCAAAACAAAGACCAATCAGAGATTTCGTGTTCTGGCGGTCCTTCATACCCCGCAATCTTACTGTGTCCCCATCCAAAACGCTCACGTAGCTCCACTAAATATTCCGCGTATTTCAAAGGTGCAATCGTTGCATCCAGGACAGGCACCCCAATATGACGCTGCACCTCCTGATAAAAGCCAAACTCGATGGTGCATCCGAGTATCACCACCTCGGCTCCATCTTTGTACACCGCTTCCTCTGCAGCCGAGAGAATACGATGTTTGGTGTCCTCATGATCTTTCTGGAAATCATGAACGCCCATTTCCAGAACCTTAAACGAGGACAATTTATCTGCGTACCCGTATTTATGAACATTCTCCCGCATTTCCGGTATCCATTTGCGTCGGCCAACGATGATCGAAACGGTGTCTCCAAGTGTGGCGGCAAGTCGGAGACTTGCCTCAGCAGGTGCGGTAACGACCATTTTCTTGGCCAATTCTCGTGCTGCACGAAGCCCGGGATCATAGAAACAACCAATGACAGCAGCATCGTAACCCTGCTCCTCGGCGTGCCGTATGGTTCTCATCAATTCTGGCATGACCATCATTTCATAGCAGTTGTACTCTAAATGCGTCGGTCCAATCCCTGGAAAAGAGACGACATCCACTGCAGTCGACGGATCTGTGACCTGCTGGAACATCTCGGCCATAGCTGCATCATAGAGATCTGTCGCAACCGGATTGATCCAGAGAATCTTCCTTGCTACCCCCTGCTGACTAATGTCCATATCACAAGGACCTCCTCGTTCCCGTCGTTATAAACCCAATGCGCTTCTCCCGCTGGTATGAGCGTTGCATCACCAGTATTTACACGATACTCGGTTTCGCCAGTACCCATCAGCAATGAACCTTTCACAATATAGGAATACTCATCCTGTTCATGCACACCGGATCCTTGCATTGGAAATCGAATACCAGGAGGAATGCTTACAGTACCCAATACCGTTCGTCCTTCCGGTATAACATCGCTTCCAATCAGAGATTTTAGTTCAACCTCTACACTCTTTTCTGCACTGACTTCATCAGAATGTACGAGAAGCATCGACGTCCCTCCAGGTTTTACAACAGAAAATATGTGAGACCCATTCGACCGTTCCCTAACGCAAAAACTTGGTACTCTTACGTTAACCCTTCGACTTCGAAACTATCGGGGCGCACAACGACGCCATAGGTGCTTCGAGCCTGTCCGACCGTGATCCACCCCTCCTTCACGTCCTCCGCCACCTCTTCCGGATCACGTAACAGAGGATTCCCGTACCCTCCTCCGGATGCGGTGACGAAACGCACCACGTCTCCTTTATTCAGCACCTTTCGGGCGCATTTACCAAATGGACCTTCTTTCATCCCATCTGCACGGATGATTTCGATCTCATTGCCCGATCCATTCCCTCCCCCGGCAGCGCCCCATGGCACATACTTGTGACGGCCAAAACTTGCGGTCACGAATTGCCCGTCCGTCAATGCCTGATAAGAACGAACGACTCCCGCCCCGCCTCGATACTGACCGGCGCCCGCACCGTCCGCACGAAAACTGTACTCCCCGAGTCGGACACCATACCGGGTCTCTGCAACTTCTACCGGCACGTTGTAGGTCTCTCCATCGCCGATGCAGAACTGCCCGTTTTGTCCGTCCATGCCGAGTCCTGCACCCCATCCCCCGACAGACGGCTCCACAATCAGGAACGGTTCCTGCGTGTCGGGATGAACCCCGCCGACGATAACTGCGCACACCGATTCCAAATGCCCTGCAGTCAATCGCTCCGGCAACACGGTCGCCAACGCTTTCCATACCATGTCAGCAGCGAAGTTTCGCGACTCCCAATTCGTTGAGACAGGTGCAGGGCGTATGGCGTTAACAATCGTTCCTTTCTCGGCCATCACCTTCAGCGGTCGAAACACGCCGTCATTGACATCCTGTCCTGGATTCGTTGCAGCCAGAAAGATGGTCCGAACCGCCGATACCAGCCCGGTGTATGAACAATTGATGGGACCCGGTACTTGCGGATGGCTTCCCGCAAAGTCGACGATAAATTCATCATCTGTTATCGTCACCTTGCAGCACACTTTCAGCGGTCCGTGTCCAAGCCCGTCATCATCAATCCAGTCTTCCGCCTCAAAGACACCCTTCGGCAGTTTCTTTAACTCCTCACGAGCCATTTGCTCACCGTGATCAAGCATATAGTCGATAGATTTCATGACCACCCCCTTGCCATACTTGCCGCACAGTTCCTTAAACCGCCTCTCTCCTGTGCGCAGCCCTGCCACCTGTGCCCACATGTCTCCTAGCGAAAGCTCTGGGAACCGAACATTCGCCGCGATGATGTCGACCAATGCCTGGTTCAGATTCCCTTCTTCAAACAGTTTCACCGCGGGAAACTGCAGGCCTTCTTGGTAGATTTCCGTAGAATCGGTCGTCCAGGAACCCGGGTCCTTCCCGCCAACCTCCGTCCAGTGCGCCTTGTTGGCTGCGAATGCAACCAATTCTCCATCGTAGAATATCGGCATCACCAAGCCGACATCTGACAGATGCGAGCCGCCGCCGCCATACGGGTCATTGATGATAATGATGTCGCCGGGGTTGACCTTGCCGGCAAACTTGCCCAGCGTCTCTTTCACCATAAAGGTCAACATGCCGATGAATCCTGTCACTCCATTGCCTTGCGTCAGCAATTGACCGCTGGCGTCAGTGAGCCCGGACGCAAAGTCGAGCACCTCGTAGATGATTGGACTCATGGAGGTTCGTGCCAACGCGTAAAACATTTCCTCACCGATGGCCATCAATGAGTCCTTGACAACCTCCAGTGTAAATACATCCGCTTTTCCTGCTGTGTTTCGCATAAGCTCACCACACCTTTGTTATGCCAAACAAAGAGAGCGAGTTTCCTATTGGATTCCCACTCCCAGCGCAAATTTTTAGTGCAGAATTGTCCCTTCTGTTTCTTTAAGGAACAGTGTTGATATTACTGTGACTACGAGGAATGCTGAAATAAAGGATACTGTTGCAAAGAAACTCGTATTGCTGGCCAGTAAAGCACCAATCACGATAGGTGCGATAGAGTTTGCGACACGCTGTGCAGCTGTCCCTACGCTGTATCCCACACCACGAACCTCAGTTGGATATAGCTCCCCAACCCAAGTATCCCACACGCCCCAAGCACCCAAACTAAAGAACGACAGAGCAAAATCCCAAATATACATCTGGGTCAAGTTTGTCGCTTGAGCGAATCCAAAGCCAGAAATCGCAGCTAATGCGACAAAGATGACCATGATATTTTTTCGGCCATAACGACCGGTTAACCATGACGAAGCAATGTATCCTGGAAACATGAAAAGCGCGGTCAAAGCCATGAACCCATATCCTTGAGGTGTCGAGAGACCTCGTTTTGCGAGTAAGACCGGCATCCACGAGGTAAGTCCCCAATATCCCCAAGAAAAACAGAAGTTAATCAGTATTTGTAACCAAGTTACACGCGCCAGTTTTGAAGCGAATAACTCTTTGAATGAGCCACCCTTGAGTTGGTCTACAACGAGAGTCGCTTTATCCAAATTCATATTTAATTCACCTGCAGCCAAATGGTTGATGGCGTTTTTCGCCACTTCTTGCTGTCCATGCCCGGCTGCCCAGTACGGGGATTCTGGAACAAAAGTCCATATCACGAGAGCCCACAGTCCAGACAAAGAACTCACGGCTAAAATCCAATGCCACCCAGCACCTTGCAAAAAGTATGCAGTACCTATCGCGATGAGGAACCCAACCGGCCATCCGGAAGCCAAATACACAGTTGCACGACCGCGGCTTCGTACGGGAAGCAGTTCTTCAAAATAAGGAAAGGACGCCACCAAGAGACCGCTCAGCGCTACTCCGGAAACAAATCTCAACAACCATAACATTTCATAGCTTGAAGAGATCGCGCTAATCAGTGAAATGATCCCATACAAACCCAAACTCCATATCATGGTCTTCTTGCGCCCGACAATATCGGTGATTTTTCCCCAAATTAAGGAGCCTGGTATCATCCCTAAAAAAATAGATCCAATTAAAGAACCAACTTGACCTGGAGTCAACTTAAAGTCGACAGAGATTAAACCGCTGATCAAAATGATGATCATCATTTCCCAGGCTTCAATAACAAAAGAGAAAAAGAGTGCAAATCCAGATTTCCAGTGTTGAGTTGTCAGCGGCATATCTTCGAAAATTTTGCCTACTTCAATTTTTCCGAATTCGATCGGTGGTTCCAGCATTGACATGAATTTCACCTCTTCTTATATTTTTTGAAATTTCGCGATACTTCGCCTAGTAATCACTTGGTTCCGAACTTCTTGATCATCACCTCCTTAACGAGTGAGAGAGCCAAACGTCCAAATATTTATTTCCAATTTCCCGAAACTATCAAAAGCGCACTCTTATCAGGCTCGTCGTTTGCGCACATCCGTAGTCGCCCGCCCCAAATCACCCTATTAACCACGCCAAAAACAGGCTCGTCGTTTGCGCACATCCGTAGTTCCTTCGACTTCGAAACTATCAGGATGCACAATTACACCAT
>JAJYTO010000126.1 GCA_021793015.1 Bacillota bacterium
TTGCCTTTTGGCTGGGCAATCCCATTCTCAATCCAGCCACAATCATCTTTATCGGGTTCGTATTGGGTTGGCAGTTCGCTCTCGCCCGCGTTGTGTTCGGCCTGATCCTGGTGCTGGGCGTGGGTCTGTTCGTCAACCGTTTTGTGGCCGATCGCGAGATCCCCGAAGCGGCGAACACGGCGGTGGTCAATGCGACGGAAGTCGACCGGCGTCCCGTCTGGAAACGTTTTTTCACGCTGTTGGGTCGTCTGACCGCATCGGTGGTTCCCGTGTACATCCTGATGGTGCTCGTTGTCGGCGCCTTGCGCAGTTGGCTCTTTCCCGCTATCGATTTCGGCCATGCGCAGGGACTGCTGTGGATCATCGGATTGACGCTGGCCGGCGCAATCTTCGTCATTCCGACCGCCGGAGAAGTCCCCATCATCCAGACGATGATGCACTATGGACTCGGCACTGGTCCGGCGTTTGCGTTGTTGATGACGTTGCCGGCCATCAGCGCCCCCTCCACGGCCATGGTCTGGAAGAGATTCCCGAAGAGTGCGCTTCTGTTTACGGCTGCGGCCACCTGCGTGGTGGGCGTCGCGGCCGGGTTGATCGGCACGCTATAACCACTGGAACACGATCCCATTCCAGACATCCGCAGGACCTGCGAACGTGTCAGTCTGCGCGCGCCAGACGCCAGAGCGCGGCGGCGAGAGAGTCTGTCCACGGCGTTCCCCAGCGTTGTGTTATCCTGAGGTGAAGACTCTCATCTCAGGATCGAGGTTGGAACAGGGTCATGAAAGCAATGGGCATTCCCGACCGGAACAGACAAATTCATGCCCGACCGCTGATTCGCAGGCTATCCTTGCCATGGGCGATTCTCACCATCGGAATGCTGGCGTTCATCATGATTGCGACAATGCAACAGAGCGCGGGACAGGACTCGAAACTGGCGCTGATCTATCTGTTGGAGGCCAGCCGCCAATTCCGGTCGAACCATCTGGAAATGGGCATGAACCTGCTGAAAATGGCGGGTCGCTTGCTCGGTCTTCGCCACGGCAGGCTATCGCCGGCCCTTGTTTCAAATTGGGAAACCGCGGCGATTCAGCGACTGGACGGGAATGCCGCCACCCCTTCCAGCGCGCTGGTTGTCGTCGTGATCTGCATCCTCGCCCTGGTCACACTGTATTGGGCCAAAGAGCGGCGCATTGCGCGTCTCGTCGAAGAGCAGCGGTTATTGAGAGACAAACTGCTCACAATAACCAATGGCTGGATGCTCGCGACCGTCAAACCGGGAACCGTCAAAGAAGTGATCGCCAATATCCTCCGTCAGGTCGTACAAAACACAGTCATTGACTCGATGGAAGTATTTGCGCGCGAAGACGATCGGTCCAAACTGGAATTCAGCTCATTGTGCCGCAGCGGCGCGTCTCTGTTGCGGCGTCACACACCCATACCGCATGCCCTGGTCACCTATCCGGCAAGCGCTTTTGGGCGCGTGGTGCGGACACGGGAACCATGGTTCAGCGGCGTCGACGGAGACGGGGAAACCATCCTGCCGGGTGTGCACATCGAGGGCGCCGCACTCTACCCCCTGGACTATCAGGACACCGTTTGGGGCGTCCTCGTGCTGAGAGCGTCAGAACCCGACTGGCACGGCACGTTGCAGGATCTGCTGACGATCCTCGCAAAGGAAATCGCCGTCCTGCTGGCATACGCAAAGCTGGAAGCAGAAGCTGTTGAAGCCGAAAAATATCAGGAATTGGCCCGCCTTCGCTCCGAACTTCTCGCCAATGTGTCCCACGACCTGCGCACTCCGCTCGGACTGATCAAAGGTTATGCGGAAACTGTGCTGCACCGCAGCGATCGCTTAACAATCGAACAACAGCGGGACTATGTCCAGATTATTGTGGATGAAACCACCCAATTGGAAAACCAGATCATCAATTTGCTGCGGATGGCGACCATTGAAACCGGCGGCGTCGAATGGAAACGGTCTCCTTTCACGCTGTCCGACTGGATTGCGCGCGTGCGCCGCCGGTTGCGTCCGGAGAACCGTTTTCACATTCACGTGGACCCCCCAATCGCCACGGTCGCCAAACCCGCCGAGGTCGCAAGCGGCGCAGTCGCGGCAGCCGACACAGTCATCCATGGAGACCAAGATCAATTGACAGACGCCGTCACGAATCTCACAGACAATGCCGTCAAGTATTCGGACGGTATGATCGATGTCAGCATCGCCGTCGACAGGGGACGGCTCTCTGTATCTGTGAGCGACCGGGGAACGGGAGTCCCGGACGACGATTTCGCCAGGATATTTGAACGGTTTTACAGAAGCCCGCAACACGCCAAATCGAGCAAGCGAGGTTCAGGATTGGGACTCTCCATCGCGAAACGGATCATCGAGGCTCACGACGGGCGGATATGGGCGGAGAACCGGGCGGATGGATTCACCGTCCGCTTCGAGATCCCCCTGTCTAAGAAACGCTTGGGGGTGTGACATGCGCTCTGTCCTGCCTCAGGCCGGAGACGCCATGTCTGACGAGCGCTTGGAGATGTGACATGCGCCGCCATGCTCCAGGCCGTGGAGGATGCCATGTCTGACAAGCGCATGGAGGTGTGCCGCATGCACGCGAAAAACGCCGTTTCCATATTGATCGTCGAAGACGAAGAGCGATACCGGAGGCTGCTTGGCGCCAACCTGCAGATTGAAGGCTATGAAGTGTGGGAAGCGGCCAGTGGCCACGAAGCGCTGCAGATCTTCTCCGACCGTAAACCCGATCTCATCGTGCTTGATCTTCGCTTGCCTGAAATCGACGGATTTGAACTGTGCCGCCGCCTGCGAAAAATGACTTCGGCGCCCATTCTCATACTGACCGCGCTCAACACGGAAGCCGATCTCATTCACGCGCTGGATTTCGGCGCCGACGATTATTTGACCAAACCCTTTTCATTGCAGGAGCTTCTGGCGCGATTGCGCGCTTTGCTTCGCCGCGCCGCTCACACTGTCAGTGAACAATCCGCGGATCTGGCGTGCGGCGACATCATGCTCAGCGAGGAAACCCGCGCGGTCATGATTCACGGCCGCAGCACGCGGCTCACTCCCACAGAATGGAGTCTCATGTCCGAATTCGTGCTCCATTGCGGCAAAGTGCTCCCCCACGATCGCCTTCTCGGCAAGATCTGGGGCCCCGAATATCGCAACGACCATGAATACTTGCGCGTATACGTGCGCCGCCTGCGGTCCTATATCGAACCCAACCCCAAACGACCTGTGTATCTCGTGACGCACGCCGGCATCGGGTACGTCCTCCACCCTTCTCCGCACGTCCCCCCGGACTGAATTTCACGCATGGCGCGATCGTTTTTTATTTCGTTTTTATATGATCGCAGGCATTTTTACGGATGTGTTTACGCAACCACCCCTATACTGAGGCAGTCATCGGCAAAACTCGCATGTTCGGCGTCCGTCGATCGCGGACGAACCGCGAATGTCTGGTTCACTTGATGCGGCGTCATGTTCGATCGACATGGACGGCCATATTGTCGGGACAGACACTGCCACAAGGAGGCGGGAGCATGCTGGATGCGTCCATGCTGTTGATCATGGTGACAGCCTTTTTGTTCAGCTTCGCCCTGATTTATTACCTTGATAAACTCAAATAGGAGGGCTCAACATGCAACATTGGGTGTTGTTGGCCTTGTCGATCCTGGTGATGATCTACCTGTTGGTCGTCATCGTGAGACCGGAAAAATTCTAAAGACAGGCGGGAGTTGAACGCAGTTGTCCATCTCGACCATGCTCACCTGGACCGTTGTGCTGGCGGCGTTTCTTTTGCTCATCAAACCGATGGGGAACTACATCGCCAAAGTCTTCACGTTCCAGCCAACGATCCTCGACAAACCGTTCACCGCGTTGGAAAATGGCATTTTTCGGGTCATCGGCGTGTCGCGGGCGAGCAACATGACGGCCAGGCAATACGGCGTGGCGCTGCTCGCCACCAATCTGCTTTTCGCCGTCCTGGGCTATGCGGCTTTGCGCCTGCAGGGCGCCCTGCCGTTCAACCCCCAACACCTGGGAGCCGTCAACCCGCAACTGGCCTTCAACACGGCGGCCAGCTTCGCGACAAACACGAACTGGCAAGCATACTCCGGCGAGAATACCATGTCCTACTTTTCGCAGTTCGGCGTACTGTCCTATCTGCAATTCGTCACCCCGGCAACCGGCGGCGCCGCCGGCATCGCATTTGTGAGGGCAATGTCCGGGCGAAAACTCGGCAACTTTTTCGTCGACCTGACCCTGATGTGCACGAGGCTCCTGCTGCCCCTGGCCGTCATCGTCACCCTCATTCTCGTGGGCCAGGGGGTTCCGGAAACACTCGGCGGTTATCTGCACGCGCACACATTGGCCGGGCAGACGCAAACGATTCCGCGCGGTCCGATCGCCAGTTGGGAGTCGATTGAACATCTGGGACAGAACGGCGGCGGCTACACCAACGCCAACAGCGCCAACCCGCTTGAGAATCCGAGCGCGCTCTCGAACATCGTCGAGATCCTTTCCATGGGCCTCCTGCCTGTCGGATTTTTCTACGCCTTCGGCGCCATGACCGGCAAACGACGGCTCGCCTGGACGCTGACCAGCGTGGCGGGCGGATTCTTCCTGATCATGCTCGCGCTCACCTATTTTCCTGAAGCGGCGGGAAATCCCATCATCAACTCGCTCGGGTTGGCCACCCACGGCAACATGGTCGGCAAGGAACTCCGCTTTGGCATGGGCGGCACATCCATGTTTGAAACGTCGACCATGGCTTTCACGACCGGTTCGGTGGCCAGTGCGCATGACAGCTTTCTGCCCCTGTCGTCGCTGTCGTTTTTCATCGGCATGTTTCTAAATATGGTGTTTGGCGGCAAGGGCGTCGGCCTGCTCAATATGCTGATGTTCGTCATCATCACCATCTTCCTGATGGGGTTGATGGTGGGGAGAACGCCGGAGTTTCTCGGCAAGAAGATCGAAACGAAGGAAGTGACTCTCGCCTCCATCGCCTTCCTGTTGCACCCGTTTCTCATCCTCGTCGGGACCGCTCTCGCCGTCTACACGCCGGCGGGGATGCAGGGCGTGTTCAATCCAGGCCCGCACGGTCTCAGCGAGATCATCTACGGATTCGCGTCCGGCGCGGCGAACAACGGGTCCGCGTTTGGCGGGCTGGGCGCCGCGCTGCCCTTCTATGAGATCGCCATCGGCATTGTGACCATCATCGGCCGCTACGCCTCGATCATGGCCATGCTGCTCATCGGCCAGTCGCTGCTGGCGAAAAAATCGCTGCCGGAGACGTCCGGAACGATGCATACGGACACGCCGTTATTTGGCGGAATCCTGTTTGGTTCGATCATCGTGCTCAATGCGCTCACATTCTTTCCGATCATGGCGCTGGGACCGATCGCGGAACAGTATCTGATGCTGGCGCACCATTTGTTTTAAGGAGGCACGGACATGGCCAAATCGCTTGGCTTGCGATTGAACAGGGAATACTCGTCCCAAGTTTTGAAGGACACATTTCGCAAGCTGAATCCTGTCGAGATGATTCATAACCCAGTCATGATGGTCGTGGAGATCGGAACCGTCGTGACTCTGTGGCTGACGTTCGAGGCTCCGGGAGCGGGCAGCCGCTCCTACGACGCCCTCGTCACGGTCATTCTGTTTGTGACGATTCTGTTCGCGACCTTTGCCGAAGCGTATGCGGAAGCGCGGGGGCGTGCGCAGGCAGAGTTCCTGCGCAGGACCAAATCATCGACAACGGCAAAGGTGTTGGGCCCTGACGGCGCCATTGCGGTCACGGATTCCTCCAAATTGACGAAAGGCATGCGCGCGGTCGTCGACAAGGACGAGGTGATTCCGGGAGACGGCGTCATCATCGAAGGCGTGGCGTCGGTCGATGAGTCGGCGATCACCGGCGAGTCGGCTCCCGTCGTCAAAGTGGCCGGGGACGCGGTGACCGGCGGCACAACACTGATATCGGACCGCTTGATCATCGAAATCACGGTGAACCAGGGCGAGTCATTTCTGGATCGCATGATCGCGCTTGTCGAAGGCGCCAAGCGGCAAAAGACGCCCAATGAGATCGCGCTGTCGGCCCTGCTTGGCGTGCTGACCCTCATTTTCGTGCTTGTTGTCGTCACATTGGCTCCGATCGCCAGGTTCTATGGGCCGGGCGCCACCAATACGACCACCTTGGTCGCGCTGCTCGTGTGCCTGATCCCCACCACCATCGGCGCGCTTCTGTCCGCCATCGGCATCGCGGGCATGAATCGCGTGTCGCAAGTCAATGTGGTGGCCAAGAGCGGACGTTCTGTTGAAGCTGCCGGCGACATCGACACCATTATCCTGGACAAGACGGGAACCATCACGGTGGGCAATCGCATGGCCACAGAGTTTTACCCCGTCGCCAACACTTCCCTGGACGATCTGGCGGAAGCCGCCCTGCTCTCCTCAATGGCTGACACCACCCCCGAAGGACGCTCAGTGGTGGACTTGGCGCGCGAGAATCTGAGCTTGAAGGTTTTGCCGAAGGCCGTCGGAGAACCCATTCCGTTTTCCGCCCATACGCGCATGAGCGGCATCGACCTTGCTGACGGCCGGCAGGTGCGCAAAGGAGCTGTCAACGCCATTCTGGCGTTGGTGTCCGACAGCCACAAGGAACTGGAGACATTCGCGGAACAGGTGGCGCGTCAGGGTGCGACGCCCTTGGCTGTCGCCGTTGACAACCATGCGCTTGGCGTGATCTGCCTGCGCGACGTCGTGAAACCAGGATTGAAAGAACGGTTTCGCGAATTTCGGGAAATGGGCATCCGCACAGTGATGGCAACCGGAGACAATCGCATCACCGCAGCCGTGATCGCGGAAGAGGCGGGCGTCGACGACTTCATCGCAGAAGCCAAGCCGGAGGACAAGATCAGCCTCATCCGGTCCGAACAGTCCCAGGGCAAGCTGGTCGCGATGACGGGCGACGGAACAAACGACGCGCCGGCCCTGGCGCAGGCCGACGTAGGGTTGGCCATGAACTCGGGCACGATGGCCGCCAAGGAAGCCGGCAACATGATTGACCTTGAATCCAATCCCACCAAGTTGCTGGAAGTCGTGATGGTGGGAAAGCAGTTGCTGATCACGCGCGGCGCCCTGACAACATTCTCCATCGCCAACGACGTGGCCAAATACTTCGCGATCATCCCGGCCATGTTCGCCGCAGTTCCGACTCTCCACCTGCTGGAAGGCATGAATGTCATGGGACTCAAAACCCCCCACGGCGCAATCCTGTCCGCCTTGATCTTCAACGCCCTGATCATTCCTGCGCTGATCCCGTTTGCGATCCGCGGCGTCAAGTACCGGGCTGAATCATCGGACAAAATGCTGGCCCGCAACATCTTCAACTGGGGTGTCCTGGGGGTGATCATCCCTTTTGTGGGCATCTGGGGCATCGACCGCATCCTCGGGCTGTTCGGGTTGTCCTGAGCGGATCCCGTCTTTACGGCTAGGATCGATCAAGACGATCCACAGGGCCTCCTTTGATTGGCTGATGAAGTTCAATCTTTGGGCAGTTGTCCGAGGAAGACCGAGAACACTTGATTTTTGAAGAAAGAAGGTTGCATCCATGTCGTTGCTGCGTCCGGTTGTCGGAGTCACCGTCCTGCTTTGGCTGTTGCTTGGACTAGCGTATCCACTGGCCATGGTGGGTGTCAGCCAAGCCGTCCTGCCGTGGCAAGCCAATGGAAGCCCGGTCTACTTGCACGGACGGCTGATTGGCAGCGCCCATGTCGGGCAAAATTTCAAACCGAATCCGCTATATTTTTGGGGGCGTCCCTCCGCCACGCTGTCGGTGTCCACGGGAAAACCGAAGCCATATAACGCGCTCGCTTCAAGCCCCAGCAATCTTGGTCCGACCAATGCCGAGTTGATCGCCCACATCAAGCGTCGGATCGCCGTGTTACTGAAACAAACCCCGGGTTTGCGGGTGAACCAGATCCCCGCCGATCTCGTCGAAAGCTCCGGATCGGGACTCGATCCCGATATCAGTGTGCAGGCGGCGCTGATCCAGATCCCGCGTGTGGCCAGGAACACACACCTCAGCGCCCAATTTCTGCACCGTCTCGTCGAGGCCAGCGTTCTGGCGCCCGACTGGGGCATGTTTGGCGTGGCGCGCGTCAATGTCCTGGCGCTCAATCTGCGTCTGTACCAGGCGTTGCACGGGTAAGGGGGAGTCGGCGAAGGACACGGTCACTATCCCGGAAAATCGATGATCTGTGCCGGTCGGAGTCGTATATTGCGCCCCTGCGGAGTCCAGCGCTGTCGCTAAACTCGCGACGGGCGCAATATACGACTCCTCCCTGAGCGGGCCTTGCGACTGTGAAAAATACGCCTGCGGCGATTTTCCGGGATAGTGACCGTGTCCTTTTTCAGTTTGCGGAGCGTCACCGCCGAAAAACCATTTTTCTATTTCATGGTGCGCCACGGTTGGTGCACCCATTTTGCTATTCATTCGTGATGGCATGCCATTAAACTTACAAAAACCAAGAGATTCATGGTTGACACCCTAACTTTTCCCTGGTAGATTGATGGAAGGGTGTTATTTCTTTAATAGGATTTATTATCTTCACAAACTCACCTATGTAAGCCACTGAAGGAAATAGATTATCTAGAAACATTTTAAAAAAATGAGAGAAAGTGATGGAACTTGAAAGTGTCTCGGTACAATCATGTTTTATCCATCGAAGGCCAATCCCATCTGTTTAACGCGTACAGAAGAGGGCTTCATCAGGTTGATGAGTCCGTGGTGTTTGCCCTGGACTGCCTTGGGCGAGGAGAACAGAACTGGGATGCAGGCCTGGCGGAGGAGTTCCGTCGCACGTTGATAGAAAGCGGATACGTTGTTGACGACGAATTCGATGAACACCAGGTCCTACTCAAAGAGCGCGAATTGATACGATTGAGTGAAGTCACAGTGGCGCTCACCATCGCACCGACGATCGATTGCAACTTTGCGTGTCCTTACTGCTTTGAAGGCGGTGACAAACCGCAACTTCGCATGAGCTCTGCCACCATGGACGCCGTAGTTCACTTCGCGCGCTCTCAGATTACTGAGGCAACCCAGGGACTGGCGGTCACCTGGTTCGGAGGCGAGCCGTTGCTGGGGTTAAAACAGATCGAGGAAATGACGGCCAAGTTGAAGGAGCAGATCGTGGACCAACGCCATCTCCAGTACAATGCCTCCATAGTAACGAACGGCTATGGATTGACGCGCAAGATTGCAGAGCGTCTGCGGGATCTCGGCGTGTCACACGCCCAAATCACATTGGACGGAACGGCAGAGCACCATAACCGACGGCGCTTTCGCAAGGGAGGCGACGCAACATTTGATCGCATTGTGCAAAACATTGTCGCCAGCCGTGATCTCTTAAACATCTCCATTCGAGTCAACGTGGACAGTGAGAACCGCGAGAGCTTTACTCCGCTGGTGAAGTATCTGTATGAAGAATTGGAACTGCATGATCAGGTGCGCGTGTACCCAGCCATGATGAGGGACGATGGGTCTGAGACATGGGGAAAGGCGTATTCCTGCATGTCAGACTACACGGCAGACCAGGTGGCGCTGCACCGCGAAGCGGTGCAGCATGGAGTGCGAGTACTCCATTACCCTCAGGCCATGCGACTCTATTGCGGGGCTTCGAAACCAAAGTTCTGGGTTGTGAGTCCAACCGGAGACCTGCACAAATGCTGGGACACAATCAACGACCCCAGCCGCGCCGTGGGCAATGTGAGCACACAGCGCGTCGATGCAGACGGGCACGACCAGTGGCTGCAATGGTCCCCCTTCCAACACGAGAAGTGCCGCCAGTGTTCCATGATGCCGCTGTGCATGGACGGTTGTCCCCATCACGCGTTTCAACAGGGCGGCGATCCGCAATGCGATCAATGGAAGTTTGGCCTGCTGGAGTCCATCGAGGTGTGGGTGCAGGACCGAACGCAAGCCACCGCTCAACAGGCATCGTTGAATCCCTCTCGGGCCTCGACGACCTCCTGATGGAAACTTCGCGGCAGGAAGGGAGGTGCTACCTGATGAACGAACTTTATCCGGCCGACGCCGCGTCATCGCAACCCGACGTATGGTGCGATCTGGGCAGCGGCGGCGGTGGCTGTACCACATATGTCAACGTGTGTCCAGGAAAAGGCAGTTGCACGGTTCACTTGACTTGCGGCGTTAACTGCCCGCACGAAACCAGTTTCTGTTTAATCCACAACTTGTGAGTTGCGACCTCCATGCAATGTCTCCTCGGGCAACGGTCTTCCAACCGTCGTCGTCCGCATAGGGGGTTCCTGGTCTCCAGGAACGAAGCAGGCGTGCAGAAATCACTGTAACATGACCTGCATGACTAGCTCGTTCTTGCGCAACCCTCATCTATCTTCTGACCGCACGGCCAGAGGGTTTGCGTCCACCATTGTTCGATCCCTCGGCAGGCCAATGGAGTCCGGAAGTCTGCACTGCGGCGCTGAACGGGGTTCTTTATCGCAGTTTCAATGGTAAAGATCTACCGACAGTTGCCAGACTTTCGCGGTGTCACGAGAATCTCGCGACGCGGTGTCTGTGGCCTATGTCGGGTGCGCAGATAACTCAAGGGAGGAGAATCAGGTTGAGACCGACAGTTGTGACGCGCTGGATTATGTTCATCGTAGTTAGTCAAGTGATTGTCATCGGGGCTTTTGGTGTTTTTTTTCCGCTAGTTTCGCGGTTCCACCCTGTAGACACGAGAATCGGTTTATTGGGGAACAGCATGGTTATGGATCTGGCGGAAGCAGCGATGGCGTTGAGTCTCTATGGGCTGATTGCGCGACCATTGCGTGTCCATGTGCCGATCATTGGACGACGCGACGACCGGATGTGGAGCGTCGTACTGGGGTTGTCTGCTCTGCTGGCCGTGGTCATCGTCACTTGGGTGCGCAATCCGGGCCTGACGCTGGAGTTCGGGACTCCCCTGCATTGGGACTTTGTCGTGACTGGACCCTCGATGCTGGTGCTGGCGGTCTGTGAAGAATACGTGTTTCGGGGCATAATTCTGACGCTGGCCGTTCGCCGCTGGGGCGCGATTCGTGGTATCCTGCTGTCCAGTCTGCTATTTGTGGCTTTTCATTGGGCATTCTTGTTGTCCCATCATTCCCCCCTTGTGATAGATAGCCTCTCGGCATTCGATCTTCGTTGATTCTCCTAGGATTCTTGCCCGTAGGATTTTGCCGT
>JAJYTO010000127.1 GCA_021793015.1 Bacillota bacterium
CCGGCGGCGGCATGATCATCACCGAGATCAACGGCAGTTACGCAGACCGACTCAACAGCAAGGGGAAATTGATGTACACGGTGCACTTGCCGGGCATCAGCTACCCTTCGGACACGCAACTGTTGCCAAACGGCAATCTGCTCGTCGCCGACTACAGCACACCGGGTACGATTGAGGAGGTCACGCCCAAAGGAAAATTGGTTTGGCGCTATCGCAAACTGTCCGGTCCTGGAGAACTGTCGAATCCGTCCCTCGCGATGATGCTTCCGAACGGCAATATTGTCGCAAACGACGACTATAACAACCGGGTGGTGGTGATCAACCCCCGCACGAACAAAATCGTGTGGCAGTATGGCCATAAAGGCGTCAAAGGCACCGCTCCCGGATATTTGAATGCCCCAGATGGAATTGATCCGATGCCGGCGAATGTTCATCTGCCCGCCGCTCCCTGATAGAGTCCGGGCATCCCTGTGCCTGCGACTTGAAAAGCTTGAAAAGCCCGGATAACCACTCGACGAGCGAGGGTGATCCGGGTTTTTCAAGTCGACCGCAATTCCTTTTTGACGCGCGATGCGACCGCTTCGTGATCGTCTTATCGGTAAAGAGGAAGACACATGGCGGGCGGGAGAAGGATTTGTCTCCAGCCCGCCATGGTCGCGTGCTGCGCCTACGAGGCCGGGGCGACGGGAGCCGTTGGACCGTAGGCGATGTTAAAGCCGTCCGTGTCGCTGTCAGGCGCCGAGGGCGTGGAGACCTGTTTGCGATGCTGGACCATAACGCCGCCGTCGGCGATGACCAAACCCGGATTGGCGCCATTTACCGTTCCCGGATCAAAGGTGGTCTGGCCGTAGTTGGCGAGCGTCGCCACATGGCCGCCGATCGTTGGCGCTTCCTGGATCCATTCCGCAGATTCGGCGGGACCCGCGTACGCCTGCGTGGTGGTGAATGTTTCGTTTTGTGTCACGTCGTTGATTGTAATCGTCCAATTGCCGTTGCCGTCATTTTTGATCGCGGCGGTCATGTGATCGCCCGGCTTTACAGTCATGTTGGTGATGACCGTCTCGGCGGCGGGGAGAATCTCCCACCATGCGTCGTAATGCGCCGATCCGTTGTAATAGTCCTGTTCCGTGCCCGTCTGGATCAAATTGCTGTTGTTGAAGCCGTCGATGCCAATCCAGCTTGATGAATAGCTGGGGCTCTTACTGGGTTGGACAGCCGGAACAATCCAACTCCCGGTGATGTTGTTATATTGGCCTGCAGAACCCGACAGCGCGTACCCCGACCAGTTGCTGGACGCCCATCCGTAGCCGCTCGCTGTCGTGGTCTTGCTTGGTTTCAGCTTGATCCTTGGCGCATGCGTGACTGCGCCGCTGGACGCTGATGCGGGGTTGGCCATCGGTGCGAGCAACAGACAGCCGACAGCCAGTGCGGAGGACATTGCATAGGGCAGGGATTTCATCGGAAACTACCACTCCTTAGCATCAATTGGTGTTCCAATTATGAATATACGGCCCCTGGCAGCGATAGTACAGATATGTTTGTTGAGCAATTATGGTGTTCATCTTAACGATTCGCTTACAAAACCACCATATTGTCTTTAAGAAAGTTCTTTACGATTAACCTGTATCAATCGCAGTGAATGGAACTCATCTGTATCGCGTTACAGGCGGTCGACAGAATCTTGTTGGCCAACATCATCCAGAGGAGGAATACTGCTGTGTCGTCCCAGGCAGGTGTTCTACAGGCATTTGATGAAAGTGAGTTGCAGAAGTTTCATTGGCGCACCGTGCTGACCACGGGCATGGGTTTTTTCACCGACGCGTATGACTTGTTCATCATCGGAACGGTTACGGCTATCCTGACGCCGTTGTGGCATTTGTCGACTGGCGAACTGGCGCTCCTCAACAGCACGTCGCTTGCGGCGGCGGCGCTTGGGGCATTGTTGTTTGGCAAGATGATGGATGTGCTCGGCCGCAAAGCCATGTATGGCATCGAAGTCATGCTGTTGACGGTTGGCGCCATTCTATCCGCTTTTGCGCCATCGTTCGGTTGGCTCATCCTCTTTCGCTTCCTTGTCGGATTCGGAGTGGGCGGCGACTATCCGACGAGTTCCGTCATCATGAGTGAATACTCCAACCGCAAGAACCGCGGTTTCCTCGTCACCATGGTGTTTTCCATGCAGGGTCTCGGGCTGCTTGCGGGTCCCCTCATCGCCTCTCTGCTTCTCTCAACGGGCATGTCGCACGCGATCGCATGGAGATTGATGCTTGGCCTTGGCGCCATTCCGGCGGCGTCCGTCATTTACCTGCGGCGCAAGCTGTCCGAAACGCCGAGATACTTGGTGGCCGTCAAGCAGGATACAGAGCAGGCGGCCGAGGTAGTATCCGGTCTGACGGGCGCACAAGTGGCAGTGACGGCGAATGATTCCGTAACACGGCAAACTCTGTGGACCCGCCGGAATCTCATCAGACTCCTGGGCACGGCCGGAAGCTGGTTTCTCATCGACGTGGCGTTCTACGGCAACGGTGTGTCGTCGCAACTTATCCTTAAAGCGCTTCTTCCCAACGCCGCGCTCGTGACAACCACCTTGGTCGCGGCCGGAATCTTCCTGGTGGCGGCCGTGCCGGGGTATTACGTGGCGGCGTCATACATGGACCGCATCGGGAGAAAGACGATTCAGAGCGTAGGCTTTGGCGTCATGGCGTTGGCGTATGTATCCCTCTTCCTGGTTCCGGCCATTGCGAAGTTGCCGATTCTGTTCCTCATCATCTATGCGGTCAGTTACTTCTTCATTGAGTTTGGGCCCAATACGACCACCTTCCTGGTGCCGTCCGAAGTGTTTCCCACCAATTTGCGCGGCACGGCGCACGGGATCTCCGCCGCCGGAGGCAAAATAGGAGCCTTTCTGGGCGCCTTCGTTCTGCCGGGTATTTTGAAGGCGGCCGGACTGAGCGCAACCATGGGCATGCTGGCCGGGGTATCGGCGCTTGGCATTCTACTGACGCTCTTCACCCTCCCGGAAATGAAACAGCGTTCGCTTGAAGAGAACGAAAATATTCAGCGGCCGCAGGAGAAGGGGTCGGCGAACCTTCAGTCCAGGGTCAAGTATTCGTAGGGAGCGTCCTCTTTGAACAATCTCTTGATGTGAGACGGCAGGAACGCTTCTCGGCCGCAGGTATCCGGGAGCGTTCCTGCCGTTCTGCCGCGGATTGTGAGCAAGGCCCCAGTGGATGCGGCAACGACCGTCGACGCCGATCAAAAAGATGGGGAGACTTGTCTGTGACGACGGGCATCAATGTCGACTTGACGTTGGTTTGGCGGTGCGTTAGCATAAGAATATCATTATATTCGACTATAATCCCCGCCGCAGTGGGGATCGGGGGGTGAACGCGTGGCGCGGACTCTGGAATCGTGGGCCGAGGTCTACAAGGCGTTGGCGGACAAGACCCGGCTGCACATTTTGGCGCTGCTGAGGTGCGATGAAATGTGCGTGTGCGAACTCGTCGAAGTGCTGCATATGACTCAACCGGCGATTTCACAGCATTTGCGCAAACTCAAACAAGCGGGGCTCGTGAAGGAACGCAAAACCGCCCAGTGGGTGTACTACCGTTTGGACGGATCGCAGATTTCCGTTTTTCAGACCTGTCTGGCCGAACTCCCCGATCTGACGGCGGAGGTGGAGCAACTCCAGGCGAAGGGTCTTCGCGCATGCAGCCCTGTCGGCGCTGGTGAAGAGGAAGGATGTCTATGACGATTTTGGCGTTTGGACTATTTGTTGTGACTTTGATTTTCGTCATCTGGCAGCCGAGAGGTCTGTCGATTGGGTGGAGCGCCCTCGGCGGCGCCGTACTGGCTCTCCTGCTCGGAGTCGTGACGCTTCATGATGTCGTGGAGGTCACCCGGATCGTCTGGGATGCGACACTCACTTTTGTGGCCATCATCATCACTTCCTCCATTCTCGACAAAATCGGTTTCTTTGAATGGGCGGCCCTGAAGATGGCGCACGCCGCCAGGGGCGACGGCCGAAAGGTGTTTCTGTACGTGACGCTTCTCGGCGCCATGGTGTCCGCTTTTTTTGCGAATGACGGAGCGGCGCTGATTTTGACGCCGATCGTGCTGGAGAAGGTCAAACTGCTCAAATTTGACATGAAGAGAATGCTGCCGTTCATCATGGCGAGCGGGTTCATTGCCGACACCACATCGCTGCCCCTGATCGTCAGCAACCTGGTCAATATCGTGTCGGCCGATTACTTTCATATCGGGTTTCTCGTTTATGCGACCCACATGATTGTGCCGGATCTCTTTTCGCTCGCGGCGAGCATTGCGGTGTTGTACCTGTTTTTTCGCAAAGATATTCCCGCGCGCTACAATCCGGCAGACTTGCCTGAACCAGCGGAGGCCATTGTTCACCAGGGCATGTTCCGTGCGTCCTGGATCATCCTTGGCGTCCTGCTTGTGGGCTATATCTTGACGGAACTCCTGCACATTCCCGTGTCGTTTGTTGCGGGACTTGTGGCGATTGTATTCCTTATAGGGGGGAACAGGACGAAAGTCATTCATCCGTGGAGCGTGATCCGTGAGGCGCCGTGGGCGATCGTCGTGTTTTCCATTGGGATGTACGTCGTGGTGTTCGGTCTTCGCAATGTCGGGTTGACGAGCGTCCTTGGACACGTGATTCAGGGGGCCGCTCATACGGGTCTGTACGGCGGCACGCTGGCGACCGGGTTTCTCGCCGCCGTGCTGTCGAGCGTCATGAACAATATGCCGACAGTCATGATCGACGCGCTCGCCATTCATGCGACCAATGCCACGGGTGTCATGCGCCAGGCGTTGGTCTACGCCAATGTGGTCGGCTGCGACCTGGGGCCAAAGATCACCCCGATCGGCTCGCTGGCCACTCTGCTATGGCTTCATGTGCTCAACCGCAGAGGCATCGCCATCACCTGGGGCCGATATTTCAAGACTGGTGTTCTGCTGACGCTTCCCACGCTGTTTGTCACGCTGTCAGGCTTGTATCTATGGATGGTCATTGTTGGATAAATAAAGACGAATATAACCCAGAAAGGGAAAGTTTATCATGAACAAGCGGATCATCTACTTTC
Organism: Bacillota bacterium; assembly: GCA_021793015.1. GTDB lineage: Bacteria > Bacillota > Bacilli > Alicyclobacillales > SLC66 > JAKADD01. The sequence goes on from JAJYTO010000127.1 coordinate 5,103, forward strand.
TTTGTACGGGGAACTCCTGCCGCAGTCAAATGGCCGAAGGGTGGGGCAAGCATTTCAGCGGCGACAGGGTGGAGATTCACAGCGCAGGAATCGAGGCGCATGGTCTCAACGCACGCGCGGTTGCTGCGATGAAGGAAGCGGGCGTGGACATTTCGCATCATACGTCAAAAACAATCGATGCGGAACTCCTCAATCGGGCTGATTATGTGATCACGCTGTGCGGCGACGCCAATGATCGTTGCCCGATCACGCCGCCGCACGTGACGCGTTTGCATTGGGGATTTGCGGATCCGGCGCGAGCGACCGGAACGGAAGAAGAGGTTCAGGCGAAGTTTCGGGAAGTCCGGGACGCCATACGGGATAAGATCGAAGGTTTCCTGAAGGGGCTTGCGCCGTAATGCGTCCGGCGCCGCTGCGAGCGGACGGGTGGGGGTGTTTGGATGCTGAGGGTCTACATACTGATCGTCGTCGCGGGTTTGGCCGAAATCGGCGGCGGTTATCTGGTCTGGCTCTGGCTGCGCAACGGAAAATCCGTAGTGAATACGTGCTGGTCGTTTGGCCAATGCTTATCATGAACTCTCCCGCGGCCAAACGCTTCGCGGCCAGGAGGGGGAATGCGCCGGCAGTTCGTCCTGGAGGCGGCGATCGGCGCCAGGGTTGTTGGAGCTAGGCGGCAACGGCTGCGCTGGTCGCCGCTGTCCGGCACTGGCTGGGGTTGGATGCGCGACGGCGCGCGATGGTGCTCGGGAATGTGTGACATGCCGTGAGAACCCGTCAAGAGTCCGTCGAGTTCTGGCTTTGCTCCATTTGCGACGCTACGGTGCGCAAGAATGCCTGCAGGAGGGGAGTGTTCTCCTCGGCGCGCGGATAGGCAACATAAAAGCGGCGCCCGGTAGGCAGTTCATGCACGATCTGCACATGGCCGGATGCGACGGCGTCTTTGGCGTCCAGGTTGGATACGACAGCCAGTCCCAACCCGGACTCCACCATGCGCAACATGAGAGACGTATCGTTTGTCAGAAGGGTATAGGAAATTCCCTCCGGGAAGACGCCCATATCGCGCAACGCTTCCTCGGCGGCGCGGCGCGTTCCCGATCCGGATTCACGCAGGATGAAGGGGCAACTGCGCCATTCGGCAGTGCGGCAGTAAGCTGGATTGGCGACAATCACCAGGCGGTCGGCGGCGATGCGGATGGACGCAATCTCGGCGGATTCCGGTTTGCTTCCCAGTATGGCGACATCCACGTCGCCCTTTTGCAACAGTTCCAGAACCTGCCCGGAGTCATGGGAGTGAACCACCACCTGCACCGCGGGGCAGTCGTTGTGGAAGGCGGGCAGGATGCGGGGCAGAAAGTGTTTTGTCGGGATCGAACTGGCCCCGATCCGGAGGACGCCCTGGATGGGTCCGTCCAACTGATGCAGCCGATTCTGAAGCAACGCCCACTCGGATACCAGCAACCGGGCCGTCTGATACAGGCGCCGCCCGGCATCCGTGAGAGCCAGTTCGTGATCTTCCCGGCAAAACAGCGTCGTATGCAGTTCCGCTTCCAAACGCTGCATCTGCTTGCTGACGCCGGGTTGGGTCAGGCCGAGCCTTTCTGCAGCCAGTGTGAAACTCTTCAGTTCGCATACTTTCAAAAAGGTATCCAGATATTTGATGTCCATGGAGTCCCCTCAGACCGTTCGCTCGAAAATCCAGCCATATTGCCGCCTTCCCCCGCTTGACAGGCAACATGAGAAAGATCCCCGCTATCAGCATTTCAATCATAGTATACGGAGATGCACTGCACAAATCATCTTCAGTGGCTGCGTTCACCTGTCCGATGTTCCGGTCTCCCGTGCATCCTTTTTGACTCTGGCCGCCGCACAATCACGGGTTCCCCGGTCCGCTGGGGCGGCCATGCTCTCACGCCCTCCATGCGCAATGTTCCACTTTTGGACATGGTCAGTGATATGATAATGGTTATGAACGCCACAACAGGCGAGGGCGTCAAGGGGGACTATCACGGACGTTGGACAACCAGAGAAGGAGGTAGACCTGCATGTCCCTGACGCCGATCGAGTTGTTGCGGTTTTTCCTCGAATTCATCGTACTTTTGGGAATCGCCCGCATTCTCGGCGAACTTGCGCGCCGGCTGAATCAGCCGCAGGTCATCGGCGAACTGTTGGCCGGCGTCATCATCGGCCCATCGCTGTTTGGCAATGTCTTTCCCCAGGCGTTCCACACGCTGTTCCCCGCGAAGGGACCGCAGGGGTTGCTGTTGCAGCTGATCGCCCAGATCGGCGTTATCTTCCTGTTGCTTCTGAGCGGCCTGGAGACTGACATCGATATCGTTCGCCGCAAGGCGAAGCCGGCGTTATGGGTCGCCTCTGGCGGCATTCTCGTTCCGTTCGCGGCGGGATATGGGCTGGCGAACCTGCTGCCCAGCGCGCTTGTAGCCCATCCAGATGCGCATCAGACGTTCACATTGTTCGTCGCGACAGCGATGTCCATATCGGCCATACCGGTCATTGTGAAAATCTTGTTGGACATGAATCTGATGCGCCGGGATATTGGCCAACTCACTCTGGCTTCGGGCATCATCAACGATACCGTGGGATGGTTTCTCTTGGCCATGGTTTCGGGAATCGCCGCCTCTCAGCATGTGCCGATACACTCGCTGTTGATATCCATTTTTGGCACCCTTGCTTTTGCAGCCTTCTGTTTCACCTTGGGCTATCGTGGAATTCGAACGTTGGTGGCCTGGATCGACGACTATTTTGGCGGCGAAAGTCCCGTGTTGACGACGGTCGTTCTGCTCGGTCTCGCGGGCGCCGCAGTCACGCAGGCGCTGCACGTCGAAGCCTTTCTCGGTTCTTTTCTGGTGGGCGTGCAGATGGCGCGCGTTCCGCGGATCACGGCGGTGGTCCGTTCGAAACTGGAAGGGATGACTCTGGCGATTTTTGCCCCCGTGTTCTTTGCTTCCGCCGGACTGAAGGTGAATATCACGCAAATCCTGACGCCCTCTTTGCTGCTGGCCCTGTTCGCGGTCATTGCCGTGGCGGTGCTCGCGAAATTTGCCGGGACGTATGCGGGAGCCCGTTTGGCAGGTCTGAAGCACTGGATGGCCGTAAGTCTGGGTTCGGGGATGAACGCGCGCGGGGCTGTGGAAATCATCGTGGCGACCATCGGTCTCCAGATGGGCATCCTGACGACAGCCATGTACTCCATCATCGTAATGATGGCCGTGGCGACATCCATCATGGCGCCGCCACTCCTGCGTTTTGCGCTTCGCCATATGGCGCCCGATCCTGAAGAGACGGATCGTCTGCGACGACAGTCTTTTGAGGAGAGAAGCTTTTTGTACGGACTGCGGCGCATGCTTGTACCGGTGCGCGACGGACGCAACGCCCTGTTGGCTGCGGGCATCATACAGCGCCTTTCAGGCGAACGGTCCATCGAGGCCACTGTGCTGCAAGTCCAGAGAGCAGGCGATCGACGCGTCACAGAGCCTGCCGGCGGAGCGAATGATCAACACGCCGATGCCGGAGGCGCTTTGGGACAGCGTTTTGGTCGACAGGTCATGGGAGACGAGTCCGTCAATATCGAGTGGAAGGAGCGGCGGATCGAGCCGAAACCCGATATCGCGAAATCGATTCTGGCTGAGTGCGAACGCGGTTACGATCTGGTGGTCCTGGGGGCGGCCAGAGGGAAAATAGGGTCGGGGCCGTTTGGCGACATCGCCGATGAAGTGATCCTGAACTCCCCCTGCAATGTGTTTGTGCTGTACGCCCCACAGTGGACCGATGGGATCGTTCGGTTGGAACGCATTTTGATTCCGACGACGGGAACTTCTGCGGATCTGCGCGCAGCCGAATTTGCGATGTCGCTCGCAAAAGGCGCGCATGCGGCAGTGACGGCTCTCTATGTGATCGAAGCACAGCCGCTCGCCGCGACTTTCAGCAGTGAAGCGCTCGATGTACGCGCCATGCAGTCGGAAGAAAATATTGGCTGGCATTCAATCGCCGAAATATTGCGGTTGGGCGAGGCGTTCGCAGTTCCTGTTGACGGCGCGGTCAAGATTCGCACGGGGAGCAGCGTGGGGAGCGATATTGTCCAGCAGGCGCACGAGAGCCGACAGGATCTGATCCTGCTCAGCGCGGAGCGGCGTCCTGCAGGCGGGGAACTCTACTGCGGGAGGACCGTGGAACGCATTCTGCGATACGCCAGGTGTCCGGTGGGTGTTCTGTTCACGGAGGCGTGAGACGTTCCCCGGAGATCGTCGCACGCCTCATGACTGCGATCATCCACCACATAAAAATTAACGTTAGGGATCTGGCGATAGTCTCGTAGTCCAAAGGAGGAAGTTGTTGATCCCTGTCGAAATTAGTCCATTGGATCCGTAGAATTGGCGTCTTGCCCTCGCTGGTCCAGTGGGCCGGTCGGTTTTTCGGAACAGGGCCAATCAGGAAGGGAAGTTGTGCTTGTGGAGAGAGAAGCGGCATTGGAGATCAGCGAGCAGGACGAAGTGGAATTTGCAGAGAGCGCTATTGTCGGGGATGAAGAAGCGGCTGGCGGGTTGTCGTTCTTTGAGCAGGTGCTCTGCGGTGATGTGGCCAGTCTGGCAAAGGTTGCTGAGAGAGTGGGGCGAGGAAAGGCGATCGCGAAACAGGTTGACTTCGCGAATCGGGTGGAATTGCAGAAGCAACTGGACGATCTGATCCGCTATGCGGACGAAGTATCTGTACAGGCGCGGGCGCTCAAATCGTCGGTCGATCGTTTTCGGATGGTGGCGACGGAAGCCGATCGTGACGAGTGGACGCGTCTGTTCGTGGAAGGCTGCCATGCTGCGGGTCGTCAGGTGGATGGTGAATATCCCGTGTTTCGCGTGTTTCCTGTCGAAGTGAAGACGGATTTCGCGAACGACGGCGTATACGTCAACAACCGTCTGGTGCGCATCTTGCACCCCAAGGCCGTGGCGGCTCTAGTCGACCGTGAGATCAGCCGCTTGTACAAGGAAAAGTTCAATGCAGTGTCTTTCATGCGCGCACTGGTTCGCGCCTATGACGTCCTTTTGGCGGAACGGCAGGCGGCGGAGTCGGGCAAGCGGGTTGTGACGGCCATATCGCTCAAACAGATTCACGCTCTGCTGGCCATTCGCACAGGAACCACAGCCACCGGCTACCCGCTGAACCAATTTGCATTTGACGTCTATCGATTGCGCACACAAACGGACGTGACGCTGGTCAGCGACAGTCGTCGCCTGGTGTTCGCCCCGACGAAAGTCGCCAGGGATGCCATTGTCATCCCATTGCCCGGTGGGCAGAAGGAGCATCTGGGGTCGCTGGAATTGACGGCCGTGGACTCTGAATCAGGGGGTAACGGTTGATGGACGTACTGGACAGTCTCCCGTTGTTTCGGGCGAGTCCGGCGGCGGAAATGCTCTCGGACGGCGATGTAGAGAGAATGTTCGTCGACCCAGGCGGAATCGAGACGTTCTGGGTCAGGGAATACCTCGATGGGTTTATTGATCAGGGCGCCGGAAAAGTCAAGTTTGTGCGGGGACGATCGGGCTCGGGAAAGACGCACCTGTTGAGGCGCCTGAAACGGACTGCCGAACAAGCCGGTTATCTGGTTGTTTCCGTGGACGCGCACATCAATCGACTGGCGGCGATTGATGAACTCTATCGAGCGGTCGCACAGGCTGTCAACTGGAACAATCTGCTCGACAGATGCACACTGGCGGTCATTCGGCAGGAACTTGGTTACCAGGACTATGAGTTGCCTGCAAGTCGGTTCCGGATGTGGGCCGAGGACACGCATGATCGGAGCCAGGCGGCGCTGATGACGGACATTCGCGATGTCACAGACCGCTTTGTCCGGGAACTGGATATCTATGCCGCGGTTCGGCAACCGATTCGCGCCAGCATCGTGCGCAGGACAGGCGCGGATGCAGCGGACGAAAGCGTTCTGATGCGCTGGCTGCAAGGTGAAAAACTGACGAAAC
>JAJYTO010000128.1 GCA_021793015.1 Bacillota bacterium
CACGACAGATCCAAAGTATCAGGCGGCATTGGTTCCCGAGGAGAAAATGTGGCGTGTGATGAACTACGTCTTGAGCGTGCGGTCGAGCCTGTTCGCACTTGCCGCCGCTTGCGGCATTGACAGCCCGCGCCGGTTTGCGAGGGAGCATATCATATATAAGAATGAATACGGACGCGCAGCAAAAGTGAGCGATCTCTTCCCCTTGCCTGCATCTGACCGTCAGACGGATGCAGAGAAGCGCCTGCAGGAAGCGCCGAGCGCCTGACAGAGGGCCGTCACCCAGGCAAGGAACGGCGATCGATATTACGACAGACCGCAGCGGCATGCATGATCCGTCCTGGCGGGCAGGGGCGCAATCGATGACTCCGACCGGTAGGGACAATCGTAACTTTTCGGGACAGGAGAATTACCATGACCGACTCTTTGCAGTCCATGACTGCTCAAAAACCTGCTGAGCCACGGCTGTCCGCAACTGTCATCGTGGTGAGACAAGCCGCGCATTCTGTCTCTGCAGTTGCCTTGGGAGATCAGGGTCGGGGTCCTCTGTTCCATACGTCCGGGGCCGATTCTCTGGACCCTGTCGGCCAAGGGAGAGCGACGATGCCTCACGACGCCTTGGAGGAAGAGGCCGCGTCCGTAGTGCTCCTTCGGAAACGCGGTCAAGGTCTGCCTCACGACGCCCTGGAGGAGGAGTCTGCGTCTTCGGCCAAGTTAGAGGTTCTGCTTGCCAAGCGAGCTCAAACGCTGCGTGTTCTGCCGGGGTTTATGGTGTTTCCCGGCGGGGTGTTGGAGGAGGCGGACCTGGACAGCGCGCGGTCGTGGCTGGAGAGCGCCTCCTTCAGCCAGCGTGAACCGTCGAACATCTTGCCCCCTGCTCCTGCTGAGTTTGCAGTGGGTGACGTCGTGGTTTTTGCGCGGTCTGTCACGCGGGATGAACTCTATTATTCGCTGCTTGCGGCCGGCCTGCGGGAGCTATTTGAGGAAACCGGTCTGCAACCGGGTCTACAAATAGGACAACAACCGGGTTTGCAAGTTGGTTTGCAAACCGGGTTGCGGATGCAGTCCAGTCCGGACATGACGATCCTGCGCCATGGCGCAGGGGACGGAACGGCCGTTCGCTATTTCGGTCGCCGTGTCACGCCGGAGCGGGTCCGGCATCGCTTTGACACGCACTATTTCGTGATAGAGGCTCCCGCAAGCGCGAAGGAGGATCTGCGACTGGCGGAGTCGGAGTTTGAGATGGCTTTGTGGACGACGCCGCAGGATATCCTGCGTGAACGGGATGCGGGATCCTATCTGCTCGCCCCGCCCACTGTCGATGCGTTGACCGCCCTGTGCGCCTACGATTCGACAGCGGCGCTGCTCAGACACGGATTGTTGCCGGAGCAACGTGACGACGACGGCAGAATCGACCAGTTCATTGCGCAGATGGCAAATCCGCACAGATGAGCTGTGTTTGCGGCGTCTCATCGGCAGCGGTACTCAGGAATATCCGGATGCACCTGTGGGGCCCGTTCAATGCGCTCTTCTTCGAGCAATTTGCCGATATGGCCTGCCACCGTTTTGACGGCGACCCAGCGCAGATCCTTGGCTAGAGTATCCCCGTAGAGAAGTTCGACCAGGTCGTCAATGCTTCGGGATCGTTCTCGTATGAGATCCAGGATTTGTCGTTCGCGGGCGAGGCGGCGTGTCTTCATGGTCTGGATGAGCATCGTCGGTTCTTCGACCAAACCGCCGTGGCCGGGATAGATGCGCGCGCAGTGCACAGCCATGAGAGCGTCCAGGGACTCCAGATACGTCTGGAGATGCCCATCAGGCGGACCAATCCAGACTGTACCTCCGGGAATCACGGTATCGCCGGAAAAGAGGCTGCCGGACGCTTCATGCAGCAAGGCAATGTGTCCGTGCGTGTGACCCGGAGTGTGCAGGACGCGGAGCGTTGCGTCGCCCAGATGGATCGACGAATCTGGAATCAGGTCCGCACGGATCATCTGCCGCCAAGGAATGTCCATGGGCACCATGGATTCGTAGAGTTTCTCCAGGTCGGTCCTGTCCGCAGGGTGGCAATGGATCGGGCATGAGAACTGCCTGGCGACCTCCGGTGCTCCCAAACTGTGATCGGGATGGTAGTGGGTCAGACAGATGCCCGTTATCGATACGTCCAGACGGTTTGCAACGCCAATGACGTCTCTCGCGCTGTCGGCGTATCCGGCGTCGATGAGAACCGCTTCCCCGCCGCTCCACACCAGATAGGCGTTTGCCGAGCGTTCCAGCATCTCGGCAGAGGTGGTTGCGCATATTCGCTGGACGCTCAGTGCCATGACAACATCACCTCTGCACACAGGATTGGAGGAATTCCCACAGTGAAAATATACACCAAAACGGGAGACGAAGGACAAACGAGCCTGATCCATGGGCATCGCGTCGGCAAAGACGATCACCGCGTGGAGACGTACGGAACGCTCGATGAGGCGAACTCGGTGTTGGGAATCGTCGCGGCGTCCCTGCGATCGCACGGCGCTGTGATGGACGATATCGGCAAGATCATTGTGAGAGTGCAGCGCGATCTGTTTGACCTTGGCCGCGATCTGGCCACGCCCGCAGACAGGCAGAGTGCGGGCTTTGTGACGACAGCCCACGTGGAGCAACTCGAGCGGGCAATTGACCGTTTGGACGCCGAAACGCCTCCTTTGCGGCAGTTCATCTTGCCGGGAGGAGATCTCTCCGCCTGTCATTTGCACCATGCCCGGACTGTGGTGCGCCGCGCCGAGCGATTGTGTGTGGGGTTGCTCCGTGAGCAGGGCGCGAATATGGAGATCAGACGGTATCTGAACCGTCTGTCTGACCTGCTGTTTGTATGCGCCCGCGTCGTGAATTTTCGCCTGGCTGTCTCCGAACCCACCGTGGACTTCTTGGCGCCTCCGGAGGATATCACGTGATCAATTGGTCTGACATCGGCGGCGTTCTTCTCGACCTTGACGGCACGCTCATACGCGGCGGGGCCGCTCTTCCGGGAGCGGCGGCGTTTGTGCGGAGGCTTCAGCGATTGGGCGTTCCTTTTCTGTATTTTACGAACAACTCGCTGCGGACGCCTGACGCCGTGGCGGCGAGACTGACGTCTCTCGGCTTTCCGGCGGAGCGTGAGAGCGTGTATACGAGCAGCATGGCCACTGCGGACTGGCTGTGTGAACATCGTGTGGCGTCGTCCATATACATGATCGGCGAGGCGGGTTTGCGAACGGCGCTTCAGGAGGCAAAGCTCACGCTCGTGGACGGGGGAGAGACCCGTGCGGATGCGGTGGTTGTCGGTCTGGACCGGAACGCAACATATCGTCAGTTTGCCGTGGCGATGCGGCACCTGACCGCCGGTGCGGCCTTTGTTGGAACCAACGCGGATCGCGCCCTGCCGGTGGCGGGCGGATTCGCGCCGGGGGCGGGGGCGCTGCTCGCGCTCCTGCAATCCGCGACGCAGCGGTCGCCATTCATCATCGGCAAGCCAAACGCAGACTTTGTGCGGACGGCCTGCCGGAAGTTGCGGATTGCACCCGCGCAGGCGCTTGTGATCGGCGACAACCCTGAGACCGATCTCGCAGCGGGCATCGCCGCCGGCGCAAAAACCATCCTCGTGGAAACGGGCGTGCGGGTTGTCACGGATCTGCGGCCTGATTGGCGCGTGGCTGGCGTTGCGGAGCTCCTGAACTAGCAGTCTGCGGTCGTTGGAAAGCCGCCGGACAAGCTGGAAGAACGGGCTTGACCGGACTAGATATAGTGTATATAATCGTCGTTGTACTCGATATTACGCTACATGTGGTAATGGGGTGAGAACATGCGGTGCCCGTTTTGTCAAGCGCAAGATTCCCGGGTGTTGGAATCGAGGGCAAGCGAGGACCAGTCCACAGTTCGGCGGCGCCGGGAATGCATCGCCTGTCAGAGGAGATTTACCACGTATGAACGTGTGGAATTGACGCCTCTGATGGTCGTCAAAAAGGACCGCAGCCGGGAGGAATTTGATCGTGAGAAGGTGAGGCGGGGCATCGCGCGCGCGTGCGAGAAACGGCCTATCACATCGGAACAGATCGAAGGTCTCGTCGACGCCGTGGAGCGGGAACTGCGCGCCGAATTTGAGCGGGAGGTGGCCGCGGCAGAGGTGGGAGGCCGCGTCATGAATCTGCTGCGGGAGCTCGACGGCGTGGCGTATGTTCGCTTTGCAAGCGTCTACCGGGAATTCCGGGATGTGCAGACGTTCGCTCAGGAGATATTGCAATTATTGCACCAGCAAGGGAAAAATGGCTCACAGGAAGAGCGGACCGATGCAGGGAAGCCTGGACCTGCATAGGGCAGAGCGGTTCGGCGCAGGGAAGAAGAGACCGGATCTTCACAGAAAGAGTAGACATCTATGGCGCTGACGCGCCACCATCAGCAGGATGAAAATGGCGCCACGAAACTTTTCATGGATGCAAGGCCCACTCGGGGAGGAGTCATATATTGCGCCCGTCGCGAGTTTAGCGACAGCGGTGTCTGAGCAGGGGCGCAATCTATGACTCCGACCGGCACGGACGATTGATTTTTCGGGATAGACTGTCATGGCGCTGACGCGCCACCAACAACCGGGAAAAAAATGCGCCTGCGGCGATTTTCCGGGATAGATCGATGCAGGGAAGGATGCGGAACAGATGGCCGTTGAGCAGTCGATGTTGTCGTTTTCAGAAGAGGATATTCTAAGCGGCACGGGAGAGCGGATCGTGGCCGATCGCTATCTATTAAAGGATGCGAAAAAAGAAACATTGGCGCCCGGCAGTCTGGTGGTGGCCGTGTTGGATCGCAAGCGCGCCTACCACGAACTGGCCAGGGTTGTCGGGATCGATCAGGGCAACCGGACGGTCACCGTGGAATTGCGGGACGGCTTTCAGACGGAAGTCGCGATGGATCATGTGGACGTTTTGCAGGAAACCGCTCCTCGCCATATGTGGCGTCGCATCGCTCGCGGCGTGGCGGGGGCGACGAAGAGTCCGGAGGTCTATGAGGAGCGTTTTTATAACTTGCAAAGCCAGTGGAGATACGTGCCCGGCGGGCGCATCAACGCATCGATGGGAACCGGTATGCAAACGACAAGTTATAACTGCTTTGTGATCCCCAATGTGGGCTGGACGGTGCGCGATTACGCCCGGTCGTTCGGGCAGACGCTCGAAATTCAGGCGCGATCTGGCGGCGTCGGCATGAATCTGAGCCAAGTGCCGCCTCAGGGTTGGCTCACGCCTGCCGAAGAGCGGTCGCGCAAATCGGACCTGTTGCTGGTGCTTGATGTGTGGCACGAAGATCTGCTTGAGTTTTTGGCGCAGGACTATCCCAACAGCACGAAGGTCGTTCGCGTTTCGCAGGCGTTCTTGCGGGCGGTGGAAGAAGGCGCCAACTGGACGTATGTGTTCCCGGACACGGGCGCTCGCGACTACGAGGAAGCGTGGACTGGCGACCTGCAGGCGTGGATGGCCGCGGATCGCCCCATTCGCTATGGCGAGACTCTGCCCGCGCCGGTGATCTACGAGAAAATCCTGGAGAGCGGCGCACTCATTTTGCAGGATGTCGTGGGTGTCGTGATGAATCCGGGGGACAGCAGGGGAACGATCGCGGAGCGGCTCGCCGACATGTGGGAGGCCATGCTTGAAAAAAAGCGCGTCTCCATGCTGCTGTCGTCGTTGCGGCCTCGGTACAGTTATGTCCGGGGAGTCAACGGGCGCAGTTCTGGCGCCTACTCGTGGGGCCTCCTGTACGACAAGGGCAATGCGGTCTTTGGACAGGGCTTCGGGCCGGTCGGCGTGGGCGAGATCATGAGCATCGGCTGTCAATTGACACTGCAGGGCGGCTCAAGACGCGGGGCCCTGATGCTGATCCTAAGTGACCGCCATGCCGATATTCGCAAGTTTGTCAAGTGCAAGCAGATTGACGGCGTGATCACGGGGGCCAACATTTCGATTGGCGTATCGGAAGAGTTCATGGCCGCCAAGCGCCAGGGCGCCGCATGGACGCTGGGTTATCCGCCGCTTTCGCGGGCCGCGGAGTTTCAGGGTGATTTCTTTGCGTGGGAGGCCGCCGGGGGAGACATTGTCGTGGGCGACACGGTGGCAGCCACGGAACTGTGGGATGAACTGATCGACTCAGCGTGGAAATCGGCCGAACCCGGCGTTGTATTTCTCGGCCGCTATAACGAGATGTCGAATTCACGCTATTTCAATCCCATTATCGCCACGAATCCGTGCGGGGAACAGGGACTTCCCGCGTTTGGCATCTGCAATCTGGGCGCGGTTGTCCTCAGTCAGTTTGCAACCGGGTTTGCCGACTCCGGCGTTGCGGCACTGTTTCGCGATGCGGAGAAAGAGGCGTATATTCGCGGCTGGTTGCGCCGTTATTTTGATGAAGGGGTGACGGACTTCTATCTGCATCATGTGAAGTGGGAAGAGTTGGAGGATGTCACCCGGACAGGTCTGCGTTTTCAGGATGCGGTGATTGACGCCACGTACTATCCATTTGAAGACAACAAGCGCAATCAGTTCGGTGAACGCCGTGTTGGATTGGGAATCATGGGTCTTCATGACCTGCTCATCTTTTGCGGCATCCGCTATGGCTCGCCGGAGTCGGTCCAGTTCATCGATGTGCTGATCGGCTTGATGGCGGAGTGGTGCTATCTGGAGTCCGTGGAGTTGGCCAAAGAGAATGGGCCCTTTCCGATGTATGACAGGGACCTGTTCTTGCAATCGGGCTATATGCAGGCTCTCGCCAGGGAGCGACCGCATGTCGTGGAGGCGATCAGGGAACATGGTGTGCGCAACGTGACCACCATGACCATCGCGCCGACAGGCACCACCGGCACGATGGTCGGCTGCTCGACCGGGTGCGAACCATACTACGCGTGGTCGTATTATCGCAATTCCCGTTTGGGCATGTTCGAGGAAAACGCGCAGATTGTCGAAGACTACCGGGCGTCGCACGGCGAGCAACCGCTTCCGGATTACTTTGTGACCTCCATGGATCTGGCGCCCGAAGAGCATGTGCGCGTTCAGGCGGCATTGCAGAAATGGATCGACAGCAGCATCTCCAAGACGTGCAACGCGCCCAATTCGTATTCGGTGGAAGACACGAAGCAGTTGTACGATCTGGCGTATGAACTGGGATGCAAGGGCGTCACCATCTACCGAGATGGTTCGCGTTCCGAACAGGTCCTGTCGTTGACCGATCCGCACGACGCGGACGCCGAGACCGTCGCGGCGGACGGGGAAGCAGGCGCGGCTCAGACGTCGTCCGGCGCCCTGCAGACGGCCGCCGGGGCGCAGTCGCAGGGCGGGGCCGGAGCGCAGACTCAGAGTGCAGCAGGAGTCCAGGACCGCCATGGTTACCAGAAGCGCAAACGGCCCGATGTGTTGTATGGCGCCACGTACAAGAAGGAGACGCCGCTGGGCACGGCCTTCATCACCATCAACGACGATCGCGAGGAGAAACTGGCGCGCGAGATCTTTGTGAACATCGGCAAGGCGGGATCTGATGTGTACGCGGCCAATGAAGCTCTCGGCAGGGCGATCACTCTCTATCTGATGGACTCGCAGAATCCGGACAAAGAGGCGGTTCTCGTCAAGCATTTCAGCGGGATCGGCGGTCACAGTTCGGTCGGGTTTGGAGAACGGCGGATCACCAGTGTGCCTGACGCCATCGCGAAATCTCTGATTCAGCATTCTGAAACTTTCCCATTGCGCCAACTCAACAATGATGAGATGACCGCTGCGCTGGAGGGGTATCAGGTTGAGATGGCGGGGGACGGACTCGCTGTGCCGGGGGGGGAATTGGAAGCGACGGGAGCGACAGCGCGCAAAACGCTTCGCGACGCCGAGGTGGGACGCGATCTGTGTCCCCAGTGTCATCAGCACAGCCTGGTCAGGCACGGCGGATGCTATGAGTGCGAGGCTTGCGGATACAGCAAGTGCTAGCCGCAAAGGCGAGCTTCCACTTTGCTCAGGGAATTTGCCATGATCGATCGCTTGCGTGTACGCGAGCGCCCTGAGCCCGTTGACCGGTGAACGATCTGTCCAGGGGGTCTAGTGTGGACGGACGACATTGCGGACATGATATGCGTGACCTCTCTCCAGGCGGACGATCGTTCTCAGGCGACGGTGTGCCTGTGCCAAACGCGTTCGGCTCTGGTACAATAAACAATGGGTGTTCAAAAAGGGGTCAGGTAAGACCCGCGCAGTGCAAGGAAGCGAGCCAAGAATGCGGACCGAGCGTACGTTTTGGGTACGTGAGGGAGCATTCTTGGCGCTGACGCAGCAATGCGCCGGGGAGTTCTGACCCCTTTTTGAACAACCTCTAATAGAGGTTCACTCAGGTTGGGTGCGCTTTTCAAGCGCGCCCCGCCGTGCGCCGGAGCGTTGGCCCGAACGACGGCCTGAGTGTCAGGAAAGGGTGATCGCTGTCATGTATGAGTTTGTCAATGAAGCGTTGACAGATTTTTCTCACGGGACCGAACGCGAGAAGATGAAGCAGGCGTTGAACCATGTCAAGGGGCAACTCGGCAAGTATTACGATCTGATTATTGGCGGTCAGCATGTCGCCGCAGAAGGGAAAATCGTCTCGAACGACCCATCCGAACTGAAACAGATTGTGGGCTATGTTGCGAAAGCGGATCAGGCTCAGGCCGAAGAGGCGATGCAGGCCGCGTTGCGCGCGTTTGACAACTGGAAACGGACAGGCGCGGATGTGCGCGCGCGCTATTTCTTCAAGGCGGCGGCCCTCCTGCGCAGGCGCAAGCATGAGTTCTCCGCCTGGATGTGTTATGAAGCCGGAAAGACGTGGGCCGAGGCGGACGCGGATGTTGCCGAAGCCATTGACTTCATGGAATTCTACGCCAGAGAGATGATGCGTCTGAATGATCGCCAGCCGTTGGTTCGCATCACGGGAGAGGACAACGAGCTGCAGTACATACCGCTTGGCGTCGGCGTGATCATTCCCCCCTGGAATTTCCCGCTGGCGATCCTGGTGGGCATGACGTCGGCCGCGCTCGTATCCGGCAACACGGTCATCGTGAAACCGGCCAGCGCGACCCCAGTCATTGCTGCGAAGTTTTTTGAGTTGCTTGAGGAAGTCGGACTGCCGGCGGGCGTGGCGAACTTTTTGCCCGGCAGCGGCGGCGAGATTGGCGATTACCTCGTGGAGCACCCGAAGACGCGCTTTATCAATTTTACGGGATCGCGCGACGTCGGATTGCGGATCAGCAGACTGGCGTCCGAAGTACATCCCGGACAGCTCTGGATCAAGCGGGTTGTGGCGGAAATGGGCGGCAAAGACGCGATTGTCGTGGACAATAACGTCGATGTCAACGAGGCTGCGATCACCATCGTCAACAGCGCCTTCGGGTTTGGCGGACAAAAGTGCTCGGCTTGCTCCCGCGCCATCATCCACGACGACATGTATGATCAGGTGGCCGCCCGCGTCGCAGAATTGACGTCCGCGCTGCAGGTGGGTCGCGCCTATGAGGACGGCGTGCATGTCGGGCCGGTTGTGGACCAGAGCGCCTACGAGAAGATTCTCGACTACATCGAGATCGGCAAAGCGGAAGGCAAGCTGCTCTGCGGCGGCTCGACGACGCCCGGCAACGGCCATTTCATCACGCCCACCGTGTTTGGCGACGTGAAGACGGAGGCCCGCATCGCGCAGGAGGAGATATTTGGCCCTGTTCTGGCGCTGACGCGCGCGCATAGTTTTGAAGAGGCGATCGCGTTTGCCAATGCGACGGAGTACGGATTGACCGGTTCGGTGTTCAGCCGCAACCGGGAGCATCTTGAGTACGCCCGCAGTGAATTCCACGTGGGCAATCTGTATTTTAACCGCAAGTGCACCGGAGCCCTGGTGGGCGTCCATCCGTTCGGCGGATTTAACATGTCCGGCACGGACTCCAAAGCGGGCGGCCGGGACTACCTGATGCTGTTTATGCAGGCAAAGATCATTTCCGAAAAGCTGTAAATTCTGAAAAATGTCTTTCCGCGGTCGGTTGTGTGTTGTATAATCATTCCCACCGATATGCAGTTATGCGGGCGAGGGAGAGATGACCGTGGAGAGAACGACAGAGAAATGCGCCCTGTGCGCGAAAGACACGGGGGTGCGCGTGGATACTCCGATCTTTATGCGCGCGCATTTCATCGAAGGATCGGGCCAGCTTTGTGAAGAATGCTATCGCGAGATGGCGAAGAACAGACCCTGGCACAATTTGGCCTGAGTTCAGCGGCGCCATGGGCCGCGAAGGTGCGGCGACCAGGAATCGAACCTGTGACCCCGCCGTATGGCGGCGGCGCGATCCCGCTGGGTCGTCGCCTCATGGACCGCCTGGCGGCATGAAGAAGGGGAAGGTCAGCGGGCAACTGCAGGGAGCAGAGGCGAACAATCCTCGGCTCCCTGTCTGCGCCCATTGATGTGCTGCACGATGCGTGGCGCACTGTCGCACTGTCCCCTCTGGGTGCGCCTGGGCGGCGTTCATGCGCACGCCTGGGCGGCGTCAACAATGCATCGGGTCGACGACAGCGGGGCGGCGCTGTGTCGCGCGCGTGCCCGCGTCTGTTAAACCATGCTATCATAGGGGAGTCACAGGGTTGCATACGGCGTCGTAGAATGGGAGTCTGGATAGTATGGAATATCTGTCATACAGTCGGTTGTCGCTGCTTGAAACGTGCGGGCTCCGGTTTTTCTATGAGTATGTGCTCCAACTGGAGCCTGAGGACACGGTGCCCACCTATCATGCGAGTTTCGGAAAAATAGTGCACACATTGTACGAACAGCACGCCAACACGTCCGGCGAGAGCGAATTTGGAGACCTGAAGAGCCTCTATGACAGCGCCTTTAAGGTGATGATGCCCGAGTTTCCCGACCGCGATACGGCCGTATCCTTTTATCGCCGCGGCGTTCGGGCGATCGCGCGTTTCAGCCGTTATCGCGTCGCCGACGTGGTGTCCTCGGAACGCGAATTTCTGCTCGATGTCGGGGCGGACACGCCGCCCGTAAAAGGATTCATCGACCGCGTCATCTACACGAAGGAACACGG